>NZ_JBRIIO020000004.1:103735-302698 GCF_052976845.2 Nakamurella sp. GG22 | reverse complement strand
GGGGTGGTCCATTGGGTGGTGTGGGGGCCGGTGCGTTCGCAGTGGTGTCCGGCGTGGGTTTTGGCGCGGTGTTCGTGGCGGCATTCGGCGGTGAGATTGGCGGCGGTGGTGGGTCCTTCGGGGACGGGGATGAGGTGGTCCAAGTCGCAGCGGGTGGCGGGCAGGTGCAGGTCGGGTTGGCGCAGACCCCGTCCCGGAATCTGATGGCGGTACCGAGCTTCCCGGAGGGAAACCGGCCCAGTTCGGTGACGTCGAGCAGGTTGCCGTGGGGGTCGGTGAGTAACCGGTAGAACAGGCTCCCGGGTTGCTGGGCGAGGGCCCGGAGGGTGTCTGCGGGGACCGATGCGCTGCGGTCCATCAGTTGTCCGGGGGTGTTGGTGGCGCCGATCAGGGATTGGACGGAGACGACGACCCCGATGGTGACCTGCACCGGCCGCGGCTCGCGGTTGCCGGTACAGGTGATCACCCTGGGTGTCCCGGTCGTGTGGTCGGTGGTGTCGACGGCGGAGCGGGGTGGGTCGGGCCGGAACGCGGACGCCGGCAGCTCCCACTCGTCGGCCACGCCGAGCTTGTCATCGCCACTTCCACTGCCACTGCCGTCATCGCCATTGCCGCTGCCGTCGCCGCCCCCGTCGTCGGCCCCGTCGTCGCCCTTGTCCTCGCCGGCGCCGGCGCCACTGTCCTCGTTTCCCGTCGGATCCGGTGTGTCGTCGTCGAGGTGGTCGTCGGCGTCGCTGTTGGTGTCCCACACGACGTGGCAGCCGTTGCTGATCCGGCCCAGGAGCAGGTCGACCAGTGCATCGGCCCGGCGTTGCTGCAGGGTGCGGGGGTCGCCAGGGTCGGCGATGGCGGCCAGTGCGCGCAGGACCTGGTCGATGGCGTGGGCGTCGATGGAGGACAGCGCGGCGGACAGGTAGCTGATGCCGTCCAGGTCGGGGCGGACCGAGACGTACCGGTCGCCCAGTGATCGGTGTAGCCGCTCGTCCTGCAGGTCGGGTTCGATCCGCAGGATGAACTGGTTCAGGCACCTGCCGAGGATCTCCGGAGTCCGGCAGACGGCGAGGTCGACGACCACGGAGTTGAGCAGTTCTTTCGAGGAGTTCCGGACCAGCCGGCGCAGGGCCCGGTTGATTCGGATGATCTTGTCCTGGTCGATGTCGCCGGCCGCCCAGGCGTCCCACGCATCAGGCGCTTCCGCTTTCACGCGGCGGGCCATCGACACGGTGCCTTGCACGGTGAACTTCGATGCCTTGACGGCCATGCTGATCTCGGTGCTGGCGAATTCCCCGGCCTTGAACGACGGCTGCCCACCGTGGTGCCGGTCGTTGTTGATGCCGTGTTGGTCCAGGGCCCGCCGGGTGTCGGTGAAGTCGACCATCAATGCGGCGTGCCGGGCCTGCGCCCGGCCCAGGATTTTGAGCTGTTCTGCCAGTTCGTCGATGATGCCAGCGGCGACGTCACCAGCAACATGTCCCTTCGAGACTTGTTTCGACACAACTGATCTGGTCATGCAAAGAACCTACAGCGCACCCCCGACAGTCAGTCCGCGATCGCAATCATCAACGGCCGGACAGATCCGGAACTGCCTCCACCGGGCTCAGCCCTTCGTCGCACCGGCCGTGATCCCGGCGACGAAGTAGCGCTGCAGCAACACGTAGGCGATCACCATCGGCGCGCTCGCGATCAGCACGCCGGCGAACAGCACCGGGTAGTTCGTCGTGTACTCACCCTTGAAGTCGAGCAGCGCCTTCGGCAGGGTCGCCTTCGCCGGATCGGTGATGAACAGCAACGGGTACAGCAGGTCGTTCCAGTGCATCACGAACAGGAAGATGGCCACCGCGGCCACCGACGGCGCCGCGAGTGGCAGCGCGATCGACTGGTACGTGCGCCACTGCCCCGCACCGTCGATCTCCGCGGCCTCGAACAATTCCGTCGGCAGGGTCTTCAGGAAGCCGGTGAGGATGAAGATCGCAACCGGGCAGGTGACCGCGATGTTGATCAGGATCAGGCCGAGGAGCGAATTGGTCAGACCGATCTGCTTGAAGATGACGTACTGCGGAATCATGGCGACCTGAGCGGGAACGGCAAGTCCCAGCGCGAAGAGACCGAACACGGCAATCCCCAGCCAGCCGTGGATCCGGGCGATGGCGAAAGCGGCCAGGCTCGAGATCAGCAATGTGAGGGCGACCGAGCAGAGCGTCACGACGACGGAATTGAACAGGCTGGTCCCGAGCCGGCCACCCTGCAGCAATTCACCGAAATTGTCCAGCGTCGGCGAGGTGGGTAGCCCGAACGGGCTGGCATACATCTGCGGCGACGTCTTCACGGTGGTGAACAGCACGACCGTCAACGGCACCAGGATGATCAGCGAGTAGATGGTGAGCAGCACGGTGCGACCGGCGCCCCGCAATGTGGGTGCGGCCATCGTCACGCCCCTCTCGAAGAGAGCGCAACGGCCCTGCGCTGCAGCACGGTGACCAGCGCCACCACCAGTACGAAGATGACCGATTGTGCTGCCGCATAACCGAACTCGAAGGTCCGGAACGCCGAGTTGTAGATCAGCGTCGACAGGATTTCGGTGGCGTGGTTCGGTCCGCCACCGGTGCTGGCGTAGATCAGGTCAAACGCCTTGAACGATTGGATCGTCGTGTACGCGACGACGATCGCGGTCGCCGGCGCGATCAGTGGCCAGGTCAGGTAGCGGAACCGCTGCCACCGGGACGTGCCGTCGATGTCGCCTGCTTCGTACAACTCCAGCGGAATGGTCTGGAGGCCGGCGATGTAGACGACCATCATCTGCCCGGCGTGGAACCAGATCTGCACGATGGCCAGGTAGAAGATCGCCATCGACTGATTACCCAGCCACGGCTGCTGCCAGCTCTCCAAACCGATCGCGGCCAGGAACGTATTGGCCAGACCGAAGGTGGGGTCGTAGACGAACGTCCAGATGAAGGCCACAGACACGGACGACAACACTGTCGGGAAGAAGTACAGCGCCCGCAGCACGATATTTGTTTTCGTGTTGCGCTGCAGCGCAATGGCAAGGATCAGCGACAGTGTCGTCTGACCCAACACCACCGCGAACATGAACTTGAACGAGTTGCCGACCGCCTGGGTGAAGACGCTGTCCCCGCCCAGGAGACGCTGGTAATTGTTCAGCCCGACTTCGTTGAAGGTGGCCGAGAGCCCGTCCCAGTCCGTCACCGAGTACCGAAACGCCTGCACCGTCGGCCAGAGGACAAGCCACAGATACACCGCGGCCGCCGGCAGCAGGAACAGGAAGAGCCGCGGATCATTGCCGCGACGGCCGGATCGACCCCAGCCCGACCGGCTGAGCCGGGACCGCAACGGGCTCTGCGTCTTGCCGTCCGCAGCAGCGGGACCGGGCGAAACCCTCGACACCGTCGATGCGGTCCCGCTGGTCATCAGCCCGGCCGCTTCTCGTCGACGATCTGCTGAGCTGCTTCTGCAGCCTGCTGTGGGCTCGAACCGGAGGCCACCGCGACCAGCGAGTTCTCGATGGCGGACCGGATGTCGGCATTGACGAACTGGAACCGCGGCGCGAGCAACGTCTTGCGCTCCACCCATGGCGCCAGCGCCTTCAGGTCGGGGTTCTCGTACTCGACACCCGAGACGGTGACGTGCTGCGAGGTGCCGTTGGCATAGACCGCGGCATTCTCTGGCTGAGAGAGGAACTCCACCCACGCCCGGGCACCGTCGGCGTTCTTCGCCTGTGAATTCACCCCGAGAATGAACGTCGCGTTGAAGACACCCTCGTAGGCAGGCGTCTCACCGGCAGGTGTGGTGATCAGCGGCGCAAGGTCGATCGGGAACTTGCCACCCGCGGTCCGCACCTGGGCGATCTGGTAGGTCCCGGTGGGCAGGATCGCCGCCTTGCCCTGCGAGAACAGGGCCAGCACGCCGTCGGTGCTGGCACCGGCGAAGTTGGGCTGGAAGTACTGCGAGAGCTGCTGGAACTGGGTGAGGGCCGTGACCCACCAGTCATCGGTGGCCTTGTAGCGGCCGTCCTCGATCCCGGCGAACATGTCCGGCGTCGGGCCGTTGTTCATGGCCAGGGTGTTGATGATCTGGAACGCGTTCGCCGGGTCGTTGCCGGGCCAGACGATCGGGTCGACGCCCGAGGACTTGAACTTCTCCAGCGCGGCAATGTAGGCGTCCCAGTCGGCGGGAACCTCGGACACGCCTGCCTTCTCGGCGATCTCGGTGTTCAGCAGCGGCATGTTGAAGATCAGCTGATACGGGAATCCGAGCTGCTTCCCGTCGAGCGCGCCGGGGGTGATCAGGTTCTCGACGTAGTTGGCTGCGATTCCCGATGACGACAGATCGGTGAAGATGTTCTGCTCGGTGAACTGCGAGAACTGCGTTCCGCGCAGCGCCGTCAAGGCGTCACCGATCGATCCGTCCCTCGCCTTTTGCGCAGCGGTCGACTGGTACTGCTCGGACGGGTCGATGGTCTGGGTGACCGACACGCCGGGGTACTTCTCGGCGAAGGATGCCGCCAGCGAATCCAGGACCGCCTTGTCCTCGCTGCGCCAGTGATAGAAGTTGACCGTGCCGGTGACGTTCGCCGTGCCGCTGCCGGACGCGGCTGCGGCCGCACTGGTCGGTGACGCGGTGGACCCCGGCCCGCCGCAGGCGGCGAGCAACAGACCGGCTCCCGACAGCCCGACGCCGGTCAGGAAGGATCGGCGGGTGACTCCCGACACGGACGGAGGAACGGCGGACATCTGCGACTCCTGATTCTTGAAAAAATGAGCCCGGCCGTTAGGCCGGTATCGCTGACTGGTACCCGGAACGGACCCGGCCAATCACGTCCGCACCGACCCTGGTCGCCTCTTCGAGGTGGGGATACCCGGAGAGGATGAACTCGTCGATGCCGATCTCGATGTACTCCTCGAGGCGCTGGGCGACCTCGTCGTGACTGCCGACGATGGCGGTCCCGACTCCCTCACGGACCAGTCCGATGCCCGACCACAGGTTCGGGGCCACCGTCAGATCCTTTGCGGTGGTCGGACTTTCGGCTGCGTGCAGGTCGGCCATCCGGGCCTGTCCGACGGAGTCCATCCGCGCCTTGCGCTGCCGGACGGCGGCCACCACCGCCGGGTCGAAGCCGGCCTGGATACGGTCGGCCTCCGCCCATGCCTCCGCGCCGGTGTCCCGGCTCAGGATGTGGATGCGCAATCCGAACCGCAGCTTCCGACCCTGCTCCGCCGCGAGTCCGCGCATGGCCGACACCCGGGCGGCAATGGCGTCCACCGGCTCGCCCCACAGCAGGTAGGTGTCCGCCTGGCGGGCGGCCACCGCCTGGGCCGCGGGCGACGCCCCGCCGAAGTACACCGGGACGGGGATTCCCGACGGACCGACCAACGCGGCGTCGACGACGTTGATGTGCTTGCCGTGCAGTGTCTTTCGCTGGCCGGCGAGTAGCGGTTCGAGGACGTCGAGGGCCTCGCTGGTCACCTCGTAGCGCCCGTCGTGATCGGTGTGGTCGCCGTAGGCGGCCTGTTCGACCGGGTCGCCACCGGTGACGATGTTCAACGTCAACCGCCGCCCGTGCATCCTGGTGAAGGTGTCGGCCTGCTGGGCGAGCAGGGTCGGCGACGCCAGGCTCGGCCGTAATGCCACGATGAAGCCCAATCGCTCGGTCCGGGCCGCGATGGCCGAGCAGACGACCCAGGGATCGGGGCAGCCGATGCCGACCGGTGTCAGGACGGAGTCGAAGCCCGCGGATTCCGCTGCCTGCGCAACGCGGGTCAGATAGTCGAGCGTCGGCAGCCG
Organism: Nakamurella sp. GG22; assembly: GCF_052976845.2. Taxonomy (NCBI): domain Bacteria; kingdom Bacillati; phylum Actinomycetota; class Actinomycetes; order Nakamurellales; family Nakamurellaceae; genus Nakamurella; species Nakamurella sp. GG22. Next base: position 296,899 of record NZ_JBRIIO020000004.1, on the reverse strand, counting down.
TCGCCCCGTGCCGACCTCGGTGTCGCCGAATGCGGGGATCACTCCGGGGGTGTCGGAATCACCGCGGGTGGGCAGGAACCAGTGGAACACCGGCGCGGGTCGGCCGTGCTGCTGCGACATGGGAGTCCTCAGGGAGGGGTGACGGGCGCCGGGGTCTCAGCGCCTGGGCGGCGAGAAGAGGGGATGGGCTCAGCCGGTCGGACAACACGCGGCGCTGGCGACGCGCACGAGATCGACGTGCCGTCGCGACACCAGAGCGGTTGTCATGCCCCGATCCTCGCTACCGCTCCGGCGATAGTCAACTCGCCGCCCGGATCAGCACAGGATGGCGTCGTCGAGAACCAGCGGTCCCCAGGACGCAGCGGGCCGCCGACCGTGCCCGGGATCGATCCCGATGATCTCCCTGCCCTCGATCAGCACGCTGGCGTGACGGAGTTCCGCCTCCTCGTGCAGCGCGACCGGCAGATCCTGCCGCCCGTAGCGACGTCCGGTGACCCAGTCGATCGTGCTGCTGTGACCGTGGATCTGGTGGAAGGGGGCAGCCGCCGACGACGCCGCCCAGGACGGGATCAGCTCGTCCGGGGCGGAGGCCCACAGCGGCCCGGCCGCCAGATCGACCTCGCCGGTGAGCATCACTCCCGGTCGGAACACCCAGCTCTCGTGAATCCGGCCGACCAGCCTGTTCAGCGCCTTCGCTGCCTCGACCGCGTCCGTCGGCATCCCGACGAAGTGCCTCCAGAATCCCTCGGTCAGTCCCGCGTGGGTGATCAGGTAGCCGCACGGTTCGCCGCTGACCCGGACCGCGGCGGCCACCTTCATCCGTCGGGTCCGCCACCACTGGTACAGCGTCTCCAGGTCCTCTTCGGCGAGCCGCTCGGGCCAGTGGAACCTCGGCGGGGTGAGGTAGTAGGCCTCGTGGTTGCCGGCGAGCTGCACCCACTGCCCGGGCTGACGGGCCATCACAGTGTCGGCGATGGCGATCGATCCCGGTGTGTCGGGTCCGCGGTGGACCAGGTCACCGAGTTGCACGACCGTGAGGTCGTCCGGCAGTCGCAGGCTGTCGGGGTCGGCACCGAGTGCCACCAGGGCCTCGCGCAGCGGGCCGGAATGACCGCCGACGTCACCGAAGACGGCGACCCTGCCGGGTCGGCGCGGCTCGGCGGCGGCGGACACGCCCGAAGTGGATCACACGAATCGCCGTCCGTCGATCAGCGCGATACCGCATCGACCGTCAGACTGTGGCAATGCAGAAGATGTCGTTGCAGGCGTTGGCCCGAGAGCAGCTGGAACGTGCGGCCACCGCCAGCAGCGGCCGGAGTGCCCGCACCGTGTGGGGTGGTCATGAGCACGTGCTGCGTCAGACGGTCATCGCGCTGACCGCGCAGTCATCGATGTCGGAGCACGAGAATCCCGGCGAGGCAACGGTTCAGGTGATCACCGGTCGGGTCAGGTTGGACGCCGACGGGCATCAGTGGGAGGGCCGGCAGGGCGACATGTTGTTCATGCCACCGAAGCGTCATTCGCTGCTCGCGCTGGAGGACGCGGTGGTGCTGCTGACGGTCGCGAAGCTCCCGAAGGGGAACCCGATCATCAGGTGACGTCGACCGGCGCGGTGCCCGAGGCCGCGGACCGGCGGACCGCCCGTCTTCTGGTCGCGGGACAGGCCGCTCTGCTGGTGGCACTGGCGCTGCTCCCCCGACGTCAGGACTGGCCACTCCCGCCGGTACTGCGCGTGTCCGCGGTGCTTATCACCGGCTCCGGCGCCGGTATCGCCGTGGCCTCGTCGACGTCGTTGGGAAAGGGACTGACCGCGCTGCCGCTGCCGAACGAGCGGGCCGAACTGCGTACCGGCGGCCTGTACCGCTACGTCCGCCACCCGATCTACACCGGAGTCCTGACCGCTGCGATCGGCCGCACCGTGCTGCTGCGCAACCGCTGGGCCGTCCCGGTCACCGCTGGTCTCGTGACGCTGCTCGCCGTGAAGTCGCGGTTCGAGGAGACACAACTGCAGGCGCGGTTCGCCGGTTATGAGGCGTACGCGCGCCGGACTCCGCGTTTCCTGCCGTCGATCAGTGCGCGGCCACCGGCTCGTTGAGCGTGATCGCGACCTCCGGCGGGTCGGCCAGGGTGTTGTGCACCGTGCAGTGCGAGGCAACGGCGAGGAAGGCGGCACGGCGTTCCTGCGGCAGGCCGGGCGGGGGTTCGACGGCGATGGTGATCCGGGTGACCCGGTTGGGCCGGCCGCCGGTCTCGAAGTCCGCCGAAACGGCGAGACCGTCGCCGGCGATGCCGTGCCTGGCCAGGTATCGGCGGGCATAGAACGCCACACAGCTCGCCAGGCCGGCGACGAACAGTTCGGTGGGCGTCGGCGCCGTGTCGGTGCCGCCGGCGCTGTCCGGCTGGTCGACGTACAGGATGTGGCCGCGGACGCCGATCGAGAACCGGTCCTGCTCCAGGTGCCGCACGGTGACATGGTTTTCCATACCCCCTAGGGTATCGTTGCGCAGATGGATACCAATGGGCCGAAAGACCCGAAAGTGATCGATGGCTGACTACGCTCCTGGGGTGGCCGTCCCCGATTTTCTCGACACCCCGCTGCTGCGACGCATCCGGGAGTCCGTCATCGGGGATGACCAGGTGATGCCCGGACCGTACGGGCCGCGCCGCGTCACCTACGCCGACTACACGGCATCGGGCCGCGCACTGAGCTTCCTCGAGGACTTCATCCGGGAAGAGGTGCTCCCCCGGTACGCCAACACGCACACCGAATCCAGCGGCACCGGCCTGCAGACCACCCGGCTCCGGGAGGACGCGCGCGGCATCATCCACGCCGCGATCGGTGGTGACGAGGACACCGTCGTGCTCTTCGCGGGGTCCGGGTGTACCGGCGCCATCGACAAGCTGATCGGCATCCTCGGGTTGCGGATTCCGGCCCAGCTCGACGACCGTTACAGGCTCAGCGACGCCATCCCCGCCGACCAGCGCCCGGTCATCTTCATCGGCCCGTTCGAGCACCATTCCAACGAATTGCCGTGGCGGGAGTCCATCGCCGACGTCGTGGTCATCCCGCAAGACGCCGACGGCCACATCGACGCAGCGCGGCTGGAAGCGGAACTGGTGCGCCACCGCGACCGGTCGCTCAAGATCGGATCCTTCTCGGCGGCCAGCAACGTCACCGGGATCGTGACCGACACGCACCGGATCTCGGCCCTGCTGCACGAGCACGGGGCGCTGTCCTTCTGGGACTTCGCAGCGGCGGCACCGTATGTCGAGATCGAGATGAACGCGGGTGTCGAACGTCCCGGCGCCTACAAGGACGCGATCTTCCTCAGTCCGCACAAGTTCATCGGCGGCCCCAGCACCCCGGGGGTGCTGGCCGTCCGCCGTGAGTTGCTGACCAACCGGGTGCCCGACGTGCCCGGCGGCGGCACCGTCGCCTACGTCAACCCGGACGAGCATCGTTATCTTGCCGATCCCGTGCAGCGCGAGGAGGGCGGCACACCCGCGATCGTCGAGTCGATCAGGGCCGGGATGGTCTTCCAGCTCAAACAGGCCGTCGGTGTCGAGGTGATCCGCGGCCGCGAGGACTACTTCCTGCGCCGGGCGGTCGCAGCCTGGCAGGCGGAGCCGACCATCGAGGTTCTCGGCAACCCCGACGCCGAACGCCTGTCGATCGTCTCCTTCGTGGTGCGCGCGCCGAGCGGCCAGTACCTGCACCACAACTTCGTCGTCTCGCTGCTCAACGACCTGTTCGGCATCCAGGCGCGCGGCGGGTGTTCCTGCGCGGGCCCGTACGGCCACCGGCTGCTCGGTATCGACCTCGACCGATCACACGCCTTCGAGCGCGAGATCACCCACGGCTGCGAGGGAATCAAGCCCGGCTGGGTGCGGATCAACTTCAACTACTTCATCTCCCAGGCGGTGTTCGACTACCTCGTGGAGGCCGTCGCCATGATCGCCCGGCAGGGCTGGCGGCTGCTCGAGGACTACCGCTTCGATCCGGCGAACGGTCTGTGGCGGCACCGTCTCGGACCGGCCGAGCCACCGATGCGCCTGGTGCAGGTCGGCTACGACGACACCGGCGCGATGACCTACCCCCGCCGGCACGACCGCGCCCCGGAGAGCGCACTGCAGCAGTACCTGGCGGAAGCACGCGAGCTGATGGCCCGACCACCCCGGGCCGACGTTCATGTGGTCGCCGAGCAGGCGACCGACCTGTCCGCCGATTTCGAGCAGCTGCGGTGGTTCGACCTGCCGCCGGCGTGTCTGTCGGCCGGCTGATCACAACTGTCATTGCGCGGCGACCAGCAGGCTGACCGTCGGCCAGCTCTTCGCGAACCCGGGATGCAGCGGCAGCGCATCGATCTCGGCCAAGTGGACCCACCGGAGCTCGGCGCTCTCAGCATTCGCCTCCAGGGTCAGCGGGCGCAAGGCGTCGGCGATCACCGTGACGTACGCCCAGCCGCCGTGGTCGTCGATCCATTCGCCGACGACGGACAGGGCATCCGGGTTGACACCGGCCTCCTCACCGGCCTCCCGGATGGCGGCGTGGACCGCCGTCTCGTGGCTGTCCCTGGCCCCACCGGGCAGACCCCAGGTATCGCCCAGGCTCGTCCACGGCGCCCGATGCTGCATGAGCACACTGACCTCCGAGCCCGCGTCCTTCCGGCGCACGAGCAGACCGGCCGCGCCGTATACGCCCCAGTGCTGGTGACCCAGCCCGCAGCGCACCCAGCCATTCCCGTCTCCGTGCACCGCACCATGGTCTCAACCGCCGCCCGACACCCGACGTCCGGACCGCCACCGACCACGTAATACGCTCCTCCGCACTGCTTCTTGCCGGGCCGACAGGAACACATGATGAAGATCGAGTTCACCCCTTCCGAGCGGTCGCGGCTCGGAATCGAGTGGGAGATCGCCTGCGTCGATCGGCGCAGCGGAGAACTGTCGCCGGCCGCGCCGGAGTTGTTGGCGAAAACGGGTCCGGCCGACTCCTATCCGCACGTGACGAACGAATTGCTGACGAATACGATCGAAATCGTCAGCGCACCGCATCGGCATGCGCGTGACGCCGTCAATGACCTGACCGGCCTCGTCGAACGGGTGATCTCCTACGCCGAACCCCTTGGTGTCGACCTGATCTCATCCGGCACCCACCCTTTCAGTCAGTGGTTCCAGCAGCAGGTCACCCCCGGTAAACCGACCTATGACACCTTGATCGACCGCACCCGTTGGTGGGGACGGCAAATGATGATCTGGGGCGTGCACGTCCACGTCGCTGTCGAGGACCGGCGGAAAGTGCTGCCCATCATCAATGGGCTGCTGACCTACCTTCCGCATTTCCAGGCATTGAGTGCATCGAGCCCGTTCTGGGCCGGCGAGACGACCGGTTACGCCTCGAATCGCGCTCTGATGTTCCAGCAGCTGCCCACCGCCGGGCTGCCACCGCAGTTCGGCGCGTGGGAAGAGTACGAGTCGATGGCCGCGGACATGCTGCACACCGGCGTCATCGACCAGCTCGGCGAGCTGCGCTGGGACATTCGCCCATCGCCCAAGTGGGGCACCATCGAGGTCCGGACCTTCGACGGGATCTCGACGTCCAGGGAGATCGGCGCCATCGCCGCGCTGACCCAGTGCCTGGTGGAACGGTTCTCCCGGGATCTGGATGCCGGCCGCCCGGTCGAGCAGCTGCCGCCGTGGTTCGTCCGGGAGAACAAATGGCGGGCCGCGAGGTACGGGATGGACGCGATCATCATCCAGAACGCCGCCGGTGACGAACGCCTGGTGACCGAGGATCTGCACGAGTTGCTCCCCGCGCTGGCCCCGGTGGCCGCCTCGCTCGACTGCAGCGCCGAACTGGAGAACGTGCTCGACATCGTCGACCGCGGTGCCAGCTATCAGCGACAACTCCGGGTGGCTGCCGACAACGACGGCAGCCTCAAGGCTGTCGTCTCCTCGCTGGTCCGGGAACTGCGCGACGGCCAGCCCCTGTGAGGTCCCGGGTCAGACGTTGAGCCTGATCATGGCAGCGCCAGGAAGTCACGCAGCCAGCCGTCGACCTCAGTCATCGTCGCCCTGTCGACGGTGCCCGCGATATCGAACAGTCGGTCGCGAGTGACCGTCCGCGGCTGTTCGGTCATCGCAAAGCTCGGCTGATCGAGCGCCAGACCTTGGCCCTTCAAAAGCACGTGATTCGGCCATCCACGATTGTTCGTGGTCACCGGCACGATGATTGCGAGCGTGTCGGCCTGTTCCAAGTAGAGGTCACTGGCGATGACGAGCGCGGGCCGGCGCCCGGCCTGCTCCCGCCCACGCGCGGGACTCAGTTCGGCCCACACCACGATGCCTCGCCGGAGATCAGTTGCCATCTTGTCCGTCGCCGATTGCGACGTCCCAATCACGAAACTCGTCTCGATACTCCTTGTCGGCGCCGCGGAACGCGCGCCCAAATGCCTCCATGCGCCTGCGCCGCTCATAGCCATCGAGCAGCTTCTCAATCAGGCCGGCTGCAGTTACACCTTGCTCCTGAGCATCCCGGTTGATTCGGTCGCGAAGCTCGGTCGGCACCTTGATCGTGGTGGTCACCCAGTCAGTATGCCGAACAGTATCCCAATTCGTCTACGGATGTGCTCGATCAGAAGAGGCGGTCGCGCGCACCATCAGGAGCAACCGGTCTGTCACCGATTACCCTGTGTCAGACGTTGAATCGGAACTCGACAACGTCGCCGTCGGCCATCACGTAATCCTTGCCCTCGATCCGCACCCGACCGGCGGCCTTGGCGGCCTGCATCGAACCGGCCGCCATCAGGTCGTCGAACGAGACGACCTCCGCCTTGATGAAACCCCGCTCGAAGTCGGTGTGGATCACCCCGGCGGCCTGCGGTGCGGTGGCGCCCTTCTTGATCGTCCAGGCCCTGGATTCCTTGGGCCCGGCGGTCAGGTAGGTCTGCAGCCCGAGCGTGTGAAAGCCCGCGCGGGCCAGGGCATGCAGGCCCGGCTCGGACTGGCCGACGGATTCCAGCAGCTCGGCGGCCGACTCGGCGTCCATCTCCAGCAGTTCGAACTCGACCTTGGCGTCCAGGAACACCGCATCGGCAGGCGCGACGGCCGCCAGCAGTTCGGCCCGGCGGGCGTCATCGGTCAGCACCGCTTCATCGGCGTTGAAGACGTACAGGAATGGCTTGGCGGTCAGCAGCGACAGCTCCCTGAGCACCACGAGATCGAGCGTGCCCCGGGCCGAGAAGAGCGTCCGGCCGCTGTCGAGCAGCGCGTTCGCCTCCTGCGCCGCCTCCAGGACAGACTTGCGGTCCTTCGCGGTCCTGGCCTCCTTCTCCAGCCTGGGGATCGCCTTCTCCAGGGTCTGCAGGTCGGCCAGGATCAGTTCGGTGTTGACCGTCTCGACGTCCGCGAGCGGATCGACCCGACCGTCGACGTGCACGACGTCGTCGTCGGAGAACACCCTGACCACCTGGCAGATCGCGTCGGCCTCACGGATGTTGGCCAGGAACTTGTTGCCCAGGCCGGCGCCCTCGCTGGCGCCCTTCACGATGCCGGCAATGTCGACGAAAGACACCGTGGCCGGCACCGTCCGCACGGAGTGGAACACCTCGGCGAGCTGGTCCAGCCGCGGATCGGGGATCGGCACCACACCGACGTTGGGCTCGATGGTGGCGAAGGGGTAGTTCGCGGCCAGCACGTTGGCACGGGTCAAGGCGTTGAACACGGTGGACTTGCCGACATTGGGCAGGCCGACGATGCCGAGGGTGAGACTCACGAGGCGTCAGTCTACGGTCGCCCTCGCTGCGTTCTTCCCGCTCGGCAAGCGGCCGTCACGGGCTGCGCCGCAGGACCGACACCGCCCAGTCCGCATCATCGGTCCAGGGATCGAGGTGCCACGTCGCGAAACGGTGCTCGACGTCCAACCCGACGGCAGAGGCGTCCAGGTCCAGATCCGGCACCCGGTACTCCCGGTCAGTCGCGAACCCGGTGACGATCCGGCCGCCGGGCACGAGCAGGCCCGCAAGGGTGCTGAGCACCGCCCGTTCGGTGCCCGGAGCCAGATAGACCATGACGTTGCCGGCCAGCACGGCCACGTCCAGCTCGAAAGGCCCGCCGGCATCCGACAACGCAGTCGGCGTCAGGGTGAGGAGATCGGACGCCAGGAACGGCGGCCCGGGATAGCGGCTGCGGGCGATCTCCACCAGCCCGGCGTCCCGGTCGGCACCGATCACCCGATGCCCCATCCGGTGCAGGGCGGCAGTGATCCGGCCCGTCCCGCAGCCCCCGTCGAGCATCCGGGCACCGCGCGGCGCAATGACGTCGACGAACCGTGCCTCGCCCTCCAGGTCCGCACCCTCGGCATATTCACGGGCGAAGCGGTCGACATAGAAGTCCCAGCGCTCACCGGTGACGGTCGTTTCCCACCTCGTGGGGGGTGCGTCTTCCACGTCGAGCAGGATGGCACAGTGACGGCGTGCCGTTCGTCACGTTCACCGCCGAGCTGCCGGTCCGTGCGCCGTTCGCGGCCGATGCCCTGCTGGGATTCCTTGCGGCGCACACTGTTCGAGGCGTCGAGCACGTCCGGGACCGCACCTATCACCGCACGCTGCGACTGCCGGCCGGCGCCGGGACCGTCGCGTTGACGCTGCCGACCGGACGCAGCGGGAGCGAGGTGGCGGCGACGATACGGCTCGAGAACGCGTCGGACCTGCCGGCGGCGCTCGCGCATTGCCGTGCCCTGCTCGATCTCGACGCCGAACCGGTCGCCATCGACACGGTGCTGGCCGCCGACCCGGCGCTGCGACCAGGGGTGGACGCCGAGCCGGGCATCAGGATCCCGGGCACCGTCGACGGCCCGGAAACCCTGATACGGACAATGCTCGGCCAGCAGGTGTCGGTGGCCGGTGCACAGACGGCGGCCGCGAAGCTGGTGCATGCGGCCGATCAGCGACTGCCCGAACCCGACGGCGAACTGACCCACCTGTTCCCGACGCCCGAGGCGGTCGCCCAACTCGGTACGGCTCTGATCGTCGGACCGAGACGGCGCGCCGCTGCGGTCATCGGGGCCGCCGCCGCGATGGCCGACGGCACCCTCGAGGTGACCCCTGAACGCTCGACGGCGGATCTCACCGCCGACCTCGTCGCGCTACCTGGCATCGGACCGTGGACCGCCGGGTACGTGGCGATGCGGTTGCTGACCGACCGCGACGTGCTGCTGACCGGTGATCTTGTGCTGCGCAGCGGTGCGGAACTGCTCGGCCTCGCCGCCACGCCGGCCGCGCTCGCGCTGCACTCCGCGGCGTGGCGGCCCTACCGGTCCTATGCCGGCATGCACCTGTGGCGAGCTGCTCTGGCCACCCGCGCACGATTAGACTCCCGCCCGTGACCACAACACCCGGGGACAACCAGCCCACCGACGCCGACGAGCCCCATCACCGGTCGCCGGGTGAAGAGCTGGAGTGGATCGGGGCCGAGGTGGAGGCCCGGCCGAAGCTGATGTTCTGGGGCACCATCGCCGTCGCCGTCGTGGTCGCAGTGGCTCTGGTGGTCTTCATCATCGTCACCCTGACATCCAACTGACCGCCGACCATACGATCGACCGCAGCCGATGAGCGCTGTCAGCGCCCTGCTCGGTAGAGCGTCGCGCGCGAATTCCCGTCGGCGTCGAAGTCGCAGCCCACTGCCCAGCCGACGTCGTTCACCGCCGTCAATTGCCCGGCGGCGACCGCCGGGGCGGGGGTGAGCACCTTCAACGGCCCGGAGCGCGGGCGGAAGAAACCGGACTGCCGATCCGCCGAAGTGGAACCGACCACGACACCGCGATTGTTGATGTCGCTGCCGACACCGAAGGTGCTCGTCGGCAGGTCGATGTCCTTCACGGCGCGACCGGCGGTCCAGATCACCGCGTGCGGCCCGCCGAGGTTGTTGTCGCGGTAGCTGTATCCCGTCGCAACGCCGTCATTGTTGATGTCGGTCGCCAGCGCGTCACCCGATCCGTCGCCCAACGCCGGCAACGTCACGACCCGACGATTCTTGTCCCAACGGATGCTGACCTGCCTGTCGTCGACCCAGCTGTAGCCGACGATCTGGCCGCGGTCGTTCAGGCCGGTTGCCGCGGTGGAGTCGCTCAGCCCGCGCAGTGCCGTGGTCTTCCCGTTCCGGTGGACGAACGCGTGCACGGGGCCGCCGAAAGTACCCGAGGCGCCGACGACGTCACCCCGCTCGTTGAGTCCGTCGATGAAGGAATAGTCGTCACCGGCGACTGCACCGGTGATCACGACGACCTTCCTGCCGTCCCACAACGCTGCGTAATTGCCCTGCGTGCCGGCGATCCGGCCGCGATTGTTGATGTGCGTCGCGCGGTCCAGGCCCGCAGGAAGCGGTCGGCTGTGGCCCCACCAGTACAAATGGGTATCGGTCACCACCACGCCGAAATCGTTGATGTCGTTGGCACATTCGGCGAACGGCAACGACGTGCGAACCCCGCCCGCGGTCGCCGGGCTGCCCGCGGCCGCCGTCACGACTCCTGCCAGCAGTGCCGCCACTGCGAACAGCTTGCATCCGACCATCAATCAATCCCCCGGATATTGCCCCGGCGACGAGTGTGGCGCAGCGGGTCGCCCGGGGCGAGAGCCGCCGCCGATAGCCGCCAGATTGTTACAAAGGCATACGATCCCTTGACGCGGTCAGCGACCTGTCGGCCGCCAGCGCCTCGCAGTAGCGCTGGAGAACGAGCTCGGCGAGGGATGTGCCCAGAGGCTGCGCGACCTCGGCGCCCAACGCCATGGCCTGTGCTGCGGTGGCGTCCAGCAACAGACCGGGCGCCAGGAACAACGGGACGACGCCGAACCTCCGGCCGCTCGACTCGGCCCGCCGCAGCAGTTCCGACGCCTGCGGCTCGCCCGTCGTGGCGAAACCCGCCCACACCGGCCCCGGACGGCGGGCGCTCCACCGTTCGGCGAGATCGTGGACCGCGAGGTTGGCCTGCTCTCGGCTGGAGCCGACCGCGAGCAGCAGGATCGCCTCATGCGCGGCGATGTGCGCCCTTCCCGCCGATTCCTGCAGTGCCTGCAGTACTTCCTCGCCCATCCCGAGGATGTCGCCGAGTCGCAGCCTCACACCGGTGGCCTCCTGCGCCTCCCGGACGGCGGTGGGCGTATCGACCCGGGCATGGAACGCCTCGGTGAACAGCAGTGGCAGGACCACGGCCTTGCTGACGTCGAGGTCGTTCTGCAGCGCCGAGACGGCGGCGGTCAGGTCGGGCTCCGACAGATCGAGAAACGCCGGAACCGCGACCAGACCGGGCCGCAGCGCCTGAACCGCCCGCATCACGTCCGCGATGACCACGGCGGCGCGCGGGTCGCGGCTGCCGTGGGCGAGACCGATCAGGGGCGGTAGCGGGGACCTGGACATGCCTTGAGGCTAGCCCCGGCAGCGGCGTCAGCGCTTCTTGGTGCCCAGCCCGCGAGCGTCCAGGATGGCCCGCTCCAGCGGCCTGAACATGATCAGCTCCACACCGACGCCGACCACGAAGATGAGGATCAGCCCGGAGTACAGCAGCGGGGCATCGGAGAGGTCGCGGCCCTGGTTCATCAACTGGCCCAGCCCGAATCCGAGCTTCGACGAGGTGACGATGAGTTCCGCCGCCATCAGCGACCGCCACGAGAACGCCCACCCCTGACGGAGCCCGGCGAGGAAGCCGGGGAGCGCCGCCGGCAGCAGCACATGCCGGGCCTGGCCCCACCAGCCGAGACCCAGTACATGGCCGACACGCGAGTACAGCGGCGGCACCTGGTCGATGCCGGCCGTCAGCCCGTTGGCGATCGACGGGACCGCACCGAGCAGCACGACCATGTAGATCATCGCCGGGCTGATCTGGAACCACAGAATGGCCAGCGGCACCCAGGCCACCGACGGCATGGACTGCAAGCCGGACAGCAACGGCCCGACCGAGGTGCGCAGCCAGTTGAACCGGGCGATGGCAAGCCCGATCGGCACCGCGACGACGATCGCCATCGCGAACCCGATCAATCCGCGGGACAGGCTGGTCCAGATCGTCTCCCAGGCCTGCCCGCCCTGCAGCAGCCGCAGAAGCTCGTCGAAGACGGCCGCCGGTGACGGCAGCATGACCTCCGGCTTGACGCCGAGCAGGTACACGACCTCCCAGACCACCAGCACGACGACCAGCGCCAGGATCGGCGGGACGACCGAGCTGCCGAGCTTGCGCCACCAGGGCTCCCGGACCCGGTCCGGTTCCTCCAGGACGTCGAGGCCGGCACCGACGGCGGCGGTGTCCTCGCGCTCCACCTCGTCGCGGGTGATCACCGAATCGTCAAGAGCGGGCATGGCTGGCAATCTCCTCTCGCAGGCGCACGGTGATCTCAGCGGCGAGCGCACCGACGGCGGGGTGCTCGATGGTCCTGGGTCCCTTGATGTCGACCTTCCAGTCGCGCACCACCCGGCCCGGCCGGGAGGACAGCAGCACCACCCGCTGGCCCAATCGGACGGCCTCCCGGACGTTGTGCGTGACGAAGACGATGCTGTTGCCGGTCGCCTTCCAGACCCGGGTCAACTCGTCGTGCATGACGTCCCGGGTGATCGCGTCGAGGGCCGCGAACGGCTCGTCCATCAACAGCACGCTGCTGTTCTGGGCGAGCGCCCTGGCCAGCGCGACCCGCTGCCGCTGACCGCCGGACAATTCGTGGACGCGCCGATCCGCGTGACCGGAAAGCCGCACCAGATCCAGCAACTCGTCGATCCGGGCCTTGGTCTGCTTCCGCGGAACGCCCGCGTACTTGAGCGCCAGGGCGATGTTCTGCCCGGCCGTCAACCAGGGGAAAAGGGCCGATTCCTGGAACATCAGCGCCGGCCGGCCGGTCGTCCGGACGGTGCCGCTGGTGGGCTTGTCCAAGGCGCTGATCAGGTTCAGCAGGGTGGACTTGCCGCACCCGGACGCGCCGAGCAGGCAGACGAACTCGCCGGGAGCCACCGACAGGCTGACGTTGTCCAGCGCCGCGACCTTCCCGCGGCGACTGGAGAACACCTTGCTCACGCCGTCGATCGCGACAGCGGCGTCCCCTGGGTCCTTGTCCGGCAGCAGCGGCACCACCCGCGGGTCGTCCGCGTGGTAGTCGAGGTGTGGCTCGCCGACGAGTGTCGTCATCTCTTCGTTCCCCTACTCCGTGCCGAGACCGGCGGCGCTGACCGGTGGTTTCCCGGCGGCCGCAAGCACCTTGTTGAGCGCCGTCAGGTCGTAGATACCGTTCAGATCAGGCGCACTGGACAGGGTTCCCGCCTCGACGCCGTGCTCTGCGATGGTGTTGAGCGTGCCGGCCAGCGGATCCCAGGTCGGCTCGATGTTGGCGAATGCCGCCTGGATGGTGGTGTCCGCGAGCGGCTTTCCGGTGAGCTCACCGATGGCCGCGTTGAGGTCGGTCTGTGCCTTCGCCGGATCGGCCTCGATGTCGTCGATCTCCTCGATCTCACCCTGGATCAGGGCCTGGATCGTCTCTGGATGTTCCTCGAGGAACTGCCGGGAAGAGATCAGGATCGTGGTCTGGAACTTCTCGTCCGGCCAGAGGGTCTTCTCGTCGAGCAGCGTCTTGCCGCCGGCCTCGAGCACCAGCCGGGACGCCCACGGCTCTGGCAGCCACGCGCCGTCGATCTCGCCGGTCTTGAACAGGTCGAGGGTCTGCGAGTTCTCCTGGTTGACGATGTCGACGTCATTGCCGCCGGTCGTCTGCACCTTGAGGCCGTTGTCCAGCAACCACTTCCGCAGCGCGACATCCTGCGTCCCGCCCAGCTGCGGGGTTGCCAGCGTCTTGCCCTTCAGGTCGGCCGGACCGCTGATCTCCGGCTTGACGACCAGCGCGGCACCGTTGTTGGTCGCGCCGGCGACGATCCGCAGCGCATCCCCGTTCGACTTGACGAACGCGTTGATCGCCGGGTTCGGCCCGATGAAGGTGGCGTCGATCGCGCCGGAGAGCAGCGACTCGATCGCTGCGGGACCGGCGTTGAACGTGGAGGTCTCGAGCTTGGTCGAACCCAGCGCCTCCTGGAACGTGCCGTTCTTGACCCCGAGAACGGCGGCGGCATGGGTGACGTTGGGGAAATAGCCCAGGCGGAGTGTGTCGGCCCCGGACGCGGGAGCGGCGCTCCCTGCGGACTCCGCGGCGCTGCCGGCGGAAGCGGGGGCCGTGGACGCTGCGGCCTCGGTGGAGGACTCGGCGGCGGTGCTGCCGGAGGAGCAGGCGACGGTGACGGCGGCGACAGCGGCGAGAACGCCGGCCGCGAACAGGCGGGACGGTTTGAGGCGGGTGCTGATGGAGCGGGAAGTCGACACGGAAAGTCCTTGGGGGTGACGCCCGGGGTTACGGACCGGGGGTGGGGAGGTTGGCGGGAGACAGCGCGATGTCGCGGCCGTGCACGGCCGGCCGGGGACATCGGTCCACGGTCATTCGACGGGCGTCGGACGGGCTGATCATCAGAAGTCCTCCTCGGTGGGGGTGGCAGAGCCGGCGAGAGTCGAGCTGGAGAGGGCAGGCGGGTGCAGGGCAGCGCGCCGGTCGCCGACCATTCCGGCGGCCAGCGTGGTGCCGTCGGCGGGGTCGATGATCAGGAAGGAACCGACAGCGCCGCCCGGCCGATACTCCTCGACCGGCAGCGGATCGGCCGTCCGCAGCGTGACCTTGGCGATGTCGTTGAGCGACAGCGCGGGCGGTGCGTCGCGGTGCGTCAGGCTGTCGATGTCCAGCAGTCCGTCGATGGAACCGACGATGACCCTCGTCGTCGAGGTCCCGTACCGCAGCAGCGCACGGGTGCCGATCCGGACCGGCCGGTCCGCGAGCTGGGTGATGGTTGCGGCGAACTGCGTCACCGGCGTAGGCGCATCGGCCACACCGGCGATCAGGTCGCCCCTTGCGAGATCGAGGTCCCCGGCGAGCAGCAACGTCACCGAGTCGCCGGCCACCGCGACATCCCTTGGACCGTCGGCGGTGTCGATTCCGCTGACGACGGACCGCACGCCGGACGGCAGCGCCACGATCTCGTCGCCGGGGCGAACCGTGCCCGCCGCCACCCGGCCGGCGTACCCGCGGTAGTCGGGCAGATCGTCCGACCTCGGGCGGATGACGTACTGGACCGGGAACCTCAGTGACCCGTCCGCGGAGTCGTCGGTGAGGTCGACCCGCTCCAGGTGTTCCAGCACGCTCGGGCCGGTGTACCACCCGATCCGGCCGGACCGCACCACCACGTTGTCGCCGTGCAGCGCGGAGATGGGGATGGCCGTGACCTCGTGGATGCCGAGTTCCTTGGCGTACGACGAGAACTCGGTCGCGATGGCGTCGAACACCTGCTGGTCGTAGTCGACGAGATCGATCTTGTTGACTGCAAGCAGCAGGTGCGGGACACCGAGCAGCGCCGCGACGGCGGCATGCCTGCGCGTCTGGTCGACGACCCCGGTCCTGGCGTCGGTCAGGATCACCACAAGGTCCGCGGTGGACGCTCCGGTGACGGTGTTCTTGGTGTACTGCACGTGGCCGGGGGTGTCGGCGAGGATGAAGGTCCGCGCCGGCGTGGCGAAGTACCGGTAGGCGACATCAATGGTGATGCCCTGCTCGCGCTCGGCCCGCAGGCCGTCGACCAGCAGTGACAGGTCAACGGTGTCAAGGCCTCTCGCCTCCGACGTGCGCTGCACGGCGTCGAGGGTGTCGGACAGCACCGACTTCGAGTCGTGCAGCAAACGGCCGACCAGGGTCGACTTGCCGTCGTCCACCGATCCTGCCGTCGCGAAACGGAGCAGTCCGCGGGCGTGGCTCAGTTCGTCGGCGAGTTCATGCGCCTGGACGGCATCGTCTAAGGCGACATCGTCCAAGGCGACGCCGCCGAGCGGAGCAGGCGGAGCCGGTGCCGGAAGTGCGGCCATCAGAAATATCCTTCGCGCTTGCGGTCTTCCATGGCGGCTTCGCCGAGCTTGTCGTCGGCCCTGGTCGCTCCCCGCTCGGTGATCCGGGTGACGATGATCTCCTCGATCACCGCGCGGACATCGGTCGCGGTCGACTCCACGGCGCCGGTGCAGGACATGTCGCCGACGGTCCGATACCGAACCTGCCTGCGCTGCAGCGTCTCCCGCCCGGTCGGGCCGCCCCAGTCGCCGGGGCTGAGCCACATTCCCTGACGCTGGAACACCTCCCGCTCATGGGCGTAGTAGATCTCCGGCAGGTCGATGCCCTCGGCCTCGATGTAGTTCCAGACGTCGAGTTCGGTCCAGTTGGACAACGGGAAGATCCTGACATGCTCGCCGGGAGCGTGCCTTCCGTTGTAGAGGCCCCACAATTCCGGACGCTGCCGCCGGGGGTCCCAGCCGCCGAACGAGTCGCGCAGGGAGAAGATCCGTTCCTTGGCCCGTGACCGTTCCTCGTCCCGCCGCGCGCCGCCGATCACCGCGTCGAACTGCTGCTCGGCGATGGTGTCGACCAGCGGCACCGTCTGCAGCGGGTTGCGGGTGCCGTCGGGTCGCTCGGTGAGGCGCCCGTCGTCGATCCAGTCCTGGACCTTCGCCACCTGCAACCGCAGACCGCCCTCGGCGACCACCCGGTCGCGGAAGGCGAGTACCTCGGGAAAGTTGTGCCCGGTGTCCACGTGCAGCAGCGAGAACGGCAACGGCGCGGGGTGAAACGCCTTGCGGGCCAGATGCAGCACGAGCACCGAGTCCTTGCCGGCGGAGAACAGGATGACCGGTTTGTCGAACTGGCCGGCCACCTCCCGCAAGATGTGGATGGCCTCCGACTCCAGCGCGCGCAGATGCGGGCTGGCGACCCGCTGGTGCGCGGCGGCCGGCGCCTCCTCTATGGTCGTCACCTCTTCTGTGATCGTCACAGAAGGCTCCTCTCGGTGAGCAGGTCGAGCAGTGCGGCCACGGAATCCTCCCGGTCGAGCACGGAGGTATCGATCCGCAGGTCCGGGTTCTCCGGGATCTCGTACGGATCGTCGACACCGGTCATCGACGAGATCTCACCGCGAAATGCCTTGGCGTACAGGCCCTTCACGTCGCGTTCGGCGCACACTTCGACCGGCGTCGACAGGTACACCTCCAGCAGTCGGGTGCCGTGCCGCTCGTGGTGGGCACGCACCTTCGCGCGGGCGTCGGCGTAGGGCGCGATGACCGGCACCAGCACGGTGATTCCGTGCCTGGCCAGCAGTTCGGCGACGAATCCGATCCTGGTCACCTGGGTTTCCCGGTCCTCGCGGGAGAATCCCAGGCCCGCGGACAGGTGCGTGCGGACCTGATCGCCGTCCAGAATCTCGACATCGGCGCCGCGGGCGGTCAGCTCGTCGGCCAGTGCCAGCGCGAGCGTCGTCTTGCCGGCGCTGGGCAGCCCGGTGAGCCACAGCGTCACACCGGATCCCCTTGCGGCGGAACGGTTTCCACGTGGTGCGACCGCGGAGGCGGGCGCGTTCTGGCTCGTCGTCACAGGTTGATCCCACATTCGGTCTTGGTGAGCCCGGCCCAGCGACCCGACCGCGCGTCCTGTCCTGGGAGCACCTTCCTGGTGCACGGCTCGCAACCGACGGACGGGTATTCGGGCCCCATCAACGGGTTGACCAGCACGTTGTTCTTCGTGATGTAGGCGGCCACATCGTCGTCGGACCACGCGGCCAGCGGGGCGAACTTGACCTTTCCGCGCTTCGCATCGAACTGCACGACCGGAGTGGTTGCGCGGGTCGACGATTCCACCCGCCGCACCCCCGTCCCCCAGGCCTCGTAGCCGGTCAGTGCCCTGTTCAGCGGCGCGACCTTGCGCAGGGCACAGCACAGGTCCGGATCCCGGGCGAACAGATCCTTGCCGTACTGGGCGTCCTGCTCGCCGACCGTCTGCAGCGGCAACAACCGGCGCAGCGTGACGTCGTAGACAGCTTCGACAGCGTCTGCGGTGCCCAGGGTTTCAATGAAGTGGTAGCCGGTGTCGAGGAAGAGCACATCGATTCCGGGCAGCACCGTGGATGCGAGATGCACCAGGACGGTGTCCTGCATGGACGCGGTCACCGCGAACCCGCTGCCGAACTCGTCGGCGGCGAACCGGAGGATCTCCTCGGCGGTGGCGTCGGCAAGCTCCCGTGCTGCCCGGTCGGCGACCGCCGCCAGGTCCGCACCCGACCGCAGGGCGGTGATCACGAGATCACCCCGGACGGCCTGACGTCGGTCGGGAGTGCTGGTTCACCGGTACTCCGGCCGGCGAGGCCGATGAACCGCACCGCGAACACCCGGTAGCAGTCACGGCAGCTCCAGGCGCCGTGCGAATCCTCGTGCGGCCAGAGGTTGGTCTCCCCGCAGTACGGGCAGTACTGGGCGGGAGCACGGTTCTCGCTCACAGCAGTGCCGCCTCGTCCGCCCTGGCCACCCACTGCGCGAACCGCTCACCGGAATCGCGCTGCGAATCGAAGGTCTTGATGACCCGCTCGACATAGTCGGCCAATTCGTCACCGGTGACCTTGTGGCCGCGGACCTTCTTGCCAAAGCCTGCATCGAGGCCGAGTCCTCCGCCGAGGTGAACCTGGAAGCCCTCGACCTGGGCACCGCTGGCGTCGGTGACGATCATGCCCTTGAGCCCGATGTCCGCGATCTGGGTACGCGCGCAGGCGTTCGGGCAGCCGTTGATGTTGATCGTCAGCGGGACGTCGAGATCGCCGATCCGCTTCTCCAGCTCGTCGACCAGCGCGATCCCGCGGGCCTTGGTCTCGACGATCGCGAGCTTGCAGAACTCCAGCCCGGTGCACGCCATCATGTTTCGACGGAAGGTCGACGGCTTGACCGAGAGGCCCAGTGCAGCGAGCCCGGCCACCAGCGAATCGATCCGGTCCGCCTCGATGTCCAGGATGACCAGGCCCTGGTCGGTGGTCGTGCGGATCCGGTCGGACCCGTGGGCGGCGACAAGGTCGGCGACCTGGGTGAGCAGGGTGCCTGACACCCGCCCGACCGTCGGGTTGATGCCGACGTAGAACCGGCCGTCCTTCTGCTCGTGCACGCCGACGTGGTCCCGGGGTCCGAGGGGCAACTCCGGCGCCGGGCCGTCCACCAGGGTGCGGTGCAGGTACTGGGTCTCGAGCACCTCGCGGAACTTCTCCGAACCCCAGTCGGCGACCAGGAACTTCAGCCGGGCCCGGTTGCGCAGCCGCCGGTAGCCGTAGTCGCGGAAGATCGAGATGACGCCCGCCCAGACATCGGCCACCTCGTCGAGCGGGATCCAGGCCCCGAGCCGCTGGCCGAGCATCGGGTTGGTGGACAACCCGCCGCCGACCCACAGGTCGAAACCCGGGCCGTGCTCGGGGTGAACGACGCCGACGAATGCGATGTCGTGAATCTCGTGCGCGACGTCCTGCCGCGGCGATCCGGAAATTGCCGTCTTGAATTTCCGCGGCAGGTTGGAAAATTCCGGGCTGCCGATGAATCGCTGGACGATTTCCTGGATGGCCGGCGTTCCGTCGATGATTTCGTCGGCCGCAATGCCTGCGACCGGCGATCCCAGGACGACCCGGGGAACGTCACCGCATGCTTCCGCCGTGCTGAGGCCGGCACCCTCGAGGGCCTGCCAGATGTCGGGGACGTCCTCGATCCGCACCCAGTGCAGCTGCACGTTCTGCCGATCGGTCAGGTCGGCGGTGTCCCGCGCGTACTTCGTCGAGATCTCGCCGATGGTGCGAAGCCCGCCGGTGGTCAGCTGGCCGCCATCGATGCGGACGCGCAGCATGAAGTACTTGTCCTCGAGTTCTTCCGGTTCGAGAACGGCGGTCCGGCCGCCGTCGATGCCAGGCGCGCGCTGCGTGTAGAGCCCCCACCAGCGCATCCGGCCGCGCAGATCGCTCGGGTCGATGCCGTCGAATCCCGTGTAGCGGTAACGGTTCTCGATCCGCTCCCGGACATGCAGGCCGTCGTCGTCCTTCTTCATCCGCTCGTTGGGATTGAGCGGTTCGCGGTGTCCCAGCGCCCACTGGCCCTGTCCCCGGGCGGCGTCGGGGCGCGGCCGCCGGGCCGGTCTCGGGGTTGCGGCAGGCGTCGACGCAGCGGTTGTCGACGCAGCAGGTTTCGACGCAGCAGGTGTCGATGCAGCCGGAACCGGCGCAGGCGCGGCGGGCTGAGCGGTGCTGTTCACTGGGGGCACGGGGAATCCTTGCGGACAAGCCGGTAGCCGTCACATCAACACGAAGGAAACCCGAGGGGTCTGCGCGCCGACATCACAGCCCGGCGCTGGCGAGCGGCGGGGTGTCAGGCGGCAGAACAACAGGCGGCGCTGGCGACGCGCACGAGGTCGACCTCGCGGCAGCACACCAAGAACACACCATGGGCAGACATGTGGCAGAGCATACCGCGCCACCGCTTCACTCCGATCCAGCCAATTGCGTCCGAAGCGTGGGATAAACCTCCCCTGCGCACCCATTCGGTGGCTTTACTTCTGCGCATCCTGTTGATTGCCGGGTCCGCCTGCCGGAGGGTGATGTCCGGGAGCCTTCGTATGCTCTGCGCCGTGACACTCATCGACCGCATCGGGAATGCATTGGCAACGGGCCCGTCGGACGTGGTGATCTCGCCTCCCGGAGTCGGCGAGGGTTTCTGGGCCGGCGGACCGAGCGTGGTGTTCGACGAAGGGGCGTTCCATCTGGCCTATCGGCTGCGTCGTCCGGTCGACCAGGGCCGCGGCTACGCCAATGTCGTCGCGTCCTCGACCGACGGCGTCACCTTCGAGACGGTCGCGACTGTCTGGGCACGAACCTTCGACTGCGCGTCCCTCGAACGGCCCGCCCTCATCCGCCGGCCGGACGGCGGGTGGCGGCTCTACGTGAGTTGCTCCACTCCCGGGTCGAAACACTGGTGGGTGGAGGCGGTCGACACACCGCCCGGGGGCACACCGGCGGATCTGCAGAACGGCCGGCGGACGGTGGTGCTGCCCGGCAACGATGTCTCCGCATGGAAAGACGTGGTCGTCACGCGCAGCGGCTCGACCTGGCGGATGTGGGCGTGCGAGCACCTGCTCGACCTCGGCGACGACGAGGCGGACCGGATGCGGTCGGTCTATCTCACCAGCACCGACGGGATCGAATGGGCCCGGCAGCGAACCGCACTGGGACCGACCCCGCAATCCTGGGATGCCCGGGGAACGAGGATCACCAGCGCGTTCGAGTACGACGGGAAGTGGATCGCCAGTTACGACGGTCGCGCGTCGGCCGCGGAGAACTGGTTCGAGCGAACCGGTTTCGCCATCGGGGCGACTCCGGACGACTTCGTCGCGGCGGCCGGCCCGATCGGCGCCGCGGGACACACCCTGCGGTACCTGTCCATCGCGGAGCTGCCGGACGGGCTGCGGCTGTACGTCGAGACGGCAAGGGACGACGGCGCCAACGAGCTCCGGACCACCTTCGTGGCGACGTGACTATTTGTTTCCGCAGGCCCTGCAATGGGCACCGGATTAGTGACACACCAGAGACCCAACAGATCGGGAGTTCTTCGTGACCGAAGCAGCAACGAGCACCGTGCCCAACATCCAGTTGAACAACGGCGTCGAGATCCCCCAGCTCGGCTTCGGGGTGTTCCAGATCGAGCCCGCGGACACCGCCGCTGCCGTGACGGCCGCCCTCGAGGTCGGCTACCGGCACATCGACACCGCGGAGATGTACGGGAACGAGAAGGAGGTCGGGCAGGCCGTCGCGCAGTCCGACCTGGCCCGGAGTGACATCTTCGTCACCAGCAAGCTGAACAACGGATTTCACGCCTACGACGACGCCCTGAAGGCATTCGACCAGACGTTGGCCGATCTCGGATTCGAGCAGATCGATCTGTTCCTGATCCACTGGCCGCTGCCGGACGTGGGCGACTACGTCGAGACCTGGCGGGCGATGGAGAAGATCTACACCGACGGCGGCGCCAGGGCGATCGGCGTCTCGAATTTCCAGCCGCACCACCTGCGTCGGCTGCACGAAGAGGCCACCGTGCCGCCGGCGGTGAATCAGATCGAGGTCCACCCGTACCTCACCCAGGAGGAGCTGCTGGCGTTCGACGCCGAGCACGGGATCGCCACCGAGGCCTGGTCGCCCATCGCCCAGGGCGCCGTCCTGGATGATCCGGTGATCGTCGAGCTGGCCCGCACCTACGGCAAGACCCCGGCGCAGATCGTGCTCCGCTGGCACATCCAGCTGGGCAACATCGTGTTCCCGAAGTCGACCACCCCGAGCAGGGTCAAGGAGAACTTCGAGATCTTCGATTTCGAGCTGGCAGCGCCGGACATGGGCATCATCTCGGCCATGAACCGAAACGAGCGGACCGGTCCGAACCCGGACGAATTCAACTACATCCCCGGCAAGTAACCGTCGGTCGTAGGTTCGGAAAGTGTGTAGCTCGAAGGGCTCCGCGTCTGCGCAGGCAGATGCGGAGCCCTTCGCCGTTGTGGTCCCGTTCTTCGTCTGCTCGCGGTGCTCACTGCCGCTCCGTGAACGCGCCCCGGCCGGTCTCGTTGAGCCAGTCGGAGCAGTCGATCCCGGTCAGCTTCCCGATCAGCGCGTTGTCGGCCTCGAAGTACGGCAGCAATGTCCTGCGCTGCTCCGCGGGCAGCGCCGGCCGTTTCAGGGCCCCCCGATGCAGCGCCGCGAGCAGTGGTCGCTGCGCCTGTCGCCACGCCTGCGGTGGCAGGTGGGCCCCTCCGGCGGCACCGAGCCGGACCACCTTCTGCAGGACCCGATTGACCGCGGTGTCCGGCACCCAGGTGGACACATTCGAGCGTGGGACGCTCGACACGACGCCGGTTCGCACCCCCAGGAACCGGCAGATTTCGTCGAGGATCTCGGCCGAGTTGTCGATCAACTGCCGGTACCTCAGCACGAAGACCTGTTCCCTGGGAAAGACCCCGTACAGGTGCTCGAGCTGCTGCCCGTACAGGCCGGTCTCCAGGTACCGCCAGAACGGCGCGTAGCCGGCAGCGATCCTGGCCGGCTCCGCTCGGCAGGCCGCGAGGAAGTCGGCCTCCGGCTCCAGACCGTCACACCACAGGTGACCCCAGTTGGAATACGCACGGTCGATGGGGTCCCTGATCACCGCGATCATCTTCACCCGAGGCACCTGCGCATGGATACGGCCATGAGAAGCCCTGTCCCACAGGTAAAAGGGCGTGCTCTCGCCGCACAGGGTGCCGGCCGGTGCGCCCTCGAACAATCCCTGGTACCTGTCCCGGTCCCACACCCACTCACGCGCGCTGTGCGCGTCACCGGGACCCTTCTGGTGTGCGGGATCGGGCGGGGCCTGATCGCACATGAAGTATTTCGGCTCTTTCGGGGTGGACAGGAACAGGTCGGGGTGCTGGGCCAGCGCAACGTGCAGGGCCGTCGACCCGGCCTTCGGTGAGCCGATGATCAGGAAATCGGGAATGGCCATCACTTCTCCTCGGGGAGACGATTCGGGGTTGCGCCGCATGGCCCACCAGCGAAGCGTCGATGGCGGGACATCCACAGCGCGAGGGCCGCACCGCGGCTCGGTGCGCGGTAGCGGCAAGAGTGAGAGGGTCCGGAGGGTCCGGATCAGCCGGCACAGGGGCGCAGACAGGACGCACCGGCGACGCGCACGAGATCGATCTCTCGGCGACGGACCAGCAGCAGTTCCCGACCGGGCATGGCGTGCAGGGTAGCGCCTCGACATTGCCGCCAGGTCGATCACGCCTTGGCTCGGGGCGCGCCGAGGCCGTTCTGACCCGGCCTGTCGGTGTGCGCGGTCATGCTGTCGCCATGGATTCCACCGCACTGCTCATCGGGGCCTTGCTGGTCATCGGCTCCCTGCTGGTCGGCCTGCTGCTCGGTCGGTGGTCGGTCCGCGGCGCAGCGACCGATCCGGCGATCGAGGTGGCGGGCCTGCTCGCCCCGGCCGCGGATGCGCTGTCCCGGGTGGAGCAGCGCCTGCAGGAGGTCGAAAGGGACCGGATCGGTGCGTACGCGGGCCTTCGCGAGCAGGTGGCCGCGCTGCACCGGACGTCGGCCGAACTGGGCAGCCAGACCCGCTCGTTGGTCGGCGCGCTGCGCGCCCCGCAGGTCCGCGGGCGCTGGGGGGAGGTCCAGCTGCAACGGGTCGTCGAACTCGCCGGGATGGTGGAGCACTGTGACTTCCAGACGCAGGTGAGTGCGCATGCGGCGGGCGTCGACGGTCCGGGCGTCCGGCCCGACATGATCATCCGTCTGTCCGGCGGCCGGCAGATCCCGGTGGATGCCAAGGTTCCGTTCGCGGCCTGGCTCGAAGCGCTGGACTGCACGGACGACCGACGGCGCGGCGCGCTGATGGCGGCGCACGCACGCGCGCTCCGCGGGCATGTCGACGCTTTGGCCGCCAAGGCCTACTGGCGGCACTTCCAGCCGGCACCCGAATTCGTCGTGCTGTTCGTCCCCGGTGAGCCGTTGCTGGATGCCGCGCTCGCGCTGGACCCCGGGCTCTCCGATCACGCATTCGGCAGGAACGTGGTGATCGCCACCCCGACCTCGTTGATCGCGCTGCTCCGGACCGTCGCCTTCACCTGGCGCCAGGAACGGTTGTCGGCGTCCGCGGCAGAGATCCACGCCCTCGGCCGCGAACTGCACGGGCGGCTCGGCACCCTGGCCGGGCATCTGACCGGTCTCGGTGCGGGGCTGGAGAGGGCGGTGCAGTCCTACAACCACACCGTCCGGTCGATGGAGACGCGGGTTCTGGTGACGGCCCGGCGGTTCACCGACCTGGGAGTGACCGGCGAAGAACTCCCGACGCCGGAACAACTGGACGTGGTTCCCCGACGCCCGCAAGCGGCCGAACTGATCGACGACCCGCCTGACCCCGCGCAGGTGATGCCGCTGCGCAGTGCCTCGCGCCGGGTTTGGGACGCTACCGTGGACGGGTGAGCACCACTGCCGCCGCGACCCGCGTGCCGACCGCCGACGCCTCGGTCCTCCCGGGTGTCCGGGGACTGCCATCGTGGGCGGTGATCCTGCTGGCTCTCGTGCTGACGCTCGGCGGCGCCGCCATCGACGGCCTGGCGACCGGGACCCTGGCCTGGGGTCTGCGGATCGGTTTCTACGCCGGCGTCGTGCTGGCCGCGCTTGCCGTGCGGCGTGGTTCGATCTTCACCGCGATGGTGCAACCCCCGCTGGTGCTGGTCGTGGGCCTGGTGGTCGGCAGCATGCTGTTCACCCAGTCCGGCGGCTTCTACAGCACCGGCCTGCGGATCATCGGCACCTTCCCGACGATGGCGCTGGGTACCGCGGCCGCGGTGCTGATCGGCTTCATCCGGATCCTGGCCCAGCCGCTGCGGTCCGGCCAGCGGTCCCGGGCGTCGCACGCCTGACATCGCACGGCTGGCGTCGCGCGCCTGACGTCACACGCCCTGACGCGGCCGGAAGAGCAGGTCAGGCTGTCGCGGGACGCAGATCCTTCCGCAGTTCCTTCGGCAGTGAGAACGTGAGCGTCTCCTTGGCCGCTGCGAACTCCTCGGCCGCCGGGTAGCCGAGCTCCACCAGGAAGTCGAGTACCCCGATCACCAGGTCGTCGGGAACGGACGCCCCGCTGGTCACGCCCACCGTGTCCGCGCCGGCCAGCCAGCTCTCGTCGATCTCGCTCGCGTCGTCCACCAGGTACGAGGTCCGGGCACCGGCATCCAGGGCCACCTCGACGAGCCGGACGGAGTTCGAGGAGTTCTTCGAGCCGACGACGATGACCAGGTCGCAGTCCGGCGCGATCTGCTTGACCACTTCCTGGCGGTTCTGCGTCGCGTAGCAGATGTCGTCGCTCGGCGGCGCCGTCATCAGCGGGAACCGCCGGCGGAGCAGATCGACCGTTTCCAGCGTCTCGTCCACCGACAGGGTGGTCTGCGACAGCCAGATCACCTTCTCCGGGTCGCGCACGCTGACACTGTCGACGTCGGCCTGGTCGTTGATCAGCTGGATCGACTCGGGCGCCTCGCCCTGGGTGCCCTCGACCTCTTCGTGGCCGCGGTGGCCGATCAGCAGGATGTCGTAATCCTCCGCCGCGAACCGGCGGGCCTCCTTGTGCACCTTGGTCACCAGCGGGCAGGTCGCGTCGATCACCTGCAGCCGGCGCTGCGCGGCCTCCTCGTGCACGGCCGGGGAGACGCCGTGTGCGGAGAACACCACCAACGCACCCACCGGGACCTCGTCGGTCTCGTCGACGAAGATGGCGCCGCGGGCCTCGAGGTTGGCAACGACGTGTTTGTTGTGGACGATCTGCTTGCGGACGTACACCGGCGCGCCGTACTGCTCCAGCGCCTTCTCCACGGTCACGACGGCACGGTCGACGCCGGCGCAATAGCCGCGCGGGCTGGCGAGCAGGACACGTCGGACTGGAGCTGTCATGGCTTCATGGTAGGTCGCCGAGCAGACCCGGCGGGTCGGCCGCGCACGGCCGGTGGCTGATCCCACACCGATCGGGCACGCCGCGACCGCCCTTCATCGGGGCCGCCCGGTGGCCCCGGTGACGCGACGGGGACCAATGGGGCAGGCTGGTGGCATGGCCATCACGCTTCCGCTGCCTTTTCGCGTTGCCGCCGGACTCCTCGCGACCGGCATCGACCGCGTCCGCGCGCTCCCCGAGGACATCCCCGCGCTGCCCGTCTCGCTCGTCGGCAACGCCATGCGACTGTCCATGAAGGTGCAGCAGGAGATCGCGACGCTGGCGACCCGCGGTGACGAACTGCTGGGCGGGGTGATCGGCGCACCGCAGGAGAGCCCCTCCTGGGCACGTTTCGATGACGACGAACCCCCCGCCCGCACCGCTACACAGCCCCGCCCGGCGACGCCGCCGCGCGCCGGGCGCGATACCGCCGCCCGACCGAAGGCCCGCACAGCGGACGCTCGCCCTGCGCCGGAAAAGGAGAAGGACACCTCCCGCAAGACCCCGGAGGCCTCGTCCCTCCCGCCCGAGACGACGATCGCCATGGCGGCGGCCGTCGAGGTCCCGGACGCCGTCGTCGAGCAGGCATTGGTCGCGACCGACGACGCCGCTTCCGAGGCGGCCGCTCTGGAGCAGGCGGCCATCGAGGATTTCGTCGAGGAGATCGCTCTCGACGCCGAGGCCGCCATCGAGACCGCTGTGCTCGCCGAGGAACTCGTCGAGGAGACGGTGCTCGAGGAAGCCGTGCTGGAAGAAGCGTTGGAGGGCGCGGCCGCGCAGGAGGCGCAGATCGAGGAGGCACTCGAGGAAGCCGCCCTCGACGAGGCGATCCTGGAGGAGGCGGTCGAGGAGGCCGCCGTCGAGGAGGCCCTGCTGGAAGAAGCGCTGGACGAGGTCGTCCAGCAGGAAGCCGCGCTTCGTCAGGCCGTCCAGGAAGCCGCAGTCGAAGAGGCCATCCTCGAGGAAGCGCTCGACGAGGTCGTGCAGGAAGAGATGGCCCTCGAGGATCAGGCCATCGAGGTCGCCACCGAGGGGGCGGAGCTCGAGGACGCCCTCGAGGAGGCAGTGATCGATGAGGTCGTGCTGGAGACCGTGATGCAGGACGCGGTCGACGAGGCCGCGGCGGACGCCGCGGTGATCGAAGAGGCACTGATCGAAGAGGCGTTGATCGAGGAAGCGGTCATCGAAGAGGCCCTGATCGAGGAAGCGGTGGCCGAGCAGGCGTTCATCGAGGACGACGACCAGGATCTGCCGCTGCCCGGTTACGACCGGATGACCCTTGCCCAGGTGCGGGGTCACCTTCGTGAGCTGACCGCCCAGGACGTCGCCGATCTGCTGGAGTACGAACGCGCGAACGCCAACCGCCCACCGTTCCTGACGTTGCTCAGCAACCGGATCGTCACGCTGGACGCCCAGAACTCGTGAGCACGGCCGCACGATCCGACAGCTCCGGCGGTCGACCCGCACTGCCGGCCAAGGCCGGTGAAACGACCCGCGAGAACCCCTGGCCAGTCAGGGCTCTCGCCCAGCGAATGGCCGAGTATGTGTCGAAGGCACCCGCTGCCTGGGTGGAGGGTCAGCTCGCCCAGGTGAGCATGCGCTCCGGATCGCAGATGTCCTTCCTGACCCTGCGGGATCCGTCGGTGTCGATGTCGCTGTCCGTCGTCTGCTCCCGATCCGTGCTGACCGCCCTGTCGCCGCCGCCCACCGAGGGCTCACGGGTGGTGGTGCACGGGCGGTTCGAGTTCTACCCGGCCCGCGGATCGCTCACCTTCCGGGTGGACCAGATCCACCCCGTCGGGCTCGGCGAACTCCTGGCGCGGCTCGAACGGCTCCGGCAGCTGCTCGCCGCCGAGGGACTGACCGCACCGGAGCGCAAGAAGCCGTTGCCGTTCCTGCCCGGCGTGGTCGGACTGATCACCGGGCGTGCCAGCGCCGCGGAGTCCGACGTGCTGGCCAATGCGCGGGCCCGCTGGCCGGCCGTCCGGTTCAAGGTCGAGAACCCATCGGTGCAAGGGGTTTCGGCAGTACCGCAGCTCATGGAGTCGCTGGCGAAGCTGGACGCCGACCCTGCCGTCGACGTCATCGTGATCGCCCGCGGCGGCGGCAGCGTCGAGGATCTGCTGCCGTTCTCGGACGAGGCGCTGTGCCGGGCGGTATCCCGGTGCCGGACACCGGTGATCTCCGCCATCGGTCACGAACCCGACCACCCGATCATCGACGACGTGGCCGACGTGCGGTGCTCGACGCCGACCGATGCCGGCAAGCGGGTCGTTCCGGACGCCGCAGGCGAGTTGCGCCAGGTCGAGCAGCTTCGTGGGCGGGCCAGGCGCGCGCTGACCGGCTGGGTGAGCACCGAGCAGGCGCGGCTGCGAAGGCTGACCTCCGCCACCGTCCTGGCCGACCCGCTGACCCCGATCGCCGGCAGGGTCGCCGATGTCAGCCGGTTGCGGGACCGCGGTCGGGCGCAGGTCACCATGACCCTGGAGCGCATCGACCGGGACATCGCGCACCGCCGCGCCCAGCTCTCGGCACTCGGCCCGGCCGCCACCCTCGCCCGGGGCTACGCCGTCGTCCAGACCGGTCACACCGTGCTGCGCTCCATCACCGAAGCACCGGTCGGCACCGAGCTGAGGATCCGCGTCGCCGACGGCGCCCTGCATGCCACCACCACCGGATCCGAACCGGCCGAATGATCCCGACATCACCGACACCGACACCGACACCGACACCGACTGCAGCACAGGAGTTCTGATGACATCGTCCTACGAGCAGGCGCGGGACGAACTCGCTTCGGTGGTGGCCCAGCTGGAGTCCGGCGGACTCTCCCTGGACGAGTCACTCACCCTGTGGGAGCGCGGCGAGCACCTGGCCGGCGTCTGCACCCGATTCCTCGAGGAAGCCAGGGAGCGGGTCGAGGCGGCCCTGCGGAAATCGGAGCAGCAGGAACTGGACGAGCAGCAAGCGGCTGCGGGGTCAGACGCTTAGGAACGGCCGATTCCGGACGGCATGAGTCGGAACCCGAGCGGTACGTCACCGGCGTCGGTACCCAGCTGGACGATGCGGTTCTCGGCGTCGACGAACACCACATTCGCCGCCCTGCTGCGCGCTTCCGCGTCGGTCAACATGCCGTAGCCGATGACGATGACCACGTCTCCCGGATGCACCAGGTGCGCTGCCGCACCGTTGATCGACACCCCGCCCCGGCCGCGGTCACCGGCGATGACGTAGGTGGTGAGCCGGGCGCCGTTGGTGACGTCGACGACGTCGACCTGTTGGCCCGGGAGCAGATCCGCAGCGTCGAGCAGATCCGCGTCGATGGTGATGGAACCCACGTAGTTCAGGTCCGCGGCCGTCACCGTCGCCCGGTGGATCTTGCCGATGAGCATCGGACGGAGCATCGTTGCCTCCCGGGACTGGTCGAGCGTTGACCTGATGAGCGCGCCCAAGGATCACACGGACGGGTCGACCACCGCCGGTGAATGTGGTCACACCCCTTCGGTCAACCCGTGGTCGACGAGGCCGTTCAGCCGCGGCCGACGTACGGCATCGCGCTGGCCATCACCGTCATGGTCAGGACGTTCGCGGCGAGCGGCAGGCTCGACATGTAGAGCACGGCGCGGGCGACGTCGGCGACGTCCATGGTGGGTTCGACGCGCAGGCTGCCGTCCGGCTGCCGGGTGCCCCCGCTCCACTGGGCGGTCAACGGGGTGGCCGCGTTGCCGACGTCGATCTGGCCGCAGGCGATGCCGTAGGGCCGGCCGTCCAGCGAGGTGGACTTCGTCAGCCCGGTGATCGCGTGCTTGGTCACCGTGTACGCCGTGGACCGGACCCGCGGTACATGGGCGGAGATCGACCCGTTGTTGATGATCCGGCCGCCCTGCGGCTGTTGCGCCCGCATCACCCGGAAGGCCGCGCGGGTGCAGAGGAAGGCGCCGGTCAGATTGACCGCGACGACCTGGTTCCACTCGTCCAGCGGTATCTCGTCGGGCTCCCGGGACGGGGCGAACATGCCGGCGTTGTTGAACAGCAGATCTACCCTGCCGTGCTCGGCGACTGCACCATCGAAAAGGGCGGCGACGGCGGCCTCGTCCGTGACGTCGGTCGGCACGGGGTGCAAGCCACCGGTCAGGTCGGCGCCGCTCGCGGCGACGTCGGTGAGCGCGGACGCGCGGCGCCCGGCAAGGACCACCTGCCACCCCTCGGCGGCGAGCGCGAGCGCCGTGGCTGCGCCGATCCCACTGCCGGCTCCGGTGACCACGGCGATCCGGGAGTCCTCCGACTGCTGTGCTGATGACTGCTGTGCTGATGACGACATCGACCGAGCGTGCCATGGCCGGGACAGACCACCGAGGGCCAGGGTTTAGCCTGCGTCAATGGATCCGATGGCCGCCCTGCGTCGGATCGCCTTCCTGCTCGAGCGCTCGCAGGCTCCGACCTACCGGGTCAAGGCCTTCCGCACCGCGGCGCTGACGCTGGCCGGACTCGCCCCCGGTGAGCTCGAGAAGCGCGTGCAGGCAGGCACTCTGGTCGATCTGCCGGGGATCGGGCCGAAGACGTCGGCGGTCGTCCAGCAGGCGGTGTCCGGCCGGACCCCGGACTACCTGGCCGATCTCGAACGCGACGCGCGTCCACTGGCCGAGGGTGGCGAGGAGATCAGGGCGGCGCTCCGCGGTGATCTGCACTCGCACAGCAACTGGAGCGACGGCGGGAGTCCGATCGAGGAGATGGCCGTGACCGCGGTCGAACTGGGCCACGAGTACCAGGCACTCACCGACCATTCCCCGCGGCTGACGGTGGCCAATGGGCTCACGGTCGAGCGACTGGAGAAGCAATTGCGGATCGTCGCCACGCTGAACAAGCATCTCGGGGACTTCCGGCTGCTGTCCGGCATCGAGTGCGACATCAACGAGGACGGCACCCTCGACCAGACCGACGACCTGCTCGGGCGGGTCGACATCGTCGTCGCCTCGGTGCATTCCAAGCTGCGGTCGGAGGCGGCGGCGATGACCAGACGGATGCTGCGGGCCATCGAGAACCCACGGACCGACATCCTCGGGCACTGCACCGGGCGACTGGTGACCGGTGGCCGCGGAACCCGCCCGGAGAGCCAGTTCGATGCTTCCAGGGTGTTCGCCGCCTGCGCCGAGAACGGCGTGGCGGTCGAGATCAACAGCCGGCCAGAGCGCCTGGACCCGCCGCGCCGGCTGCTGCGGCAGGCGGTCGACGCCGGCTGCCTGTTCAGCATCGACACCGACGCGCATGCCCCAGGTCAGCTGGACTGGCAGTCCTACGGGTGCGCGCGGGCCGCCGAGTGCGAGGTGCCGCTCGGCCGGATCGTCAACACCTGGCCGGTGCAGGACCTGCTGGACTGGACGAACCGCCGCTGACTGTCAGGTCGTCACCGCAGCGGCGCCGGCGAGAACCCGGAAGTCCTCCGGCGACGCACTACCGGTGATCAGATAGGTGACCCCGTCGACGGATCGGAACCAGGCCTGCTCGGTGCGCCGGCCGGTCGTCACAGTCCACTCGGCACCACTGACCGTTTCGGTGCCCTTCGCCGGACCGGCGGCGCCGACCTCGGCGGTCAGCACGTCGGTCACCGCGCCGCTCGACTGGACCAGGGTGATGAAGCGGCCCGCCTCGGTGAGCCAACCGGCCCGGGCCGCGGGCGGCTGCGCCGGGCTGCCCGGCTTCTCGGTGAAGGAGAACGAATTCGGCGTCCACCCGGCGGGTATGTCGGACGGGATGACGACCGGGAAACCGACCAGCGGTGGCGCCTTCTCCAGTCCGCCCGTGACGTCCGCGGTGACGACCTGACCGCCGGACGGACCGCCCGGCGAGAAGCTCACCCCGCCGTACATGCCGACCAGGACAAGGGTGACCACGGCGATCAGGCCCATCGAGAGCGCCATGTCACGCAGGGTGTTGGGTCGTCGTCGGGCCACCAGACCATGGTTGCACGAGCGACGCCGCTGCCCGGGTGTGACCGAGTCGGGTCGACGTCGGTTGGTCGCCGGGTGACCGCCCCGGATAGCGTTGGCACATGGCAGATCACAACGGCGAGGTCGACTACCGCATCGAGCACGACACCATGGGCGAGGTCCGAGTACCCCGGAACGCCAAGTACCAGGCGCAGACCCAGCGGGCGGTGGAGAACTTCCCGATCTCCGGCCGTCCCCTGGAGCGGTCGCAGATCAGGGCGCTGGCGTTGATCAAGTCCGCGGCCGCGACGGTGAACGTCCGGCTCGGGGTGATCCCCGCCGAGATCGGCGAGGCCGTGAAGACCGCCGCCGACCGGGTGGCGGCCGGTGAGTTCGCCGGCGACTTCCCGCTGGACGTGTTCCAGACCGGTTCAGGCACCAGCTCGAACATGAACGCCAACGAGGTCATCGCCACCGTCGCCGCCGAGTCGTTCGGCTCCAAGGTTCACCCGAACGACCACGTCAACGCCTCCCAGTCCTCGAACGACGTGTTCCCGACGTCGATCCACGTCGCGGCGACCGAATCCGTGGTCCGCAACCTGCTGCCCGCACTGGAGCACCTGGAGCAGGCCCTCGAAGCCAAGGCCGTCGAGTGGGCGACCGTGGTGAAGTCCGGCCGGACGCACCTGATGGACGCCACGCCCGTCACCCTCGGGCAGGAGTTCGGCGGTTACGCCGCGCAGATCCGCAATGGCCGGGAGCGGCTCACCTCATCGCTCCCCCGGCTCGCCGAGCTGCCGCTGGGCGGAACCGCTGTCGGTACCGGCATCAACACGCCGCCCGGGTTCTCCGCCGCCGTCATCGAGGAGTTGGCGGCGACCACCGGCCTGCCGTTCACCGAGGCGCGCAACCACTTCGAGGCGCAGGCCGCCCGGGACGGTCTGGTCGAGGCATCGGGTCAGCTGCGGACGGTCGCGGTCAGCCTGTTCAAGATCTGCAACGACCTGCGGTGGATGGGCTCCGGGCCCACCGCCGGGCTCGGCGAGATCGCGCTTCCAGACCTGCAGCCCGGCTCGTCGATCATGCCCGGGAAGGTCAACCCGGTGCTGCCCGAGGCCACGATGATGGCCTGCGTCCAGATCATCGGCAACGACGCGACCGTCGCGTTCGCCGGCACCCAGGGCAACTTCGAGCTGAACGTCATGCTGCCGGTGATCGGTCGCAACCTGCTGGAATCGATCAACCTGCTGACCAGCACCAGCCGGGTGCTGGCCGACCGGTGCATCGTCGGCATCACCGCCAACGTCGAGAAGATGCGGGCCTACGCCGAGTCGTCGCCGTCGATCGTCACGCCGCTGAACAAGTACATCGGCTACGAGGAAGCGGCGAAGATCGCCAAGCAGGCGCTCAAGGAGAACAAGACGATCAAGACGGTCGTTCTCGAACGCGGGCACGTCGACAACGGCACGCTGACCGCCGAACAGCTCGACGCGGCGCTCGACGTGCTCTCGATGACCCACCCGTAAACACGGCACCCGTAAATACGGGTGGCCCGGCTTACCGCCGTTGGTCGGGGCCGGGCTCGCCGCCGCTCGGCGGCTGGTCGGGGGTGTCGTCCTCGTCGGGCGTCCACGCCTGGGTTCCCGGCCCATCGATCGGATCGGACGCCGGATCGGACGCCGGCGGCCGGTAGCCCTCACCCTGGCCCTCGCCGAGCGGCGAGCCGTAGGGACCGCGACCCTGGTTGTGGTCCGCTGGCGGCAGGATCTCGGTCGGTCCGGCGGGGTCACCTCCCGGATAGAGATCTTCCCGACCGGACAGCAGACCGTAGGGGTCGGCACCGGCCGGCGGCCCGCCCGGTGCGACCGGGGGCAGGAAGACCGTCGGGGCGTCCGATCCCGGGTCGTAGCCCGGCGTGCCGTAGGTGCCGGCCGCCTGCTCACGGGCCGCGGCGTCGGTGATCTCCTGCTCGTCCCGCTCGCGCTGCTGCTGTTCCTTGTTGCGCCGGTACACCACGATGCCGGTGATGATGGCCGCCAACGCCACGATGCCGAGGATCAGCCACAGCCACCACAGGCTGGACCCGTCGTCATCCGAGGTCCCCGCTGCCGCAGTCGGTGTGACGGCCGTGGACGGCGCGGCACTGCTGCTCGCCGAACTGCTGGCCGGCGGGGAGGACGTCGACGGACTCGAACTGGAACTGGGCGTCGAGGTCGACGACGGGGTCGATGAGGGCGTCGACGAGGTGGACACCGGCGGCGCCGTCACCTGGAAGCTGGCCACTCCCACCGTCCGGGACTCCTGGCCGATCGCCTCCAGCCGGTGCGTCCCGGCGGCGAAGTCCGGGGGTACCACGAACTCCGCCCGCGCCACCCCGGTTTCATCGGCCTGCACCGGTGACAGCGTCAGCGGTGCGGAGAACAGGGTGAGGTTGACCTGCTCGCCCGCCTGGAAGCCGGAAAAGACCACCAGCTGGGTCCCGCCCGCGACGATCGAGGCGCTCTGCACGACCTGGACGATCGCCGTGCCGGGTGCGGTCGGCGCCGTCGAACTCGGCGTGGTCGGCGGCGGCTCGCTGGATGAAGTCGGCGGTGCGGCGAAGGCCAGCGGGACGGCGTTGTCCTCGGCACGGATGGAGTCGTCGTCGCTGGCCGTGTAGAGCGAGCACTTCCCGGTGACGCAGTTGACGTCGCCCTCGTCGACCTTCGGCAGGGCCAGCGTGACGGAGAACGACCCGTCGGGTCCCCACGCCGCCTTGACCCCGCCGGCGCCCTCGCCGTCCGCCGTGATGTGCGCCCAGCCCGTCGTCGTGTTGCCATCCGGGATGGGGCCCCCGACGCACTTCGTCAGCGTCTCCGGAGCGCCGGAGCCATCCTGGCAGACGGCGATGAAGAGGCCGTGATCGACATCGAACCCCTTGCCCTGCACGGCAATCGACGCATTCTCGACCGGCAGGCCGGTGGTCGAGTCGACGACCAGGGTACGGGTCCCGTTGGCCGTGCTGACCGGGGTCTCAAGGCCCGCCGGTTCCGGCGCGGCAACGGGTGGGTTCGGTGCCGCCTGCGCCGGGACGAACGTGATGAGCAGGGCGGCGGCGCCGATCGTCACCGCCGCCAGTGCTCCGGCAGCGTTGCGGGCTCGTCTCATCGGCACCTCTCCAGGTCGGCGGCGCACATCCGGACGCCCGCACCTCACTGTGCCGGTTGCCCGTGACGGGCGCACGCCGACCCGCCGGGTCACGCCAGGTCGGGCAACTCGAGCAATTCGGTCACCAGCGCCGCGATCGGTGACCGCTCGGACCTGGTCAGCGTCACGTGCGCGAAGAGCGGGTGGCCCTTGAGCGTTTCGATGACGGCGGCGATGCCGTCATGCCGGCCGACGCGGAGGTTGTCCCGCTGGGCGACGTCGTGGGTCAGCACCACCCTGGAGTTGGTGCCGAGCCGGGAGAGCACGGTCAGCAGGACGTTGCGTTCCAGCGACTGCGCCTCGTCGACGATCACGAACGAGTCGTGCAGCGAGCGGCCCCTGATATGGGTCAGCGGCAGCACCTCGAGCATGCCCCTGGCGATGACCTCTTCGATGACGGCCGGCGAGGCAACGGCGGACAGCGTGTCGAACACCGCCTGCGCCCACGGCTGCATCTTGTCGTTCTCGCTGCCGGGGAGGTAGCCCAGTTCCTGCCCGCCGACGGCGTACAGCGGCCGGAACACGACGACCTTGCGGTGCGCGCGGCGCTCCATCACCAGTTCGAGTCCCGCGCACAACGCCATGGCGGACTTGCCGGTTCCGGCCCGGCCGCCGAGCGAGACGATGCCCACCTCGTCGTCCATCAGCAGGTCGAGCGCGATCCGCTGCTCTGCCGACCGGCCACGGAGCCCGAATGCCTCACGTTCGCCGCGGACCAGCCGGATCTGCTTGCCCGGAGTCACCCGACCAAGGGCGGAACTGGACGACGTCACCAGCTTGACGCCGGTGTGACACGGCAGTTCCCGCGCCTCGTCGACGTCGATCAGCCCGGTGTGGAACAGCGTGTCCACCTGCTCGCTGGTCACCGGCAATTCAGCCATTCCGGTCCACCCGGACGGCACGATGTCCTGCGCGTGGTACTCGTCCGCGGCCAGGCCGACGGCCGAGGCCTTCACCCGCAGCGGCATGTCCTTGGTGACCAGGATGACGGTGTTGGCCGGTCGCTCCAACGCCAGGTTCAGCGCGCAGGCCAGGATGCGGGAGTCGTTGCTGTCATTGCGGAATCCAGCCGGCAGCACAGCTGAATCTGTGTGGTTGAGCTCGACATGCAGGGTCCCGCCGGGGGCGCCGACGGGCACCGGAGAGTCCAGCCGGCCGTGATCGATGCGCAGCTCGTCGAGGATGCGCAGGGACTGCCGGGCGAAGTACCCGAGCTCCGGATGGTGCCGCTTGGCCTCGAGCTCGCCGATCACCACCAGCGGCAGGATCACCTCGTGTTCGTCGAAACGGTTGAGCGCCCAGGGATCGGACAGCAGAACGGAGGTATCGATGACGTACGTCAGACGCTGGTCGCCGGATGCGCCGGGCGGCGCCGCGGCACCTCCGTGATTGGTGGGGTTCAGATCTGTCGTGCTCGATGCTGTTGCCGGGACTGCGGGGGCGGAACGGCGTGCAACCACGAGCGGCTCCCAAGCGGACGCGGACCAGCACGTCCGGTTCTTCGAGAAGGGCCGGCGGTGTCCCTTCGGCCTCCGACAACTCGTCGGATGGCACGGGGGCCCGGTGCCGGCCCCCTCGTGCTCGGTGCTGCATCAGCGGCACGCACGATCGGGGCCTCCCGTGTGACCGCTTGTCCTGCGG
This sequence comes from Nakamurella sp. GG22, assembly GCF_052976845.2. Lineage (NCBI taxonomy): Bacteria > Bacillati > Actinomycetota > Actinomycetes > Nakamurellales > Nakamurellaceae > Nakamurella > Nakamurella sp. GG22. The sequence goes on along the minus strand of NZ_JBRIIO020000004.1, from coordinate 259,750 downwards.
CTCACTCCTCGGACGCTACCCGCGGGATTTCGCGGAACCCTGCTAACACGCGAACAAGCCCGTGAACATCAGGTTGCCGGGCCGTTGCCGGTTCCCCCACCTGCGCTGCCGGCCGGCGGCGTATCGACTCGCGGTGCGCCTGCGGGCGGTGCATCGGAGGGCGGGGGTTGCACCGGCATTGCCCGCACCGGTAAGGCCTGCGCCGGGGGTGCTTCGGCCGGAGCCGGCACGGCGGCGGTTCCGGTGGCCCTGGGCAGGACGACCGTCATGGTGAGACCGCCTCCCGGAGTGTGAGAGGCGTGGATCTCACCGCCGTGCGACCGGACGATCGCCGCCACGATGGACAGCCCGAGACCGGTGCCGCCGTTTGCCCGGCTGCGCGAGGCGTCGACCCGGTAGAACCTGTCGAACAAACGCTGCAGATCCTCGTCAGACACCCCCGGCCCGTTGTCGCTGACCGTGACGGCGATGTCCTGGAGCCCCGGGAGCACCGAGACGGTGGTGGTCGTCCCGGGCTGGGTGTGGGTACGCACGTTGCCCAGCAGGTTCGCGAACAGCTGGTGCAGGCGCAGCCGGTCCCCCAGCACCACGACCGGTCCGAAGCTGCCGGCCAGTCGCCAGGTCCGGCTCGGGTCGATGACGGCGGCGTCGTCGACCACACCGGTCAGCAGCTCGGACAGGTCGACCGATTCGTGCATCATGGTGCGTTCGGCGTCGGCCTGGATCAGCGTCAGCAGGTCCTCCACCAGCGCACCCATCCGCCGGGACTCGAATCCCATACGCTGCATGGCGCGCTCGACCGCTCCGTCGTCGGGCAGGGCGCCCGCCGCGTACAGGTCGGTGTACCCACGGACCGCGGCGACCGGTGTCCGCAGTTCGTGGGAGGCGTCGGCGACGAATTGCCGCAGCCGGTGCTCGCTGCGGCGCCGCTCGTCGAGCAGGGTGGAGATGCCGTCCAGCATGTCGTTGAACGCCACGCCCAGCCGGCCGATCTCGGTCCCAGGGTCCGACTCGTCGACGCGGCGCTGCAGGTCGCCCTGCGCGATCGCGTCCGCAGCCGTCGCCATTGATTCCAGCGGACGGAGCTCCCGGCGGATCACCAGACCGGCCGTCGCGCCCAGCAGGACCAGCAGGCCGCCGGTCACCAGCAACTCGACCAGGATGAGCCGGCGGAACGTCTGGTCGATGTCGGTGAGCGGCATCCAGGCCACCAGGTAACCGGGCCGCTCGTTGATCGCGACCTTGAAACCCCGTGCCCGATAACGATTCTCGGGGTTGGAGGAATCCGGCACGGTGACGGGGCCACTGGTCGACCAGTCGATTCCCGCCACGTCCGGATTCGCCGTGCTGTCACTGACCGTCGGGACCTCGACCAGCGATATCCCGGAACCCGACACGGACGACCAGCCGATCTCGCCGCGCAGTTGCGCGAGGCTACTGAGGTCGGACAGCATCCTGGCGCTGACGTTCGAATCCCGGCTGATCGTGGTGATGACGCCGGTGAGGGTGGCGTCCTTGGCCGCGATGGCGGCATCGCGCACCACCAGCGGCAGCACGATGTTGACCGCGACGAGTGCAACGGCCGCGGTCGCGACGACCAGGGCGATCAACCTCGCCCGCAGGCTCCACCGGCGGTGCGAGACGGTGTTCACCGGCCGCCGGCCGGTGACCTGCGAGCCCGGGCTGGACGGTCGCATGCTGGTCGGCGGTAGCGCCGGCGGTGCTGCGGCCGTGTCCACCGTGTCCTGCCCCCGTCCGGTTCTCATGCCTGCTCAGCGTGCGGCACGGTCACCGCCGCTGGCCGCGCAGGACGTAACCGAAACCCCGATGGGTGTGAATCAGCGGCTCGCCCGTCGCGTCGATCTTGCGCCGCAGGTAGGAGATGTAGGTGGCGACCACCGAATCGTCACCGTAGAAGTCGGTTCCCCACACCGCGTCAAGCAGCTGCTGGCGGGACAGCACGACGTTGGCGTTGATCATCAGGTGACGCAGCATCTTGTACTCGGTCGGTGCCAGCTCGATGGGTTGGCCCGCCCTCGTCACCTGGTACGTCTCGGGGTCTAGCTCCAGGTCGGCGACCCGCAGGACGCCGTCCTCGGCGGCGTCCGGGCGGGTGCGTCGCAGCACCGCGGCGACCCGGGCGGCCAGCTCCTCCAGACCGAACGGCTTGGTCACGTAGTCGTCGCCGCCCGCGGTCAGGCCGGCGATCTTGTCGGCAGGGGTATCACGCGCGGACAGGAAGACGACGCCGGATCCGACACCGGCGGCGCGGACCCGTTTCATCACCTCGAGACCGTCGAAGTCCGGCAGCATCACGTCGAGGATGATCAGGTCGGGGTGGCTGTCCGTGGCGATCCGCACCGCTTCGCGGCCGGTGGCGGCGACCGCGACCTGATATCCGAGGAACCTCATCGAGGTTGCGACGATGTCCTGCAGGGACGGCTCGTCATCGACCACCAGCAATCTGGCCTGACCACTCATCGGTACTCCCTCTTGGCGCGGTCACCGTGGACCCGGCATACGTCGGCCAGCTCACCAGAGCCGAACCGGACACTCCGAAGAATCCCATGGGAACTGCCCATGAAGGCCGGCTTTGCGCGCCGCGTCGAGGCGGTTGTCAGGCGGCCAGCTCCGCCTGGACGACGGCGGGCGTCAACGGCTCGTCCAGCAGTCGTTGGAACCGTTGCAGCGCAGTCGTCTCCGGCGATCGCGCAGTCAGCCATGGCCGGAGCAGTCGGTCCCCCTCGACGTAGGTGGAGGTGTACGCGCGCCACAGCGGATCGGTGAGGAAGCGCATGCGTTGACGCGCCTGCTCCTCGCTCGACATCGCCCAGCGCTGCTGGTAGGCGACGACGTCCTCGGGGTCCGCGCCCCGGTCGTGCAGCAGGATGGCGGCGTTCTGCCGGACGGTGTTCAGCGGCCGTGACGCGACCTCGAGCGCCTCGACCACCTCCGGGTCGAACCTGGGACCGATGCCGTCCAGCACCTCGGCCAGCCAGCGTCCCCAGCCGTCGCCGACGGCGGCGGTCAACGCGAGGTCGCCGAGCCCCTCGGCCATCAGGCACTGCGGGGTGTTGACCAGGAAGATCGTGTGCTCGGCCTCGCCGCCCCGGTTGACCAGCAGGTCCTCCTTGCGGCAGTGCTCGGTGTGGTGGCCGGGGTAGCACTCGTGTGCGACCAGCACGCCGAACTGGCTCATCCGGTGTCCGATGTCCGCGTTCACCGCCACCCGTGACCGGTAGCCACCGAGGTAGTAGTTGAAGCCGCTCCACGCGACGTCACGGGCGATCTCGAAGTCGATGTGCTCGGGCAGTCCCGCGAGCCCGGTCGGCCCGGTGACCCGCTCTCGCAGAGCGGCCGCCACGGTTCGCACCGCCCGCTCGACCAGTTCGGGCGGGCAGGTCTCGGCGGACCGGAATGCCGACAGCCGATCTGCCACGGGGCCGGAACCGCCCAGGATCGTGGAGAGCTCGTCGTGGGCCGCCGCGTAGACGTCGGTGTCGACCTCCTGGATCCGGACCTGGAAGTAGCTGTGCACCTCGTCGATGAACGACATGGCCTCCCCCGCGAGCCGGCGGCCGGCCACCGCCAACGCCTCGAGGTGAGCCGCGATGAAGGCCGCCCGGGGAGCTGACAGGCCGGCGTCCGGCACCGCCGCGGACAGTGCCGCGGCCTGCCGGGAGAGGTCCGCGGGATCCGGGGCCGGCTCGTCCGCGACCTGTTCGCGCAACGCCGGATCGCCGGTGTAGGCATCGACGAACCCGTCGACCACCCTGTCGAACCGCAGGCCCAGCTTCAGATACTCGGTGACCAGATCCACGCGGTCAGGGTAAACGCGGTCAGGGTAAACGCCGAGCTCATTCGCCGTAGCGACGGTGCCGGGCGGCGTAGTCGCGGAGCCCGCGGAGGAAATCGACCCGCCGGAAGTCCGGCCAGTAGGCCTCGCAGAACCAGAACTCCGAGTGCGCGCTCTGCCACAGCAGGAACCCGGACAGCCGCTGCTCCCCGGAGGTGCGGATCACCAGGTCGGGATCCGGCTGGCCGGAGGTGTACAGGTGTTCGCCGATGGCCTCGACGTCCAGTGAGTCGATCACCTCGCGAATACCGTGGCCCTCCTCGATGCCGGTCTCCAGCATCGACTTGACCGCGTCCACGATCTCCTGCCGGCCGCCGTAGCCGACCGCGATGTTGACCTCCAGGCCGCTGCGCGAACTGGTCCGCATCTCGGCCGCGGTCAGCCGGGTGGCCATCGCGTCGGGCAGCAGCTCCCGGGCACCGACGATCCGCAGCTTCCACGGCTGGCCGGGTGCGGCCAGCTCGTCGACGACGTCGGTGATGATCTCGAGCAGCGGCAGCAGCTCGTCGTCGGCCCGGCGGAGATTCTCGGTGGAGAGCAGCCACAGGGTGACCATGCCGATGCCGGCCTCCTGGCACCATTGCAGCAGGTCGGCGATGTGGGCCGCCCCCGCCCGGTGCCCCTCGGTCGGGTCGGTGAATCCCGCCTTGCGGGCCCACCGACGGTTGCCGTCGAGCATGACCCCGACGTGATGCGGGATTTGCGCCCCGACCAATTCCCGGGTCAACTTGCGTTCGTAGACGCGGTAGACCAGCGACGGGAGCCTCACGGGTGTTGACCCTACTGTCGCGCGGCCGGCGTGACGGCTTGTCGGCGCCGGTGGGGGACCGGGATCACCCGACGGCCCGCTGCCCAGATTCGCATCGATCGAGGACGATGGAGCCATGACGACAGCAGAACTCGCCGGCGCGGCGGTTCACGGCAGACCGCGGGCCCGCGGTTGGATCCACGTGTACTCGGCGATCGTCGCCGTGGTGATGAGCCTGGTCCTCATTCCGATGGCCGCGGTGTTCGACGGCCTCGGCGCAGCTTTGGCTTGCACCGTGTACGCAATATCCCTCGTCGGGTTGTTCAGCGTCAGCGCGATCTACCACCGGCACACCTGGGTCTCACCCCGGGCCAGGACCTGGATGAAACGCGCCGACCACTCGATGATCTTCATTTTCATCGCAGGCTCGTACACGCCGCTGGCCACCCTGGCGCTCACCCCGCCGACCAGCACCGTTGTGCTGATCGTGGTGTGGGTGGGCGCTGCGGGCGGCGTCGCGTTGAAGATGCTGTGGCCGCATGCACCGCGGTGGCTGGGGGTCCCGTTCTACCTGGGCCTCGGCTGGGTGGCGGTGTTCGTCCTCCCCGACATCCTGCGGAGCGGTGGGGTGGCCGTCCTCGTGTTGATCGCGACCGGCGGGGTGCTGTACTCCGTCGGCGCGATCTTCTACGCGTTGCGCAAGCCGAACACCTGGCCGGGGACGTTCGGCTACCACGAGTACTTCCATGCCTGCGTGACGCTGGCCGCGCTGTGCCATTGCGTCGCGATCTGGCTGCTCCTGCTCTGCGTCAGCTGAGGTCCGGCCCCTTGTCGCGGAGCCTGGTGACCTCTTCCATGGCGTTGCGCAAATCTCCGAGCCAGGTGTCGGCGTTCTGGCCGAGCAACCTGACCGCCCACACGACCGCATCCGAACGTGACCGTGCGACGCCGGACTCGACAAGCGTGTCCAGGATCTGCCGTTCCGGCTGACGCAGACGGGTCATCACCGGCGCCGAGAGCGTGGTGAACAGTTCCTCGGAACCTCCGAGGCGTGCGCCCCAGGAGATCTCCCTGCCGTACCGGTGCTGGCCCTGACGGGCGATCTCGATCCGCTGCTCCCTGGTGTCCTCCCGGAAGCGTGAGATCCGTCCTGCCTCGGCGGCCGCACGAGCGGCCTCGTCGGCGAATTCCTCGGTGAGCGCCGGCAACTCGCCGACGATGATGATCTCGTCACGATCGACGCTGACGTCGGGCGCACCGGTGAACCACTCGTCGGGCAACCGACCGGCGAACCATGCGGCCGCGTCGGAGGCGTCAGGCGCCTCGGGCGCACCGCCCCGGCCACGACCGCGCGGGCCGAATCCGCGACCCGGCCCGTAACCGCCGAAGCCCGGACCGCCGCGACCGGCTTGACCCCGACCGCCGCCGCCACCTCTACCGTGCCCGTGCTTTCCGGGCCCTGCTGGGCCGGGCTGCTCGCCCTCGCCCCAAGCTGCGAAGTATCCCTTCATCGGAGCCTTCCTTTCTGTTAGGTACGTTGCAATGATTACAACGTTACACCCGCTACAACGCATGTGGGAGCGGTTTGTTCCCCAGCAAAGGTCAGAAGGTGTGCAGCACCGAACGGGGGCTTGGGACGGGCGTCAGGGTGCAGCAGTACGCATGTGCCCGCCGGCGGCGTCGCACATGCGGACAACGATGATCAGGCCGAGATGATCAGGCCGAGATGATCGGCTCGCGGGATCACGCAGGTGGACGAGGCGATCGCTCGCCGACCGGCTCGGAGCCGTCTTCGACCACATCAGACCCGGCTCGTTCAGCCTCGGCAGACTCTGCGTCGAGGGGCTGGGCCCCCTGCTCGGCGATCGGACCGAACGACTTCGGGACCTTGCGCATGTTGCGGTTCATCGAGCGCAGCAGGAAGAAGGTCGCGACGCACATCAGCAGGATGACCAGCAGACCGACGGGCGCCGCCTTGCCGAACTCGGCACCCTTGCCGGTCGTCGGATCGATGTCGGCCGGCGGGGCCTCGGCCAGCGCCTGCATGGCCGTCATCAGCAGGCTCATGCCCGATCCCGGGCGGCTCGGTCCAGTTCGGGTTGGGACCGGTCGCGGAGACCGGCGAACAGGTCGTCCTCCGGCAGCGGGCTGTCCACCAGTGACCGGGCCAGCTCATAGTCGTCGGTGCCCCAGATCTCGGCCTCCAGGTCGTGCGGAACCGCGAACCAGTGCGAGTCGGGGTCGATCTGCGTCTCGTGCGCCTTGAGCGCGGCATCCCGGTGCTCGAAGTACTCCGCGACCGGGACCTTGGTCGTGATCCGGCTCGCCGGGTCGGGACGCGGATGCTCGGCGAACCGCTGGATCCACTCGTCGAACGGTCCCTCCCCGGTTCGTTCCTTCACGGCGTCGTTGATCGCCAGGATGCGCTCACGGGAGAATCCGACGTTGTAGTACAGCTTCAACGGCTGCCACGGCTCGCCCGCCTCGGGGTACGCGTCAGGGTCGCCGGCCGCCTCGAACGCGCCGACCGAGACAACGTGGCAACGGATGTGGTCCGGGTGCGGGTAACCGCCGTTCTCGTCATAGGTCGTCATCACGTGCGGCCGGTACTGCCTGACCACCTTGACCAGCGCCGCAACCTCCTCCTCTACCGGGAGCGCCCCGAAGGAGCCCTCCGGGAGGTCCCAGCTTTCCGGCGGCCCCTCGTGGTAGCCGGAGTCGTGGAAGCCGAGCCAGACGTGCGCGACCCCGAGAATCTCTGCAGCGCGGGCCATCTCGGCAATGCGCAGTGCCGGGATGTCGATGCCGTCGACCGCGAACTTGGGGTTGAGGATGTCACCGCGCTCTCCACCGGTGCAGGAGACGACGACGACGCCCGCGCCCTCCGCGGCGTACTTGGCCAGCGATGCGGCGCCCTTGCTCGACTCGTCGTCCGGGTGCGCATGCACGGCCATCAGGCGGAGCGGCGCGAGCCTTGCGGCGTCGTCCCGCTCGGCGACCGGATCGGTCGCCGCTGTGCCCGCGGGCGCCGGACCGGACGTATTTGTCGCGGCGCTGTCCGCCACCGACGTATTGCCGTTACTCACCGTGTGCCGCTCCCCTTTCGGTCCCGCCTCACTGCCGGGCTCCGTCCATTCTCCACCGCGCACCGACAGTCTCGAACCAGCCGCCGGGATCGGCCGGCGGAATGCTCATCGCCGCAGGTCACAGCCTTCCCCACGGGCTTCGTCGGCATGTGATGGCGACTCGGTGGCCGGCCCGGAGCGCGCATGAAATCGGACTGTAGGTCTTCCTATCGTGGTAGAATTGGTGACGCCAACGGCCCCTGGACGGGGCCGTGACGTGTTTCTCGGGCCCATTGCGAGCGGTTACACCGCATCGCAAACGGTTCAGTACGTCAGCACAACCCCCGCGTCACCGGATCCCCGGTGCTGCGCACGATATCTGCAGTAGTGAGGAGTTGCCATGACCGGCACAGTCGTGACTTGGCTGACCCAGGACGCCCACGACCGCCTCAAGCAGGAGCTCGACGACCTGGTCGCTCACCGCCCGGTCCTCGCGTCGGAGATCAATGCCCGCCGCGAGGAAGGCGACCTGAAGGAGAACGGCGGCTATCATGCCGCCCGCGACGAGCAAGCCAAGCAGGAGGCAAGGATCAGGCACCTGCAGGAGATCCTGCGCAGCGCCCAGGTCGGCGTCCCGCCCGCCGACGACGGCGTTGTGGAGCCGGGGATGGTCGTCACCATCGCCTACGACGGCGACGACAACGACCGCGAGACCTTCCTGCTCGGCTCCCGCGAGGAGGGTGTGCACGGCTCGTTGCAGGTGTACTCCCCGCAGTCACCGCTCGGGCAGGCCATCCTCGGCGCCAGCCGCGGCGAGTCCCGCGAATACGTCCTGCCCAACGGGCGGGTTCAGAAGGTCAGCGTGGTGGACGCCAAGCCGTTCGCCGGCTGAGCTGTCCCACCCGCCCCTCGGCGGAGAGCCGTCCGACGGCCGCGACCCGGTGTATTCACCGCGTCGCGGCCGTTGCCTTCTGCTGTCTTCTCAGCTCGCTCGCTCATCATGACTCCTACTCTCGCCCCGATGGTCTACTCTTACGGAAGGGGAGGGTTGACAGAGAGTGATCTGTTGATCCTTGAGGAGAGCGTCTGTTAGACGATACGGGGAGTGGCGTGACCGCAGTCGGCCAGCGATTCCATCCGCGCAATAACAGCGTCAACGCTCTCCGGCTGGGCCTTGCGATTCTGGTCCTTGTCTCGCACACCCTCAAGTTGCACGGCGGTCAAGATCCCCTCGCCGAGCGCACCAATGGCGCCGTCGACATCGGAACCGTTGCCGTTGACGGCTTCTTCGCGCTCAGTGGCTTCCTCATCGCCGGGAGCTTCCTCAGTTCGCCGTCGGTGTGGCGCTATCTTTGGCGGCGGTGCCTGCGGATCCTCCCCGGTTTCTGGGTCTGCCTTTTGGTGACCGGGTTCGTGCTGCTGCCGATTGCGCAATTGCTGCAGTACGGCAGCATGTCCGGATACCCGTGGACCGGCGATCTGTCAGTTGCTGGATACATGATCGGCAATTCCGCGCTGTACATCCAACAGTACGAAGTCCGCGGCCTGCTCGGCGGACAGGCAGTCAACGGGTCGCTCTACACACTGTTCTACGAGTTCGTCTGCTACTTGGGCATTGCGGTACTCGGGGTTGCCGGACTGCTCAGCCGCAGGCGGTGGATCGTTCTGGTGATCGCATCGGTCGCCTGGCTCGCGAGCTTTGCCGATCTGGTTACCGATGGGGGTTTGACCGGGGGCAGCGTCACCGCCTCGATCTTTCTTCGGTTCGGTTCGATGTTTCTTGCCGGTGCAGTCTTGCGGTTGTGGTCTGATCGGATTCCGCTGAACTGGTTCTTCGGCGCCGGCGCGGCCGTAGCTTTCGCGGGCGGATTGGCGGCCGCAATCTTCATCGGATCCGACCCTGCCGGTCGGCTGGCCTACGTCTTGATCGCTGCCCCGGCAGTCGCGTATCTGGTCCTTTTGCTCGGGTCGAGTGCCCGCCTGGCGCGCGTTGGGGCGAAGCGCGACTTGTCGTACGGCGTATACGTGTATGCCTGGCCAGTGCAGGTCCTTCTACTGCTGGTCGGCGCGGAGGGGTGGTCGGTCTTGGCCTACTTTGCAGCGTCGCTGGTCATCACGTTGTTCCTGGCGTTGCTCAGTTGGACGCTGGTGGAATCACCAGCACTGGCACTGAAGTCATGGACGCCCCGCCGACTGGTGAGGCCAGGAAGTCAATCCGCCCCGCGCTGAGTTGCGATGACGCCGCCAGGTGTGACCCTCTACGACGCGTCAGCGCTGTTCCAACACGCGGAAGCCGGCCGCGGCCAGCGCCTGTACGATCTCCGCGCAGTGCGGTGCTCCCCTGGTCTCCAGCCGCAGGGCGACCTCGACATCACCCAGCGGCAGCGACGAGCCGACCCGGGAATGCTCGACGTCCACGACGTTCCCGCCCAGGTCGCCGACCAGTGCCAGCAACGAGGCCAGTGAACCCGGCCGGTCGATGATCTCCAGCCGCAGCGAGAGGAAACGACGCGCTGCCACCAGGCCGTGCTGGGTGAGGTGCAACAACACCAGCGGGTCGATGTTGCCGCCCGAGAGCACCGCGACCACCGGCGGCCGGAATGCCTCGGGGTGCGCCATGATGGCCGCAACGGCCGCGGCACCGGCCGCTTCCACCACCAGCTTCGCGCGTTCCAGGCACAGCAACATGGCCTGCGAGAGCTGGTCCTCCGACACGGTGACGATCTCGTCGACCAACTCGCTGACGTGCGCGTAGGTCAGCGCCGTCGGCTCCCCGACGGCGATGCCATCGGCGAGTGTCGACATGTTCCGCAATCTGACGGGCCGGCCCGCCCGGAGCGATCCCGGCCAGGCGGCGGCCTGTTCGGCCTGCACCCCGACGATCCGGACGTCCGGGCGCAGGGCGCGGACGACAGCGGCCACGCCGCTGATCAGCCCGCCCCCGCCCGCAGCCACCACCACCGTTGCCAGCTCGGGGACCTGCTCGAGGATCTCGAGGCCGACCGTGCCCTGACCGCGCAACACGTCGGGATGGTCGAACGGATGGACCAGCACCGCGCCGGTCCGGGCGGAGAACTCGGTGGCTGCGATGAGCGCGTCGTCGAGCGACTCACCGACGAGGTCCACGGTGGCGCCGTAGGCCCTTGTCGCGGTCAATTTGGCGATCGAGGCCCCGACCGGCATGAACACGGTCGCTTTCGCGCCGACCAGATCGGCGGCGAGAGCCACTCCCTGCGCGTGGTTGCCGGCCGACGCCGCCACCACCCCGGCCGCCTTCTCGGCGGGGCTGAGCCGGGAGATCCGCACGTAGGCGCCGCGGATCTTGAAAGATCCGGTCCGCTGAAGGTTCTCGCACTTGAGGAAGACGGGCCCGCCGACCGCATCGGCCAGCGGCCGTGACGATTCCATCGGCGTGTACCTGGCAACTCCCCGCAGCAGCTCAGCTGCTTCCCGGACGTCCTCGACGCTCACCTGTTCCATGGGTGCATCCTGCCAGCGGCCGCCAGGGCCGGCGGCCTCAATCAAGGGCTCGGTTCAGGCAGCCGATCCGCCGCTACGCGGCCAGTAGGCGTCGGGCAGCAGCACCACCGCGGCGGCGCCGATGAGCCCGGCGGTCCCGCCGAGCACCGCCGGCACCAGCCGGGGGGTGGCGGCGAAACCCAGCGCCGCATACCGGCTGTACGCGGCGGCCAGCGGGTCGAACAGCAGCGGACCCACGGCGGCCACCCCGCCGCCGACCACCACGAGATCCAGGTCGAGCAGGGTGACCGCGCCGGCGATCGCCAGACCGAGCGCCTCGCCGGCCCGGCGGAACGCCGCCACGGCCACCGGGTCACCGGCATCGGCGGCCCTGGCCACGGCGACGGCCGTCCCGTCTCCTCCGGTGAACCCGTTCGCCTCGGCCCAGCGGGTCAGCGATGGGCCGCTGGCGATCGCTTCCAGGCACCCGGTGCCGCCGCAGACGCACCGCGGGCCGGCGGGGTCGACCGAGATGTGGCCGATGTGGCCCGCGTTGCCGGTCGAGCCGGCCACGGCACGACCTCCGAGCACCAGGCCACCACCGACTCCGGTGGACACCACCATGCCGAGTACACCGTCATGACCCCGCGCGGCACCCTTCCAATGCTCGCCGACGGCCATCGCCACGCCGTCGCCGATCATCCCGACCGGCACCCCGAACCGGTCGGACAGCCTGTCGCGCAACGGGAACGATCGCCAGCCGGGAATGTTGACCGGCGAGACGGTCCCGGCCGCCAGATCGAGCGGCGCCGCCGTTCCGACGCCGATCGCCGGCGCCAGACCGCCCGTGCCGAACGCCAGACCCGTGGAATCCAGTACCCCGTCGACGGCCGCGACGGCCGCGCCGAACACCTCGTCCGGGTCGGTGCTCCGCGGCGTCGGCACCCGCTCGGTGGCGACGACCTCACCGTCCTCGTCGACGACGGCGGCCGCGAATTTGGTGCCGCCGATGTCGAGAGCCATTGCCAGCCGACGGTTCTCGTCTGCCATCAGTCGAGCGCGTCCCGCAGATCGACCAGCAGGTCGTCGAGGTCCTCGATGCCGACCGACAGCCGGATCAGGTCGTTGGGGACCTGGAGAGAGGACCCCACGACGCTGGCGTGCGTCATCAGTCCGGGGTGCTCGATGAGCGACTCCACGCCGCCGAGCGACTCGCCGAGGGTGAACAGCCGGGTGCGCTCGCAGACCTTCAGCGCCTCGTCCTGACCGCCGACCATGGTGAACGACACCATGCCGCCGAAGCGCAGCATCTGGCCCGCCGCGACCTGATGGCCCGGGTGATCGGGAAGCCCCGGGTAGTACACGCGGCCCACCCGGGGATGCCCGACGAGCAGATCCGCGATGCCCTCGGCGTTGTCGCAGTGCCGTTCCATCCGGACGGCCAAGGTCTTCACGCCGCGCAGGGTGAGCCAGGCATCGAACGCGCCGGGGACGCCGCCCATCGATTTGGTGTGGAAGGCCAACGCCTCAGCGAGGGCGTCGTCGTCGGTGACCAGTGCGCCGCCGATGACGTCCGAGTGCCCGCCGATGTACTTCGTCGTCGAGTGCAGGACGACATCGGCGCCGAGGGCCAGCGGCTGTTGCAGATACGGCGAGGCAAAGGTGTTGTCCACCAACAGTTGGGCGCCGGCACCGTGGGCGATGTCCGCCAGTCCCGCGATGTCGGCGATGGCCAGCAGGGGGTTGGTGGGCGTCTCGCACCAGACCAGCCGGGTCTCCGGCCTGATCGCCGCACGGACCGCATCGAGGTCGCCCAGCGGCACCGAGGAATACGTCAAACCCCATGGCACACCGATCTTGTCGATCAGCCGGAAGGTCCCGCCATACGCGTCGTCGGGGATGATCAGGTGGTCATCGGGCCGCAGGACCGCACGGATCATGGTGTCCGACGCGGCCATCCCGGAGGCGAACGCGTGACCGTGACGGCCGCCCTCGAGGCTGGCCAGTGCCTGCTCCAGTGCCGTCCGGGTGGGGTTCCCGGCCCGTGAGTAGTCGTACCCCGCCCTGGTCTGCCCGACCACGTCCTGCGCGTAGGTGGACGTCTGATAGATCGGGACGACCACGGATCCGGTCAGCGGATCGGGGTCCTGGCCGGCGTGGATGGCACGGGTGGAGAACCCGTCATCGGACTGCAACGTCATGCGGGTCAGGGTAATGCGGCTCCCCGACCGCCCTTCACATGCCGGGCCAGAGCACCGCGCCGGATTCCGTGGTGCCGATGACGGTCGACGGTTTGGCAGCTGCCCGGCTCTTCCCGATCCAGCGCGCGGTCGCAGGCAGCAACCCGAAGACGGCGACCACCACGCCGCCCCAGAACAGCGGCCACTGGTTCACCACGACCGTCGCGCCGTCGCCGCCGTACCCGAGACCGTAGTGCGCCCAGGCCGTCGTGCCGATGGAGATCAACGCACCCAGGATGAGCAGCTTGCGGCCGCGGCGGAACAACAGCAGGACGGCACCGATCGTCATCAGCACCGCCGCGAGCGCCCAGCCCACCGTGGGCACGGCGACGGTGTCCAACTCCGACGTCAACGCGTCCTGCTCGGCATCGGTCAGATTGCCCATGGCACCGTCGATGACGTCGCGGATCACCGGGTACGCCTGCTGGCCGATCACCCACGAGGTGATCAGGGCGACCGTCGCGGTGAGGATCGCTGACAGCGTCGCGGACAGATCGTCCTGCTGTGGCGACTCGTAGGGAGCCGGTAGGTAGCTCACGGGACCTCCCCTGCGATCGGTGACCACGATCGGTGACGCAGGCCAATGGTAGGCCGAAGCGGGGCATTCGCGTGCGGAACACCCAATCCGGTCGGGCGGGTCAGCCTCGCTCGCCGGCCAGGAAGGTCAACAGATCCGCGCGGGTCAGGACGCCGACCGGCTTGCCGTCGTCGATCACCATCACCGCGTCGCTGTCGTGGAGGGCCTTCCGCAGCGTCGCGATGTTCTCGCCCGACCCGACCAGCGGGAAGGCCGGGGCCATGTGGTGCGACACCGCGTCCGCGAGGGATGCGGTGCCGGCGAACAGCGCATCGAGCAATTCCCGTTCCGCCACCGCACCGACGACCTCGCCCACCATCACCGGCGGTTCCGCCGACACGACGGGCATCTGCGAGACCCCGTACTCGTGCATGATCTCGACCGCGTCGCGGACCGTTTCCTTGGGGTGGGTGTGCACCAGCGACGGCAGTTCACCACTCTTTCCGCGGAGCACCTGACCGACAGTGGCCTCGCCGTCCCGGGCGAGGAATCCGTAGGACGCCATCCAGCCGTCCGAGAAGATCTTGGACAGGTAGCCGCGCCCGCCGTCCGGCAGCAGGACGACGACGATGTCATCGGCCGTCAACCTGCCGGCCAATCGCAGGGCGGCAGCCACCGCCATGCCGCAGGACCCGCCGACGAGCAAGCCCTCCTCGCGGGCCAACCGGCGGGTGATCGCGAACGACTCCGCATCGGACACGGCGATGATCTCGTCGGTCACCGTGGGGTCGTAGGCGGACGGCCAGAAGTCCTCGCCGACACCCTCCACCAGGTACGGCCGGCCCGTTCCCCCGGAATACACGGAGCCTTCGGGGTCGGCACCGATGATCTGCACCCGGCCGCCGGAGACCTCCTTGAGGTAGCGCCCGACGCCGGAGATCGTGCCACCGGTGCCCACGCCGGTGACGAAATGCGTGACCCGGCCGTCGGTGTCGGCCCAGATCTCCGGACCCGTCGTCTCGTAGTGGCTGGCCGGATTCTGCGGATTGGAGTACTGGTCCGGCTTCCACGCGCCAGGCGTCTCCCGGACCAGCCGGTCGGAGACGGAGTAATAGGAGTTCGGATCCTCCGGGGCCACTGCGGTCGGGCAGACCACCACGTCGGCGCCGTAGGCCCGCAGCACGTTCCGCTTGTCCTCGCTGACCTTGTCCGGGCAGACGAAGACGCACCGGTAGCCCCGCTGCTGCGCGACCAGCGCCAGCCCGACGCCGGTGTTGCCGCTGGTCGGCTCGACGATGGTCCCGCCCGGCCGGAGCGCGCCCGACTCCTCTGCCGCGGTGATCATCTTCAGCGCAATGCGGTCCTTCACGGATCCACCCGGGTTGACGTACTCGACCTTGGCGAGCACCAGCGGCGCAACGTCCTTCGCCAGTGGGCCGAGCTTGACCAGCGGGGTGTTCCCGACCAGGTCGACGACGGACTGTGCGTAGCGCACGGGGTTTCTCCTCGGTTCGGGACAGGCGACGGTCCCAGGTTATCGGCACGGCGCAGTCCGGCCGGCCGTATCAACCGGTCCCGGCGCGATCTCCAGAAGGGCAGTGGAGACCACGTCGGCCGGAACATCATCGCCACGCGCGTGTTACACAAAGAGAATCGTCGTCCGGATCAGGTCAGAATGGGGCGATCGTCCCGACGTCAGGGGGTGCGCTCGTGACTATCGGATCGGGCCCGAACCCCACGTCCGGCCCCCGGATCGGCCTGGGCACGATGGCCGGCCTCGGTCTTCTCGCCGGCGTCAGCAGTGCACTGCTCACCTTGTTCGGGCAGGCGAAGAGCACCACCCGGTACATCGAGGCCGCCGGTGTCGATGCGTTCCTCGCGGACGGCTCCCTGGTGCCTCCCGCACTGCCCGGCGGTTCGCGGGCGCAGCAGCGGCTCGCCGACCATCTCCAGCACATCCGGTTGCCGCAGGGTGCGGGCACCTACGCCGCCGACGGCACTGCGCTCGCGTCGGACGCGGCCGATCAACCTTCTCTCACGCTCGTCATGCTGGGCGACTCCACCTCGGTCGGGTACGGCACACGGACGCCGGACGAACTGCCCGGAGTGCTGCTCGCGCGCGGCATCGCCGCCCACACCGGCCGAACTGTCGGACTGGTGTCCCACGGCCTCACCGGCGCGCGGACGTCCGATCTCACCCGGCAGGTGGAACTGTGCCTGGCTGCACCGCCAGATTTGGCCGTGATCCTGGTCGGCGCCAACGACCTGCGCGACATGGTCCCGCCGCGCCGGTCGGCGACTCAGCTGGGAACGGCCGTGCACGACCTGGTGTCCGCGGGCATCCCGGTGGTCGTCGGCACCTGCCCGGACTTCGGGGTGATCACGGCGATCCCGCAGCCACTCCGCACGGTGCTGAGCACCTGGTCGCTCCGACTCGCCGCCCTCCAGGAGCGGGCCGTGCTGTCGGCCGGTGGCGCATCGGTGCCGCTCGCCCGGTTGGTCAGCCCCCAGTTCGTGGGTAACCCGGAGATGTTCGCCGGCGACCATTTCCATCCGTCAGGAGCGGGCTACGAGCGTGCGATGGCGGCCGTTCTCCCGGTTGCGCTGGAGCACCTGGCAGACGATCCCGACAGCACGGACACCACGAACCCGGACAGCACGAAGCCCGGGCCGGCAGCCGAAGGAATCGGTGCCGGGCCCGGGCCCGGTGTGGTCAGCTGACGCCGACGGCGGCTACTGCCTCATGTAGCTGAGCAGCCGCAGGATCTCCAGGTACAGCCAGACGAGGGTGACCATCAGGCCGAAGGCGAAGTACCACGAGGTGCTGGCCGGCGCGCCTTCCTTGATCGCCTTGTCGATGGCATCGAAGTCGAGCAGGAAGCTGAACGCGGCGAGCGCGATGCAGACGATCGAGAAGACGATTGCCAGGGTGCCGCCGTCCCGCAGGCCCATGTTGACACCGAACAGGCCCATGACCAGGTTGAACAGCATCAGCACGGCGACACCGATGATGCCGCCGATGATCATCTTGGTCAGCCGCGGCGTGACCCGGATGGCGCCGGTCTTGTAGACGACCAGCATGCCGCCGAACACGCCCAGCGTGCCGACGATTGCCTGTGCGGCGATGCCCGGGTACCACTGGTTGAACACGCCGGTGATGGCACCGAGGAAGATGCCCTCGGCAATCGCATAGCCGATGATCAGCGGAGGGCTGATCTTGCGCTTGAAGATGACGACCAGCGACAACACGAAGCCGATCAGCGCCGCCGGCAGGGCCAGGTAGTAGGCCTCGAAGTAGGCGGTGGCAAAACCGGCGATGACCGCCAGGACGAGGATCGCCGCGGTCTTGGTCACCACGTCGTCGACGGTCAGGAAACGCTCGCGGGCCGGCGCCTGGTAGGCCGGCTGCTGGTACATCTGGTCGAGGTACTCGGCGCTCGGCGCAGCCTGCTGCTGGGCGCTGATCACCTTCTCCATGTTCTTGAAGGCTGGGTTACTGCTGCTCTGCACGGTGACCTCCGGTGAGGCGGTTGACGCTGACCTGTAGGGAATTCCTGCAGACATGATCACCTGACAATCGGCCGATGTCGATCATCAACTCGATCTCGAGAGCATTCTGCTGGGCTTCCATACCCTCCAACGTCGCCGTCTGCGGCGAAGTTCCCGCGCACGGATAAGGTCGGTGGGAGACGATCACGGTCGGTGCGACAACGGCCGGCCTGATCCGCGGTGTCGCTCGACAGTTCCGCCGGAGGTTCCCCGTGACCATCACCGTTCCCGGTCCGCGCGTGGAGCGTGACGACCGGGCAGCGACCTTCGATTCGCTGGATCCCGCGACCGGCGAGGTGGTCGGTACGCACCCCGTGCACGACGCGGCCGCCGTGAATGCGGCTGTGGAGTCCGCTCGGCAGGCGTCCGACTTCTGGTCGTCGCTGTCGTTCGCCCAGCGGGCGCGGCGGTTGAACGGATGGGCGGCGGTGCTCACCCGGCGGATCGACGAACTGGCCGGCGTCATGCACGCGGAGGTCGGCAAGCCCCTGTCGGACGCCCGGCTCGAGGTCATGATGGCGGTCGAGCACATCGCCTGGGCCGCGGGGCACGCGGAGAAGGTCCTCGGGCCCCGCCGGGTGCGGTCGGGCGCGTTCAGCTTCAACTACGCCTCCTCGGTGGAGTACCAGCCGATGGGCGTGGTCGGGGTGATCGGACCCTGGAACTTCCCCGTCTACACGCCGATGGGATCGCTGGTCTACGCCCTCGCAGCCGGGAACGCGGTGGTGTTCAAACCCAGCGAGTACTCCCCCGGGGTCGGCGCCTGGCTGGTCGACGCCTTCGCCGAGGTGGTGCCCGAGGCGCCCGTGCTGCAATTGGTCACCGGGTTCGGTGACACGGGGCAGGCGCTCTGCCGGGCGGGCGTGGACAAGATCGCCTTCACCGGCTCGGCCGCCACCGGCAAACGGGTCCTGCACGCCTGCGCCGACGGCCTGGTCCCGGCGGTGATCGAGGGCGGCGGCAAGGATGCGCTGCTGGTCGACGAGGACGCCGACGTCGCGGCGGCCGCGGAGGCTGCCGTCTGGGGCGGGTTCATGAACGCCGGCCAGACCTGCCTCGGCGTCGAACGGGTCTACGTCCACCGGAACGTGTACGACGAATTCCTCGAGCAGGTACTCGAGCTGTCGAGCGGCCTGCGTTCTGGACCCGGGCAGAAGATCGGCCCGATGACGATGCCGACTCAGGTCGGTGTCGTCCGACGGCACATCGAGGATGCGCTCTCGCGTGGCGGCACCGCGGTCACCGGCGGCGTCGATGCCGTCGGCGAGCGCTTCGTCCAGCCCACGGTGCTGATCGGGGTTCCGGAGGATTCGATCGCCGTGCGGGAGGAGACCTTCGGTCCGACCCTGACGGTGGCCGTGGTCGGCGACATGGACGAGGCGATCCGGCTGGCCAACTCGTCCTCCTTCGGCCTGGGGGCCGCGGTCTTCGCCCGTCGACGCGGTGCGGAACTGGCCCACAGATTGCACTGCGGCGTGGTGTCGGTGAACTCGATCATCGCGTTCACCGGGATTCCTGCGTTGCCGATGGGCGGCGTCAAGCAGTCGGGATTCGGGCGAATCCACGGGGCCGACGGTCTGCGCGAGTTCGCCTCCGCCAAGGGCATCGCCCGGCTCCGGTTCGCCGGTCCGCTGGCGATCGCCACCTTCGCCCGGACGTCCTTCACCGACCGGTTGATGCTCGCCGCCACGAAGGTGCTGCGTGGTCGGCGGCGCCCGGATCCCCGCTGACCGCGGCAGACCGCCCGAAGGTGTCACTTAGGGTCGCGAACTGTCACACATCGGAAACGCAGCGCACCCTTTCCTCGAAACATCGTGGCCTTAGGTTGCGCGATGGAGTGAGGCAAACGTGGGGGTCCTCGTTCTGTCGTCCCTCGGCCTACCCCCGCGGTCGTCGAGAGGACCCGGCCCATGACCGCATCGCCAGGAGCAGGCAATCCGCAGGTCGGCACAACCGAGTCCCGACATCAGGGCGCCGCCTATGACGCCGGCGGTTTCCCCACCGTTCCGCCCACCGAACCGGAACGGCCCGCGACCGCGGCGAACGAGACGCTCGAGGACTACACCCTCCGGTTCGCGCCGCGCTCCTACCGGCGGTGGGGCACCGGCGTGGTCGCAACATCGGCGCTGGGCGGGATCGCCTACCTCGCCGATTTCGCCATCGGTGCCAACATCGGGATCGCGTACGGCACCACGAACGCCGTGTGGGGCATCCTCATCGCCGCGGTGATCATCTTCGTCACCGGGTTCCCGCTCGCCTATTACGCCGCCAGGTACAACATCGACCTCGACCTGATCACCAGAGGGTCCGGCTTCGGCTACTACGGCTCGGTGCTGACAAACGTCATCTTCGCCACCTTCACCTTCATCTTCTTCGCGCTCGAGGGTTCGATCATGGCCCAGGGCCTCGAACTCGGGCTGGGCATACCGCTCTGGCTGGGGTACGCGGTGTCCACCCTGATGGTGATCCCGCTGGTCATCTACGGGATGAAAGCCCTTGCCAAGCTTCAGGTCTGGACGACGCCGCTGTGGCTGGTGCTGTTCGTCATCCCGATGGTGTACCTGCTGGTGAGCCACCCGGATTCGGTCGAGACCTTCTTCGCCTACCAGGGCGCCGACGGGGACGGGACGCCGAGCTTCGCCGCGATGATGCTCGCCGCGGGCGTCTGCCTGTCGCTGATGGCTCAGATCGCGGAGCAGATCGATTACCTGCGTTTCATGCCGCCGCGCACCGACGCCAACCGGCGGTCATGGTGGCGCGCGGTCATCCTGGCCGGTCCTGGATGGGTCATCTTCGGCGCCGTCAAGCAGATCGTCGGGCTGTTCGTCGCCGTCTACATCATCGCGAAGCTGACCCCGGATGCGGCCGCGACGGCCAACGAGCCCGTCCACCAGTTCCTGACGGTGTACGAGCAGTTCCTGCCGGGCTGGGCCGCGATGACCCTCGCCGTTTTCCTGGTTGGGATCAGCCAGATCAAGATCAACGTCACCAACGCCTACTCGGGTTCGTTGGCCTGGACCAACAGCTTCACCAGGGTCACCAAGCGCTACCCGGGACGGCTGATCTTCGTGATCTTCAACGTCTCGGTGGCCCTGCTGCTCATGGAACTGAACATGTTCAGCGTCCTCAACACGATCCTGGGTTTCTACGCGAACTGCGCCATCGCCTGGGTCGTCACGGTGGCAGCGGACATCGTCATCAACAAGGGACTGCTGAAGATCTCCCCGACGGTGCCGGAGTTCCGCCGCGGCATGCTCTACGCAGTCAATCCCGTGGGCTTCGTGTCGGTGATCCTGTCCGCCGGCCTGTCCATCGCGGTCTTCTTCGGGCTCTTCGGTTCAGCGATCCAGCCGTTCTCCCCCATCGTGGCGATCGTCCTTGCTCTGGTTCTCACGCCGCTGATGGCGGTGCTCACCAAAGGCAGGTACTACCTACGTCGCGATGACGACGGCATCCCGCTGCCGATGTTCGATGACGACGGCAACCCGTCCGGCGAGACCCTCACCTGCCACGTCTGCCACCAGGAGTACGAACGGCCGGACATGGCCAGATGCCTGACGCACGACGCCTATGTCTGTTCGCTGGACCTGTCGACGGACAAGGTCGGCGACCACCTGCTGCCGGCCCGCAGGTAGCGCTCCCCCAAATGCCGATCGCGCGAACTTCTTTTCGGGACTCTCAGTAACATCGGCGAAACATGGCGTATCGTTGCCGAACCAGTCCCACCCGTTCGGCCTAAGGATATGCGATCAAGTGACCAATGCGGCCAAAGGTTCACTGCGCGTAACGTCAGTGGCGCCTACCGATCTCACCACCACCGATCACGAGGACTGGGAGGAGCTTTTCGAACTCCAGTCCTACCCGAGCAACCCGTTTCTCAGCCCTACCTGGGTGATGGGCTGGTATCGAAATTTCGTCCAACCGGACGACCCTCGCATCGTTTTGGTGCGGAACGTCACGACCGGACAGTTGGTCGGCGTTGCCCCGATGCACCGCCAGGCTGTTCGAGTCGGACCGATGACTTTTGCACATCGTCTGGTGATGGTCGGTATGGGCATAGGGCCCAACCCGTTCGAGTTGCCCGGTTACCTCGCGCGTCCTGACTACGCGCGGGATGTCGCTCGAGCGGTTGTCAGCGAAACCCTTGACGCGACGACCGGTTGGTGCGAGCTGGCCATTGACCCGAACCAGGGCTGGTTCGAACCCGAGTGGACCTACGGGAAGAATCGACCGGCGACGTTCAGTTCATACCAGCGGCCGAGGGCCTGTGTCATCCTCCCCCTCGCTGCTACCTGGGAGGAGCAGCGGTCGTCGCTCAAACGCAACGTGAAAGAAAGCCTTCGACGGAGCCAGAACCGCCTCACCAAGAATGGCCGACCCTTCTCACTGCATCGGCGCACGGGTGAAGAGGTCACGACCGCGATCGTTCGCCGCTTCTTGGAACTGCACCGGTTGAGGTCCCGGAACGAACAAGCCGGCGTGCATCACGTGGACGCCTTTGCTGACCCCCGTAATCGCAATCTGATCTTGTCGGTGGTGCCCGAGTTGGCCGCGCAGGGGCGCGCCTACGTCATCGAGCTCGAGATCGACGGGGACATGCTCGCGTCGCAACTGGTTCTGCATTCGCCCGGTTCCAGCTACGTCCACTCCTCAGGCTTCCATCCGGACATTTGGTCGCTCGGTCCCGTGACATACCTCCACGGCGAGCTGATCAAAGCGGCGATCGAGCGCGGTGATTCGGTGGTCAACTTCTCCCCCGGACCGAACGTGTCGAAGCTCCGGTGGAGTGAACAACTATGGGTGACAAACGAATTTGCCTATGGTTCCGGAGCCAGATCAGTTGGATTCCGGTTCGCTGCGCACCAGGCGATGAGTGCAGTCCGAGCCAGCACGAGCGCTATCAGCTTTGTCAGAAAGAGCTCGACCCCGCGTACCACGACACCAACGGTTGACAGCAGGGCCGTCAGGCAGAGCTCCGCGGGCGGCCCGCGAGCCGCCCATGTCACTGACGCCCGGAATGCCGCTGATACCGGGACCCCATATGCGCGACCGCGGGACTTCCAGATGTCTCAGGAGTCGAATCTGCTGAGGGTTTCCGGCCAGGTTTGACGCGTTGTGCCGTGCTCCACGCTGACTTGAAGCGTCATCCTGGGTGACGTTGCCCAAGTCGGGCCGCCGTGCCCCCGGTGGGACTCGAACCCACACTGGGACCATTTTAAGTGGCCTGCCTCTGCCGATTGGGCTACGGGGGCGTCATCCATGGTGATCACACTCGTCCGTCAGGATAGTTCAGCGGCGTTTGACGCCTCGTGTTGGTGGCCGCTGTCCGGGATCGCCCGAGGGCCCGCTCGTGGCAGACCACGCAGATGGCTGCGACACGCACCGTGGTCTTGCATCACCATGGCCGGGTTCGGCGAGTGAGGTCACTTCCCAACCTCCCCGCACCAAAGGCAGCGCGGATCGTCGCAACGAAGGTGGACGAGCACAAGGTCTCACGCATTGTGATGAATACCGGGTTAGCAGCGCCCGCCCGTGTTCATCTGTGCAAACGGGCTAGTCTCGGTCGGGTAATGTAACCGAGAGTCGATCATCAAGACAGACGTTGCTGCGCCTCGCTGATGTGGCGTCGCGTTCCGGATCCCCCGGGGGGGCGATCCTCAACCGACCCGGGGGTTGTCCGTGCACAGCGTGAGGCCGATGGCCACCGAGTACGTCCGTGCTGTACCCCGCCGCTTGCGACCGGTGGCGGATGCAGGGTCCTCTGCCATCTCGGACCCTCCATGACGAGCACACCAATCGGCCCAACGGGATCACCCAGTCCACGCAAACGGCGCTTCCGTCGTCTTGCGTTGTCGGCCGTCGTGGTCGGCGCACTCGTCCTGTCTGTAGCGTTTGTAACGAAGCAGCGAACGACCCGATCGGCGGAGTCTCCGGTCTCGCAGGCACCCGTAGCAGTCAGCCCGACCAGCACTCTGCCTGTCGGCAACGTGCCCTTCACCGTCTCTGGCCGTCAATTACTCCGAGGCGGAGTGCCCTGGTGGCTGGTCGGTTACAACTCGTTCACCTGGTCCGGGGAGTGTGGTCGGCCAGGTGAACTCATGACCCCGCAGCAGGTCGACGAGTGGTTCGACTCGATGCGACATGACGGGCATGGTGCCGTCAGATTGATGTTCTTCGACGGGTGGAGCTTTGAACGGCTCGACGTGGCGCTGGCATCCGCACGCCGCAACAATGTCTACGTCACGATCACGCTCGACAACGGGCTGCCCAACTGCGGTGAAGAAGAGAAAACCACAGAGTGGTTCGCGAACAGCGAAAATCGGAATGCTTACGCCCTTCATATGAGCGAGCTCTTGACCCGGTACAAGGGAAACAACACGATTGCGTGGTTCGAGTACTTCAACGAGCCCAGCTTTGCCGACGGCGCGCTTCGGACCTTCTACGACGAGATGGGTGCATTAGCGGACACCATTGATCCCGCTCGACTTTTCTCGTCAGGGACGCTGGCACCATACGCCCTCGGCGGGCCTCAGAACTTTGCCTCCGTCCAAGACTCACCTGGCGTTGACATCGCATCGCTGCATGAATACGACTACAACGAGGCGGAATCGCACCTCGGCCCGCAGGTCCTGGAGAACTCGGCCGGCAAACCCGTCATCGTCGGCGAGTTCGGCGTCATAGACCCCACGGACGATGCGCAGGCTTGCCTCGCCGACGCCGGCAAACGCGTCCAAAGAGTCCAGGAAAAGCTGTCGGCCTACAGAACTGCCGGATACATCGGTGCCTTCGCATGGGCCTGGCAACCGGGCCATCCCGAGGATGTGTGTGGCAGCCCCGGACTCGACCGCGATGAAGCGGTTCAGCAAGTCATCAGAACTGCCCCACCACCGTGACTCAGGCTTCCAAGATCGACAAGGAACAACACCACGCATCACAAGAGAGGTTGGAAGACATGAAGGAAAGCGCTCTGATCATCAGCGCGGCCCCTCCGGTGCCGGTCGACAACGGCAAGCGGATGGTGATGAACGGATTGCTGACCTACTTTGTGGACCGCCTTGGCGCAGACAATGTCCATTACGCAATGTTGGGACGGCCGGGTGACGAAAGACCGGTCTTTCCGGGAATTGCGCATCGGCTGGATCCGCCCAGTACGTTGGGACAACTGGGCGCTCTAGGCGCTCGCCTTGCCCTGAATCGGTCCTACACCGCCCAAGAGGCGATGCTGGGCTCCGCGGCGTTGCGAGACCAGATTCATGCCCTCATTTCATGGTTGAAGCCAACAGTCGAGGTCTACGACACATTGAGGTTGGGTCAGCACGCTCCCGTTCGATCAGGAGCGAGTCGGCGAATACTGTACTTGGACGATCTGTTCTCGCTGCGCTACGAGAAGATGCTGAAATTTGCGAAAGAGAATCCGGTGACCATCGACCCGCTCGGTGAGTTCGCAAGCAACGTTCCGTCGGCCCTCAGAGCCCTCGTTCGGTTCCCACGTGTTTATAAACCTGTACTTCGAATGGAACGCAGAAGAATTCAGCGCCGCGAGATCCAGATGGTCCAAGACTTCGACACCAGCCTTTTGGTCAATCGCAACGAGGTCGAGATCCTCCGGGAACGCGCCGACTCCAGTTCGGTGCGCCTGATTCACGCGCTACTCCCGCCGATCAGTGCGCCCACCCGGCGGCCGGTGACGCCTCCCGAATTCCTCTTCCTGGGTCGCCTCAACATTCCCCACAACGATGACGGCATCTGCGGGTTCCTCCGCGAAGGCATGCCAGGACTCATCGAGCGGCTGCCGGACGTGATGGTTCGGCTCATCGGCAAAGGGGCCAGCGCCGAACTCCAGCGCCTCGTCGCCCAGTACCCGGACAACGTTCGTCTCGAAGGCTTCGTCGAAGACCTCGAACCCCTGTTCGCTCGCGCCTCCGCCTCTCTGGCCCCGCTGAGGTTCGGCACCGGCATCAAGATCAAGACCCTGGACTCGCTCGCCCGGGGACTACCTGTGCTGGCCACCGGCGGTGGTGCAGACGGCATTCCGCTCGGATCCAACGGCGCCGATGGTTGCGTCGTCGAAGACGATTTCCGGCGGTGGCCCCGACTGTTGGCCGAAATGGCTGGCCGGCACCGGAACACTCAATTGTCACGTGCGGCACTGGCGTTCTTCGAACGCACGTACAGCCCGAACGTCGTCATGGATCAGTACGACGACATTTTCGCACTCGGCGACCGCTCTCGAGCTAGGACAACAGAGCGCGCATTCGCCCAATCTGCCGCACGCCATCCAACTCTGTTGTGACGAACTGAACGGCCTGCCGGCCCAACCTCAATCTTTCGACCGGGTCGTCGATCAGCCGCTGAACAGCAGAAGTAAAGGACTCCGCGTCGTCGGCGACGACGAGGTGCTGCCCGTCTTGCCAAGGCATGCCTCGTGCCCCGGTCTCACTGGACACCACGGCGAGTCCGGCTGACATCGCCTCGACCATCTTGATGTTGACGCCTGCGCCTCGCCTGACTGGGTTGACGAAAATGTCCGCTGAAGCCAAGTGCGGCGCGACGGCAGGGGCATCGATCGTGACACGCGCTCCTGCATCCTGCAGATATCGCACCAGCAATTCCGGCGCGCGGCGTCCGACGACGTGGAAGTCGACGTCGCGGTTGGCTCGACGTAGCTGCGGCCAGCATTCCTCGGTGAACCATCGCACTCCGTCGACGTTGTTGGGGTTGTCCAAAGCTCCCAGAAATAAGACCGTCAGGCGGTTGTCCGGTCCAAGTCGATCAGGCAGCGCCGGCGCTTGGCCGAGCGCTGGGAGGAACGGAGGCAGATGCACAACCGGGGAGGTCGTTTGTCTCGAACGCCACTGCGCGTCTGTCTCGCCAATATCGGCATACCCTGCAACTCGTCGTGATCTATGCAGAGCACTCTCATACCGATGCAATTTCAGTGCCTCGAGCCGGTAGAGCAAATTCTTCGGAAAAGACGCACTCTTGGCCAGTTGTCCGAAGTACCTGGACTCGACGTTGTGCGGTCGTACAAGTAGAGGGACGCTCAGGGCACCCGCCACTGCGGCGCCGAGATGAACCACTCTGAAACTGACCGCGAGCACGGCGTCAAATGGATCCTTCTCATGCGTTGCCCTCATGCGTTCGACGAAGCCCTTCGGAAGGGGGCGCGAAGAGATGATGTACGGCTTCACGGAGAGGTTGGCTGTCCAGTCGGTTCGTCGCTCAATTCCGTCGACATCCGCTTCGGGGATGGCACGACGGTGTGCAGCGGCCGAAGATCCCTCAGTCATACCGGGAACTATCACGTGAAGGCGGACGCCCGCAGCGACCGCCGCGAGCAACATGTTCAACGATTCGACGCGTCCGCCGGAGTCGGCAGGGACGAATTCCTCCTCGGCGATGGCCAACCAGTGCGGCGGCGGGCCGACTGAGACATCATTCATCGAATTCCCCTGTGGTTGCTTGAAGTTGTGCCGCCCCGCCGCCGGGTCGATTGTCAGGTGAGCGGACCCCGAGTCGCTTCGTCACGCAGCCTTTCGACAAATTCTTCGACCTCGGTCACCTGCTGCCGCAGCTTCTCCAACCGACGCTGAGCCTGCTCGGCGTAGTGCTCCAGGTTTCGGGACAGCCGTTGGGCTATGGCGGAGTCGTCGACATGGCTGGATCGTGGCCATACAAGGGCCGAGGACAGATCCTGCTGTGCCCCGGAAGCGAACTGGACGGCGTCTGCTCGAAGCTCGAGAAGCTCGCGCATCTGTTCGAGGCTGAAGTTGAGTGGTTTCATGAACCGCAGAAGCCGCAGTCGGGCGACGTCCTCCTCGCTGTAGAGGCGGAAGCCACCTCGACTGCGCGCACTCGGCCTCAGTAGCCCGACTTCCTCCCAGTGTCGTATCGTCCGGATCGACAGGTTGGTACGAGCTGCCACCTCGCCTATCTGTAGTGGCTTCAGCGCGTCGGCTTCGCTGTCGTCCTGAGCTTCTGACATCGGTTCATACTGCCCTATCGTCTCGTAAATCTGTCCCGATGGACGGTGACGGGTGCCGACAACCGGTCCGGTCCGCCGAAGAGTCGGCCGCTCCCGCTCACACTGCGATGAGGTCTCGCTCCGTATCTCGCAGCGGCGCGGCCGTTCGGGACTTACCGAGGGGAAGTATTTTCTCGATCGGAGGTCCTACCCGCGGTGCCCACAACGTAACAAAAACCATGACCGGCACCACGAAGACACTGGTAGTGATGCCCGCCTGCAGCACCCAGAGCGAAAACAGGAGGGATATGGCGAAAGCCCGGCTGGGACCACCCCAATAGCACCCCAGGATAAATGCGGCAAGCGTCATCCCTGCGATGAGCCCGTACTCGAAGAAGACCTTGGCGGGGCTGGGTACAAGCAGACCGAGAACATTGGACTCGGTGACGATGCGCTGGGACGACCCCGGCCCGTACCCAAATAGCATTCCAGGTAAATTCTCGATCCATTTGGGATACAGCAGCGAGTAGGGAAGGACAGCGCGCAGCGACGTCGACGAATTATCGGTTTGGAACTCCGTGGATCGGCCGAGAAGTAGTGCGCCGAACGGGGTGAAGGTCGACGCGAAGACAGTGACGATCCCGAGGACCGAGTACCTGAGGAGCAAGCGGCGGCACCGATGGAAAAGCATGACAATCGCCCCGACGAGCACGATGACAACCCCCGAGCCTGACACCGTTGCCACGAGGCCCAGGATCAGAACCAGGACTTTCCACATCTGCGCCCGCCCGAAGAAGGCAGCCAACAGTCCGAGGCCGATCAGTGCAGAAGTCACAGATGGCTCGAGACCGATCCAACTGGTCGCCCTGACTATCGGGGAGCCGTAGGCGATCGGGACAACAGTGTTGAAGCCGGCCAACTGGAGGTCAGCTGGCATAAGAATGGCGAACCAGTCACGATAGGCAATACCGGCGAGCTGCGTTGCGATCATCGCCATTGCGGTCACGGCCAGAACCGCTGCAACGTTGGTGACATGCTTCAGCATGAGCAGATATGCCGTCCACTTCCGGTTGCGCAACCGGAACGCAAAGGGAAACCAGACGGTCACCACCAACAGCCAGGCCGGGACGCTCACTTCCGCGCCGCGGACCAGTCTGGTCTGCACCGCCATGCCGATGGCCGTCACGCCGGCAGCCGCCAACCACCACATGAGCCGGTTGCGGTCCAGTTCCGCGACGCGCCGAACAACGGCCAACACTGTCCACAGCGGAACTAGCACCGCGAGGAGCCCGATGCTGGGTATCCCCGGTATTCCGAATCGCTGAAAAATGACAACGATCACGAAGAGCCCAGCGGCCCAATAGGCCGTCCGCCGATCAGAAGGCAGGGCCCTCACGGATGGCCGTGCCAAGACTTCACTGCTCACCGCGCCAAGACGATGGTCGGGTCCGCACGGCCGTACGCTGCGACCGCTCGGAGGGCGGATGAAATGGGTGTACGGCCGCGGCGCATCACGACAAGTGCCCGGAGGTTGGACTGACCCTCCAGGAGGGACGACGATTCGGACCCTGAACCGACGACGAACACGACCATGTCGGTGCCGACCGACTCACGAAGGTTCTCGCGGAAGCGGTGCTGAAGGACGCGGAGCTCATCGGACGTCTGCTCTCCGTCGAAGGGCCCGACTTCGATGACGTCCTTCCCATGGGCGCGAAGCAGACCGGTGATATTTCCAGCCAGGGCGACGCCCTGCCGACGTGCGTCGTCGGTGTACACGACGGCGATCGCCGTTGTTCCGGAATCGATTGCCCGGCCCGCCAATTGCGCGGCCTGCGCGGGCGTGCTGATGTCGGCCTGGGGCAGAAGTTGCCGGAGCCCACGAGCGGAATGAGCTCGCAGGCCGCGGAGGCCCAGCAGTAGAGAGGCCAACCCACCCAACAGTAGGCCGGCGACCAGACCGACCGCGGCGCCCATGGATCGGGTGAGCCCCGCGGGCGAGGCCTCTACGGCGGCGTCCGCGACGAAGAGGTCGCCCGACTGGGATGCGATGGCGTCCTGGCGAGCGGCCAATGCGCTCCCCAATTGTGCGCGACGGGCAGCCTCCGCGTCGGCAACGTCGAGTTGCTCATCCTTGAGAACGCTGTTCGATTCATCGCGTGCGGATTTCAACTGCGCAGCGATCGTTGCTTCGGTTGTATCCACGACGGCTTTGGCGATGGCGTTCGCGTCGGCAACCGCTGCGGAGTCGGTTGTGGCCGTCACCGTGATGGCCACCAAGCTCGTGTCGGCCGACCATTCGGCCGAAACACGACGTGCAAGATCGCCGCCCTCCTGGCCCCGAGCCGCCTGCGCAGCCTCGACGATGTTTCTGGCGACCGCTGTGCGGGCAAGCGTTTGTCCCGTCTGTTTGACGAAGACGCTGTCAGTGCCGGCCGAAGAGAATTCGAGAACAGTCTCCGCCTTGTAGCCGCTGCCACCGGACAGAGCGGCACCGAGGATGAGCCCGACGACGCCAGAGATGATCAAAAGGAGGGGCCTGGCCAGAAGTAGTCCCATCGGGGGGAGGTGGCCGATGGCGATGTCGTCGTCCTGGTCATGGGCTCGAGGCGCCCCAGCCACTCCCGACGCCGAGACCTCGGCGTGCTGCGGGTCACCCTTGCGCTTCCCCGCGCGAGGTGTGTCCGGGTCCGGCTGGGCTACACCCTCCGACTGGGAAGGCGGGACCATTCCACGCCTTGGCCGTTGGCCCTGAGTACTCATGGTCATAGGGTTCCAGTCTCCTGTGCCGCGGGTGGAGAGGCGGTGGGCCGTGCCTCGGTCCGGAATAGCGTCAGTCGGTCGGGTCGGCACCGCTCGAGTCGCATCCCGATGGCTCCGGGTTTGCCGGAGGGCATCAGTCACCCCACACCCGCCAGGGCGCATCTCCCTTGTCCCAGCGGCGGTTCAGCTCGGTCCAGTCGCGGAACGTATCCATACCGGCCCAGAACCCCTCGTGCGGAAAGATCGTCAATTCACCATCACGGGCGACCTGCTGAAGCGGCGATTGCTCGAGCAACAGGTCGGCCTCATCGTCAAGGTACTTGTCAGCGAACTCGCGCTGGAAAAGGAAGAAGCCACCGCTCACCCAACCGGTCGCAAGAGTTGGCTTCTCATTGAACTCGACCACCTGAGCTGCAGCTTCATCAACGTGTATCTCGCCGAATCGGCTGGTCGGATGTACTCCCGTGACGGTCGCGAGACGATTCATCTGGACGTGGTGACGCAATTGCGCCGTCAAGTCCACGTCACCGATGCCGTCGCCATATGTCAGGGCGAAGATGTCGGAGTCCAAGTATTTCCGCACGCGGCGGATGCGGCCGCCGGTGCCGGTCTGCAGCCCGGTTTCTGCGAAGGTCACCTCCCAACCCTCACCACTGGTCTCCTCGTGGAAGACCGGCGTGTGATCTCCTGACAGGTGCAGTGTGAAGTCATTGACCTGCTCGCGCATCTCGAGGAAGTATCGTTTGATGAGCTCGCTTTTGTACCCCAAACACAGGATGAACTTTCGGAAGCCATGAGCTTCGTACGTCTTCATGACATGCCACAGAATCGGCTTACCGCCGATGTCGACCAAGGGCTTCGGCAGTTTTTCACTTGCTTCGCGAAGGCGAGTTCCCATGCCACCGCACAGGATGACGACTGGAATCTCCGACGGGTCGGGGATCTCTTGCTTTTGACCTGCGCCGAGCGCGAAATCGGTGGACACGGCTTCTCCTAGGGTGCTGAAGGATTGTCGGGGCAACCACACCGCGCATCTTCGAGCGGAATGGAAGGTTTCGGTCAGATGCGAACGACGAAGTCCGGCCGCGCAGACGCGACATCCGGGATTCCTGCCAGGGCCATCACATGAGCGAGGTCGGCCGTCAAGGCATCAAGCGTGCTGCGGACGCCGTCCGCACCGCCTGCCGCAAGGCCCCACAGCACCGGCCTACCGACGAAGACGGCCGCTGCGCCGAGCGCAAGGGCGATCAAAGCATCGAGTCCGGATTGCACTCCACCGTCAACCATGACGGGGGCACGACCGTCGACTGCGGCGATGACTTCCCCGAGCGCCAGAGCGCTGGGAATGGCCCGATCAAGTTGGCGGCCACCGTGATTCGAGACAATAACGCCGTTCGCTCCTGCGTCGATGCACTCCTTCGCGGCATCCCCTCGCAGCACGCCCTTGACAACGACAGGCAACCCGCTCAGCTCCTTGAGCCAGCCGATTGTCTCCAGACCGATAGAAGGATCCTGCGCTGCAGCTCGACGGCCGTCGGAACCAGGAGACAGATGACGACGGATGTTCACCAGGTAGTGATCGTCCGGCATCGGGATGCGGACGCCCTGGACTCGGCGCTTCAGACCGACGTACGGCGTGTCACCGGTGAGTACGAGGGCACTCGCACCCGCTTCGACCGCCTCGGCCACAAGGCGCGCGGTAACGTCGCGGTCGCGCATCATGTAGACCTGGAACCACCACGGCCCGTGGGTGGCAGCCGCTACTTCTGCGATGGGTAGTGATGCGCGGGTCGAGAGGACGAACAGGCTTCCGGCTTCGCCGGCGCCGACGATGCTGGCTCGCTCGCCCTCAGGGTGCGCGAGCTTGTGAAACGCCGAGGGCGCAACGGCCACCGGAGTATGTAGGGCGGATCCCAACAGAGTGACCGACGTGTCGACATTCGCAACATCGCGGAGCGGCATCGGGCGCACCCTGAACCGTCTCCACGCGTGGACAGACTCGTCTAACGTCGTCTCGTCGCCGGCGCCGGCCGCGTAATACTCGACCACCTCGGGAGGAAGCAGGGCCCGCGCCTTCTCCTCGTTCTCAGCAAGGAGTGTCAGCACAACGGCTCCGTAGGTGCACGTTCATTGCGTCTCGCACTCGACCCCCATCACTTACAACGCGGCAGCGTCGTAACAACCCCATTTGGCGTAACCGTACACGATTGCTGATCATCAACACCAGCGCAGATCACGTTCAGTCATGACGAATGGCCCATCCAGCGCTCGCTCTTGCGGCTCTCGACGACTGCGACCCTTTCACGCGGGCATGTGACCCAAAGCTGCAGGCTTGCGGACACAGCTGACGTGGCCACTCGAACGGTCTAGTGGTCTTGGTGATTACCTCGACGAATACGTCGCTGAATGTAAGATTGAGCTGACATCGCCGCACGAACGGCGGATGCTCTGTTTCGTTCGGCGGTGACAGCTGACCTATGATCGGTCCCGGGGGCCGGGGCGGGCGATACCGAACCTCGCTCATCACCTGCACAAGTCCACCCACCTGACCTCCGAGGCCCCTGATGCGATCGTTGTCGTCCACCGGTATCGGCCGGGTCGCTTCGCGCGTCAGCTGGACCGTCGTTGACCAGATCCTGTCGGCCTTGTCGAACGTTCTCCTGGCGGTGCTGGTTGCCCGCGCGGTGGATGCCACCGGGTTCGGCGCGTTCTCGACGGCGTTCCTCGTCTTCTCTGTCATGGTCGGTCTCACTCGAGCGGCTGTGGGCCAGCCACTGCAGATCACCTTTGCCTCTGCGGGGCCGCGGCGCTTCAAGTCCGCGGTGCGTTCGGCGCTGGGTGCGTCCCTCTTGATCGGTGTGACCGGTGGGGCCCTCGCCGCGGGAGTCGGCTTGCTCCTTGCTGGGCCGACGGGCGGATGCCTGATCGCGCTGGGCGCGTGCTTGCCTGGACTCCTCCTGCAGGACACCTGCCGGATGGCCTTTTTCAGTTCCGGGCATCCCAAACGGGCGGCGGCCATCGATGCGCTGTGGGCCGCTGTGCTCTTTCCCGCCCTGCTCGGCGTCCTGGCCGCGGGTGTCACAGCGATCTGGGTACCGATCGCGTTGTGGGGAGCGACCGCGGGAATCGCAGCGGCCGTCGGCATGACGATGCTCAGGATGACGCCTCGATGGAGCGGTTCAGCACAGTGGACATTGCGTCAGCGCAGCTTGACCGGCTACCTGACAGCCGAGTTCATCCTCGGGCAAGGCATCGCACAGGTCGGCATCGTGATGGTGGCCGTCCTGGGCAGTGAGGCGGGAGTTGGCGCCCTCCGTGCGGCCCAGGTACTACTCGGGCCACTCAACATTCTGGGCGCCGCTGCCTTCATGTTTGCGATTCCCGAGATCTCGCGCAGGCCAGCGATGACGCAGCGAGGACGGGGCATCATTTGTGCCGGCGTCTCAGGGGCGATGGCAGGTGTCACGGCCGTCTACTGCGGAATCCTGCTTCTGATACCCGACAATCTCGGCGAAGAGCTCCTCGGGGACACGTGGGCCGGTGCCCAATCCGTGTTGCTCCCGATGTGTCTGCTGTCACTGGCCGCGGCAACAGCCACGGGACCCGCAGCAACCCTGTATGGCATGGGTCTGGCCCGGGTCACGTTCTGGGTCAATATCATCAAGGCTCCCGTGCTCGTCGTTCTCATGTCGATCGGTGTCGCGCAGTGGGGGGCAGTTGGCGCGGCGTGGGCGATTGCGACGGCGGAGGCCGTGGTGCTCCCGTTGTGGTTCATCCGGGTTCGGTCGGCGCTGAAACTGCCCAACCAACAGCGAGAAGCTTCGGCCAACGGAAACGTGACGAGCAGTGCATCCATCGTAGGCACCGCTGAACATGTTCCGGTTCCAACGACTGATGAGGTAACGAAGTGACGCTGCACCTCGTTTATCGATTGTACGGCGGCGAGAATCGCAAGGGCCGGCCCACTTTTTACAGCAAACGGTCATCATTGGCCTCATTCCTGCTCGCGGCCGAAGTCGCGAACGCGGACATCGTCGTGCTCGCTGATGGACCCTTACCTGCCGATTTGCGCGCTATCGCCGAGGCACGCGGCCAAGTCGTGGATCTCGCGAACGGCCCGGTCGGAATGCGGGGAAGCTACAGGGCAGCCTTGGCGCTACCGCAGCAGCGGGGGTGGTCGGATGACGACATAGTTTACTTCTGTGAGGACGATTACCTTCACGACCCAAATGCATTCGTCGCACTCGAAGAAGCAGCGAGCAACATTCCGGCAGCCGGTTATTTTGCCCTTTACGCGTCCACACCGGAGCATCCGGCATTCGGACCGCACGTCCCTTTCAGCGCGCCAAAGGACTGGATCCAGCGGCCTTCTGCGGAGGTCCAAGGACGGCGCTGGGTGAACGTGCCGAGCACGGCCAGCACTTTCGGTGCCCGGGTCGGGACCCTGCGTGCCGATTTGGGCATCTTTCGGCAGGGCATGGTCCCTTATCCATCACGTCTGCTGGACCACGAGACCTGCCTCGTGTACCAGGGGCGCTTTCCCTACTCGGCGAGTGAAATGTTCCTCGGCCCGCCTGACACTCGCTTTCGCACCGGCGCGACAGCGATTGCCGCCAACACCGTTCTGACCCCTTTCAGGGTCGCCTATCAGATGAGGTCCCTCACCCGACGGCGTCATCCCCATCTGCTCTACGCGGCCGATCCGAACCTTGCGTGCCATATGGAGACCGAGTTCATGAGTCCTGGCGTCGATTGGCGCTCGTTGGCAACGGCGGCGGAGGATTGGCTCGCCCGCTCGGTACCCTCGTTCGATTCCGAGCGGCCGGATTACTGAACGTACGGAGAGCGTTTGGTCAAGACGCCCTTGATATATGCGCGGTGCTGGCGGGCGACCGTTCGGCGACCCCGCACAGCGGCGAGGACGAGCCTGGGGATCATTCCGGTTGCGAGCATCACCTGCATGAGGACTGTTGCCGCCGGACCGTTGTGATCGCGGAGGTACAGCGCCATGGAGGCACCGCGTTGCTGGGGCATCTTCGTGCTCCCGCCACCGGACCCACCGGTCGCATGCGGCACGAGCAATTCGGTCCGCAAGCGCTGGCCCCACCCCGCCTCACGCAACGACCGGCCGAACGACATGTCCTCGTTGTAGACGAAGTAGCGCTCATCGAAGCCGCCGAGCTCGACAAAGGTCTGCTTCCGCACGGCGAGGCAGGCACCGGTGAGCCAGCCGAGTTGAACCTCTTCACCCACCTTCGGACGGGCTACCGTGCCCGCGTGCGGGAAGAGCCGATGCAGACCGAGGGCATAGATCAGTACCCGGCTGGGTGTCGGCTCCCAACCACCGACGCCGATCTCGATCCGGCCTGATGCGTTGACGGTCGCCGCGGCAACGCTGCCGAGCGTCGGATCTGCGATGAGATCGCCGACCAGCGCGTCCCAGATCTCCGGCGTGGGACGGCTGTCGGGATTGGCGAAGAGGACGAAATCAGCTGTCGAGCTCAACGCGCCTCGATTCGCCGCACAGGCGAAACCACTGTTCTCCCCGTCCAGCCACCGGCCGTGCGGAAATCGCTGCACGACCTCGCGAACGCCGTCCACGCCGGACGCGTTGTCGACGACGGCGATTCGCTGGTCGGGCCGCGCGGCGGCTAGGAGACCCTCCAACTGCTGACGACTGTGATAAGTCACGACGATGACTTCGTAGGAGGCGGTTTCGGCTAAGGCTTGTTCACGCCGGCCCTGGAGTTCCGTACTCATCCAAAAGTGGCCGTCTGCTCGATGCGCAACTTGTCGATCAACCGACCGGCCGGGAGCCGCACGTCGTCATAGGTGATGGTGGCATCCTTCTTCACGGGCCGAACGACCGTGCATCCCTCCGCAACCCCCATCGGGAGAAGTCTCAGATCCGCAGTGATGTCAGCTTTTTCGGCCTCCCCGTAGCTGTGAAACCCGCCCAACGCATCGATGACCGCGCCGACCGCAAGATCGGTTTTGGCCGTCGCGACCACCTCGACCAACGGGGCACCCGCGGCCACGATGGACGCGTCCTGGAAGTCAACGGCTCGGGCAAGACTGTTGGGCACCTCGAAGTGGCAAAGATGATACGGCGTGTAGAACGAGTACAGCGGCCCTTCACCGAGCTTGTACAGATTGAGGTAGTGCCGTTGCGTCGGATCGTCGATGGTCGCGAGACAGAACACGCCGGGGCCGGGCTGGGCGCCGACGACATAGTCGACAACGCCGCCGAGCTCACGGAGCTGATCGACGTCATAGGCAGTAGTCAGCTCGTCGACATGTCCCCGATGGTCGGCGCCCACCATTCCGCGTTGGGCGACCGTCATCCCGACGGCATTGGCAACGATCGCCTGTTCGAAGGAGACCTTCGTGCCGTCGGCGAAGCTGGTGACCATATGCGGATCCTGGCCCCACTTGGCAGCGAAGGCCGCCTGGGTAGCGGGAGTCCGAAACCGGTCCTGCAAGCCTTTGATATTGCCCATCACCAGCGGGGTCAGACCGATTCCGCTCACGAATCGATGGAGATTCACCTCGACGCCGGGTTGATCGCCGTCGACTCCGGAGAACACCACCCCTGCCGAGCGAGCCCGATGGGCGAGCAACGGGCCCACGGTCCCGTCCAGCTCCGCGTTCATCGTGACGACGTGCTTGCCCGCCTCAAACGCGGCGAGCGTCGCTGCTGCCCCGAATTCGACGGCCCCCGTCACGTCACAGATGACATCGATGCCATCGGCTTCACAGATGGTCGTCGGATCGTCGGTCACAACGGGAGTTCCGGCCGCAACCGATTGCGCGACCTCTCGTGTGGACGACGCGTGCCCGAAGTCATCGACACCTGCCTCGCGGAAGGCGCGTTCGGCACCGGCGACGTTCCGGTTCGACACGGCCGCCAGAACCATCCCGGGCGTGTACTTGATGATCTGACGCGCGACACCGCGGCCCATGAACCCGGCACCGATCATTCCGACCCGGATCGGCCGGCCGTCGCGCTGCCGCCGCGCAAGGGCGGAATCGACGACAATCACGACGTCGCTCCCACAGATTCGATCAACGGCCAGGAATCGTCCTTCTCGCTGATCGCACTGACCGGCAACGGCCATTCCAGGCCGAGCGCCGGATCGTTGTACCGAAGGCCGCGTTCCTGACCCGGGGTGTACCGCTCGCTGACCTGGTACATGACCTCCGCACCGTCGACCAGTGTCTGATAGCCGTGGCCGAACATCGGCGGCACGTACAAAGACCGCCGGTTTCGTGCGCTGAGCTCGACGGAGACGTGGCGCAGGTAGGTCGGTGATTCAGGCCGAAGGTCGACAATCTGGTCGACGATGGCACCGGAGATGCACCGTACGAGCTTCGCTTCGGTCGCCGGTGGCAACTGGTAGTGCATCCCGCGCAGCGTGCCGGCCGCGAAGTTGAAGGAGATGTTGCACTGGGCGACGATGGGCAAGAGCCCATTATCGACAAATTCATCCTGGCAGAAACTACGAGCGAAGAATCCGCGGTCGTCACTGCGTTCTTCGAGGTCGATGATCGCGACACCTTCGATGGCCGTTGTCGTGAACCTCATGCCTGGGCCGTCCACAACAGCTCGGCGTCGATCTGCTTGGTGCGCAGCAGATACTCGAGCTGGAGAAGCCGCGTGTGACCGCGACCCGTGAAGGTCGCCGAGTCCAGGTCTATCGCGCTGAAGATCGTCGCCAGTTGGACGGCCCCGCTGGCCGCGTCCCAATCACACGAGAAACCGGGCAGCACCGAATTGATCTTGTCGAAGTTGACCTTGTAGCTGCGATTGTCCGCGCCCGGTGCCCCGAATTCGGTAGTGCATCCCGGAAACGCCCTGGCGACGGTCTCCGCAATGTCACGGACCTGATAGTTCTGCTCGTTACTACCGACGTTGAATACCTGGTTGTGTATGACCTCGCGCGGCGCCTGCAGAGCGCATCTGATCGCCTTTCCGATGTCCAGGGCGTGTACCAGCGGACGCCATGGCGTTCCGTCAGACGTCATGGCGATCTTGCGCGTGGTGTGCGCGAGCCCGCTGAGATTGTTCAGGACGATGTCGAAACGCATTCGCGGGGACGCACCGAATGCCGTGGCGTTGCGCATGAAGGTCGGTGAGAAATTGTCGTCGGCCAAGGTTGCGACGTCACGCTCGACCAGCGCCTTGCAGTCGGCGTAGGCGGTCTGCGGGTTGATCGGCGCCGTTTCGTCCACCACCCCGTCCGCGACACCGTAGACGCTGCATGACGACATGTGGATGAAGCGCTCCACCCCAGCTGCCTTCGCGACGGTCGCCAGCCGGACAGTGCCCCTGTGGTTGACGTCGTAGGTGACGTCACCGAGCAGGTCGCCCATCGGGTCGTTCGACAGTTCAGCCATGTGGACCACAGCGTCGAAGCCCTCGAGCTGCGCCTGGGTGACGGTACGCACGTCCTGATCGAGCGTGAACACGGTCCGGTCCGTCCCCCGATACAACCAACCGTTCTTGAAGTACCCCGTGTCCAGACCGACCACGTCGTGGCCGCGTCTGCTCAGGTCGGGTGCCAGCAGGCTTCC
The DNA here is from genome assembly GCF_052976845.2 of Nakamurella sp. GG22. Classification (NCBI taxonomy): domain Bacteria; kingdom Bacillati; phylum Actinomycetota; class Actinomycetes; order Nakamurellales; family Nakamurellaceae; genus Nakamurella; species Nakamurella sp. GG22. The sequence continues at coordinate 221,018 of NZ_JBRIIO020000004.1, read as the reverse complement.
GAGATAGCCTTCTGTGCCCGTCACCAGAATGCGCATTATTTCCTCCATTGACGGCCGTGCGAACTCGCACGGGCCTCTCAGCCCCCACCCCGGGCACGGAGCAACCCGCCCCCCAGCACCGACAACCCTATTCATGCCGGCGGCAAGATCATACGTCCTTTCGGGCGCAGAACGGCCTCGTTCGGCTGAATGCGGCCTAGAACCACTACCGTGCGGTGGCACATGGTGTGCGCCTGACTGGTGATCGGGGTGCAAATGCCCTAGTGGTCCGGATCGTTCCTCGTTCACGGTCACTTCGTGTCAGCGGATCGGCCGACTCCTAGGAGTCCCTAATCCGCCTTGTTGGGCACCTGAGTCCGGTGCCGTCCGCGAGCTGCCACGGCCGGCGTCCGCCCTGATCTTCCGTTCCGCGACAGACGCAACAGCGGCTGCTCGACGAACCGGTAGGCCAGCAAGGAACCGATGAGCACCGCGCCGATCGCGAGCGCAAGCCCCACAGCATGCGCGACGGGGTTGTCAGGCAGCCGGATCAGCAGGAAGCGCCCGAGTCCGGCAAGGATCAAGACGTGCCACAGATACATCGAGTAAGACGCGTCCCCCAACTTCTGCAACCAGCGTGGGGCCACGTAACCGCCCCGTGCCTCCAACCCGACCATGCCGTAGACGAACACTGCGATGAGGGCACCTGCCGGAACGACGCGGTACCAATCTCCCGGAAAGTTGTCGCCACCGATCCAGACGGCCAGTCCGAGCGACAATCCGCCGACGATGGCAGCTGCGGTCGGGAACAGGAACCTGCCGCTCACGACCAGCCATCCGACGACAGCACCGAAGAGGAACTCCAAGCAGATCGGAGCACTGATCAGGCCGAGCCACGGATTGACAGAGTCAGCGAGCACGACCGCGAGCGTCGCGGTCAACATGCCCCAAGCAATCAGCAGCGGAAGTCGGAGCCGCGCCGGCGCCAGCAAAGTCAGGGCGAAGACGAGGTAGAAGTACAACTCGAAGGTCAAGGTCCAGCCGACGAGGAGCAACGGAAGTCCCGATTGCGGCAGGAGCAGCAACGACTCGAAGATCCGCGGCGCGTGCTCCTGCGAGGAATTGACCATTGACGGCGCAATCAGGAACAGCATCAAAGCGGGCAACGTCGCCACCCAGTAGGCGGGGTAGATCCGGGTTGCACGACGGACGAGGAACCGACGGCTGCCCGCAGCACCGGCCGCGAGCCTGGAAGTGGTGACGAACATGATGAGACCGCTGATCACAAAGAAGAGGTCGACGCCGGCGTTTCCCGGTCGGTCGAATGCCGTTAACCATCGATGCTCGCCCTGTAACCAGCTGTTCTCGATTCCGTCTGGATCACCGATGTGTGCCAGGACCACTGCCAGCGCGGCCACCGCGCGCAGCGCCTGAACGTTCTGGAGCTTCACCGATACGGCTGTCACTCGTCACCCTCGTCATCTCGGCGTCGCAGTCGTGATCTCACGAAGGGGTGAGGGTGGGTTCACCGTCGTCACCCTGGGTCATCCAAACTGGGCGGAAGTGTAGGTCAAAGTCGGGGCGCACTGCTGATAGGCCCCCTCCTCACGCCGCGCAACAGCCGGACTGGTCTCAGGGCTGGGTCCGATACGCTGCTGCGCCGGGCAGCCAGTCGGAGGAGCGATCGATGAGTGCATCATTCTTAATGACCAATCGCCCGGTGCGTGGATCGTTGCCTGAGGACCTGCGGCACATGGTCGGCGTATCGGAGGGGCAACGCGGAGGGCTGCTGCGCACGGTAACCAAGGCGATCCTGTACCCGAGGGTCAGGGCAGTCATCTTTTTCCGCATCAGCCAGGTCCTCGCACGCCGACGACTGCTCGCAGCGGCCTACCTGATCCAGGGACGCGCCATCAGGGCGGCTGGGACGGAGCTCAGTCCGCTGGCCAGCATCGGTCCAGGGCTATGCCTGATGCACAGCGTCGGGATTGTGGTGGGACCCCAGGTGACTGTCGGCCGCAACCTCCGGATGTACCACGGCGTGACCCTGGGAGACGGTGCGCGCCCGGGCCAGCCGCAGATCGGGAACGACGTGGTCATCGGCGCGGGTGCCGCGGTCTTGGGCGGCGTGCATATCGGTGATCGGGTCATCATCGGTGCTGGTGCCGTTGTCACGCATGATGTGCCGGCAGACAGCGTCGCCACTGGATCTCCGGCCGTCAGCCGCCCACGATCAGAGCGACACGCTACATACATTCGGCAATCTGATTGAGCCGTGGGAGCGCGGAGCGACCCGCGCGACAGTTGAAAAGCCTGATCCAGGCTCTACCTGAAGCATGATTCGTTTGCTTCAGTCAACGATAGGTATCTCGGCGGGGACACCGCAGGTGCATCAGACGAACTACTGTCAGATGGTCGATGACTCTTCGTAGTCGCCCAAATACTCTGAGTTATAGGAGTCGACGTCCGACTCCACGTCTCAGAGAGAAGTGTCGCCATGGGCGTTCCGCGTATCACAGGCAGTCCCAATCTCGAGACCGATTTCCCACCGCATCGAGCACAAGTTAATCTGAACAACAACGGCCATTCTCGAAACCGTCGACCGAGTTTTCTGGTGTACGTCGGAAAAGTTGCAATACGACGATACTTTGTCTTCCTGATTACTTCGGCACTCCTTGTCGGTCTGTCCATCGTTGCAGAAAGTCCCATCGCTGCAGGAGCGGTCGTGCCTACTTCCGTTGACGACAAGGTGACCTCCGGGACGAATTACTTCTCCTACACGGGGTCGTCGTGGACTAATTGCGGTGGTTGCAACGCAACCGCCTATCAGAACAGCTTCCACTACGGATATACCACCGGAGACAAGGTCGTCTTCACCTTCTACGGATCTCAGGCCAGAATCCACGGCTACAAAGAACGACCCGGCGGAATAGCCGCGTTCTCGATCGACGGTCGAGTCGCAGCCGACGTCGATTATTACGCAAACACTCAGGCCCTCACCAGCGTCTTCGCCACCCCCGTACTACCCGTCGGCCGTCACACCGTCACCATTACCGTCACGGGACGGAAAACAGCCGGATCCTCAACCACGATCAACGTCGACCGTGCTGAGGTTTACACCACTTCCCCTACAGTCACCAGCAATTCCAGCGCGACGAATACCGCATCGCCCACGATCACGACACCGCCAACCACCACCTCGGCCACGCCCAGCATCGTGGTACCAACTGCAGTCGACGACAAGGTGACATCGGGAACCAACTCATTCTCGTACACGGGGTTATCGTGGACCAATTGCGGTGGCTGCAACGCAACCGCTTACCAGAACAGCTTCCACTACGGATACACCACCGGAGACAAAGCCGTTTTCACGTTCTACGGATCTCAGGCCAGAATCCACGGCTACAAAGAACTGGCGGGCGGTATAGCAGCCGTCTCCGTTGACGGTCGCGCGACGACCGACATCGACTATTACGCAGGTACCCAGACGCCCGCCACCATCTTCACGTCCCCTGTACTCCCTGTCGGCCGACACTCCATCTCCATCACCGTGACCGGACGCAAGTCAGCCGGCTTGTCACCAACGATCAACATCGACCGGGCCGAGGTCTACACCGCCCCGGTCGCCGCGACTACCGGCAACCCCACCACCACCCCGCCACCGATCACCACGACGCCATCTACGCCGCAGGGAACCTGGCTTTCGGGAGCAGGTGGGCAAGGGGACCTGATTGCCAACGGGTCTTTCGGGCAGTGGCGAGGTGATCCCCTTGACATAGTTACCACTTGGTCGGAAAACACAGCGGACAACGCAAGGAACATGTGGCAGTTCACTGCATCCAACGGTGAGCTTCGCACTTGGAACGGTGACGTTGACCTGGCAATAGGCGCCATCTGGGCCGGCAACTCCTGGGCGCAAGCCGCCTCAGGCGGTATGGACTCGACCTGGTCCGCCGTCTTGAATACCGGTAAGCGAGTCATGACCGGCAATCGGGCTGACAACACGATGTATATCCGATTCGCCCATGAAATGAACGGAAATTGGTACAGTCATTCGGTCGCGGCCGGTGACGTCGCCAACTTCAGGCTGGCATGGATCAGATTCTACAATTTGAAACAGGCCATCTTTCCGCAGGCGAAGTTGGTATTCGGGACCAATGGTGACACGTCCGGGCAGTCCTACGATTGGCGGACCCTGTGGCCCGGAGACAAGTATGTGGATGTCTACTCCACGGACTGGTACTCGAATCATTGGAAGAGGTCCGGCAACTCGACGGGCATCAAAGCCGATGGGTACGGAGCACCGGTGGGTTTGGAGTCTCACCGAAAGTTCGCTCAGGACCATGGCGTACCGATGGGCATATCGGAATGGGGAATCAACTGGAACGAGACGGGTGACGCGCCGGCCTACATACAGCAGATGCACGACTTCTTTGTCGCGCACGCAGGGTCCGGTCCCGGGAACATTCGATATGAGAACGTTTTCAACAACATCCAAGGCAACCATCAGTTCGATCTATTTCCTGTCAGTGGATCAAAGAGTCCGAAGTCTGCTGAGAAGTACTCCCAGCTGTGGTGAGGAGATCTCCTGATTCGCCAACATCCGCCCGGCTGTCGATGCAACCCGTCGGGTATACCCCGGTTTCAGGCTCATACAGGGGCAAGTGAGAGCGCAATACCGTCGAGGATGTCGTGCTCGGACACGGTGATCTCGGTGAGACCGGTGCGCTCGGCCACCAACCGGACCAGGGTGGACAGGATGAGTGCGCCGCCACCGATCACGTCCACCCGCCCGGGGTGCATGTAGCCGAGCGCCGCCCGGTGCGACCGGTTGGCGCCGAGCAGGAAATCCGCCACCTTGTGCACCTGCTCCGCCGGTATGCGGGAGAGGTGGATGCGAGCTGGATCGTAGGACGGCAGTTTCAGGGCCGCGGCCGCAACGGTGGTTGCGGTTCCCGAGACCGGCACCAGGCAGCGCACCGTGCGGACCGGCAGTTGATCGAGACCATCGGACAACGCTGTCCGCGCCCAACGGGCAGCCTCGGCGCGCTGCTGCGGGGTGGGCGGGTCCGACCCCAGGACGCGCTCGGTGATCCGCACACAGCCGATGTCCAGGCTCACCGACCCGGTGATCCGGCTGCCCGAGGCTGACCGGGTGCCCACGATCATCTCCGTGGAGCCGCCACCGATGTCGACCACCAGGAAGGATCCGCTGCGGGTATCCAGCTCCCCGACCGCGCCGGCGAATGAGAACTCAGCTTCTTCGCCGCCGCTGATCACCTCGGGCGGCTGGCCCAGCGTGGAGGTCACCATGTCGGTGAAGTCGGCCCGGTTCGCCGCGTCACGCGTCGCGGAGGTGGCCACCATCCGGGTCCGGACAACACCCGAGGCACGGATCACCGCCGCGTAGTCGGCCAGCGCCCGCCAGGTCCGGTCGATGGCATGGGTGGACAGCAGGCCCGTGGCGTCGACCCCCTCGCCAAGCCTGACCACCCGCATCTCGCGGTGCACGTCGACCAGTTGCGGGGTGCCGTCCACGTCGCGGACAACGTCGGCGACGAGCAGCCTGATCGAATTGGTGCCGCAGTCGATGGCCGCGACGCGCATGGGCTCGGCTGTCACGAACTGGACCGTACCCCAGCGCCTTCCGCGCAACCGGCACTGCCGGCGTCGGTGCCGGAGTCGCGGCTCAGCCGACCCAGCTCATTCCATAGAAGGTGCGGCTGAACTGCGGGTAATCGGTGTTCGTGTAAGGGGCGTAGAACCGCGTGCTCACGGTGTTCGAGGCGGTGTCGATGTCGAGGATCCGGGTGGGGTTGGTCTTGGTGGTGCTGAAGTTGCCGAGGAGCGCAACGACGGAATTACCTTGTTGCGCGGTGTCCACCCTGGCGGCGGCGTCGCCGACATGGCCGGACAGAACCAGCCTGACATTGGGGTAGGGATGCACCAACTGCTCGTAGATGTACTGCGGTGAATTGGCTCCGTACCCTCCGTTCCGCTGGAAGATCGTAGCGTTCGGTTGCAGGTACGAGTGGGTCGCAATGATGACATTGTCAGTCGGATGCGAGCGAATGACGCTCTTCGCCCATTGCACGGCCGACGCCCTGGGCCACAGTTCGACACTCAATACCAACCAGTCACGACCTCCTGCGGAAAAAGTGAGAAACGAGTTGTCGATCTTTCGTGGCTCGAACTGACCTCGCATCGCCGAGAATCTGGTCGGCGGGAAGAAGCGATTGATCGTTGATGTGTCGCGGACGGCGATCCACGGCTTCTTCCCGGGACAGGCGGAGCCACTGCCGCAGACGACGCCTGTGTCATGATTGCCGACCGCTATGGCGTACGGCATTCTGACGTCGTCCAACATCTTCATACCGGCACTGGCCCGGTGAAATTGCTCGTGGCCCGCTGAGTCCCAGTTGACCAAGTCCCCTGTTTGGATCACGAATCGCGTATCGAGGGTGCGTCTGTTCTTGACCGTCCACCGCGTCCGGTCGAGAAATCGGGGGTCGTCGTGTCTCGTCACCTCTCCTTGCGTGTCGGGGTAGACGACGATGCTGAACCTTGTATCACCGGCCGGCTCGGGCGACGGAGGCGCGGCATAAAAGGCAACTCCTTCCTGGCGCCAACCGGCGGCCGCAGCGGCTGCGCGGCTCACGTCGCCGATCGCAAACCGATGAAAGCCGGCCTTCCGGTATCGGTAGACCGGAGCCAGACAGGTGCGGGGCTTGCTGGAGACGTAGAAATTGACGCCCTGGTCCCGGTAGCCCTGTTTCTTGGCGCGGGCGATCTCGGTGGGGCTGGTCATCCAGACGAAGTTGCCGACCCGCGGAAGGTGCATTCGATGGGCGGCCACCAGGCCGGCAGCCGGCCGGGCAGCGGCCTTGAACGGCAAACCTCGATTGTCGGTGAACCCGCGGCGGGCCACACCTACGCTCTCGTTGCGCGAGCGGGTCAGCAGGGTGGCCGACGTCGAAGGATTGATCCGCTGGAAGACCGGCACTGTCATGGCGGCGCACGGCGAGCTGGCGCGCGCGACCGCGGCCACAGCTGTCTCGGAGGTGCGGAGCACTGTGAGCAGGGTGAGCACCATCACGACGGCCATCGCTGCGCTGATACGGTGCCGGACCTGCTGTCGCCATGGCTGGGTCATTGGACGGCCCTTCTGATCAGCGAACGGAACTGGTTCAGCATGATGAAATGACGGTCCGAACGACATCACGACCATGCGCGCAAGTCGATCAGCCATATGGAGGTCCATAAGGGTGAACTCGAGTCCTTGCGCCTTCGTTTCGCCTCGCGGTCGTGCGGAAGGATGACGGCACGTCGGCCTCGTCGACTGATCCATAGGTCCCGCATGAGCGTCGCCCTCTACGGCGCAGACCAGGTGCCACCTCTGGTCGGAATCGACGTCAGCGCCGCGGACCCGGCCCTCCGGGCTGGCCTGGCGGCGGCGGGCGCACCGCTGACGCCGGAACTCCGTGCCCTCGTGGTGGATGCGGGTTCGGCCGAGCTTGCTGACGCGGAACGGCTCGCGAATGCCTGTGACTTGGGTCCTGCACAGCTACGACCGCGCTGGAAACCGGGTCGACGAGGTCGAATCCCCCGCCTGGCATCTGCTGATGTCCAGGGCTGTGCGGGCAGGGCTCCAAGCGGCTGCCTAGGCACCCGACGCCGCATCGGATGCCCACCTGCTGCGCGCGGCCGGCTTCTACCTGTGGACGCACACCGTGTCCGGCCACCTGTCTGTGCCCGATCTCGCCGTCGAATCGTGGGCAGCGACGCTGACGGCGATGCGGCTCGCGTCGTTGGTCGGCGGAACCCGGCCGGACGACGCCGCACTCCTTCGCCTGGCGCTCCCGATGTCGAAGTTCTGGATCTGCAAGCGGGCGGTGCCGATGATCGCCGAAGCCCTGGAGTGTCTGGGCGGCAACGGCTATGTCGAGACCTACCCGATGGCGCGACTGCTCAGGGAGTCCCCGCTGAACAGTATCCGGGAGGGGTCCGGAACAGTGACCGCGCTGGACTGCGAAACCAGACTGAAAGGCAACGGCGATCGGGGGTTCGGCGAGTTTGCCTCGGGTGCAACAGGTCCCGCGGCACTCAGGGCCGTTGGTCGCGGACGTCACGCCCCATTCGGAGCGGACGGGATGACCGGCGACAGCCGCGCGCAGGGCGGGCCCCCGCGGAAGTAGCCCGGCAAAGCATCGACCGCACGATCACCCAGCGGATTGACTCCGCGGCCCATGGCCAGCGAGTGGGCCACCAGCACATGCAGGCACTTCACCCTGTCGGGCATGCCGCCGGCGGTGACCGGGATGCCCAGGTCGTCCAGTGCGTTCCGCATCTGCAGGTAGTGCTCGTGCGCCGACCAGTAGCGGTCGGCCAGGTCCGGATCCGCCTGCAGGTCGGCCGTCATCTCACGCATGACGCCGACCGATTCCATCCGGCTCACGGCAGCATTGAGCTCGGAACAGCAGAGGTAGAACAACGTCGGGAACGGTGTGCCGTCCGGGAGCCGGGGCGCCGTCTGGACGACCGCCGGTACGCCGTGATCGCAGCGATACGCGACGGCCAGCAGGCCGCGCGGTGGCCGACCGAGCTCTCTTGTCAGCACTTCGCGGTCGGTGCTGCTGACGGCTTCCCACTCGTCCTGCACGTCAGTGCTGCTCCTGCGCGCTTATTGCGAGCTACCTTCGGCCAGCGTCGACCAGAGGCTTCCGTACCAGGGCTCCTCGGCACCGCGTCCCGCAACGGCGGCATCGGAAGCAGCAGCGACTGCCGGTGCGTGCACCACGAAGACCGTGTCGCCGGGCGTGACGTACTGGAGCCTCCGGCGGGCCTCCGCGGCAACGTAATCCGGATCGTTGAGCGCGGTCTTGCGGGATTGCAGCTCGTCGCGCTGCTGCTCGAGGTCCTGTTGTGCTGACACGGCCTGAGCGAGCGCCGTCCGCTGCTCCAGGTAGCTGCGCAGCGGGAAAGCGACTGACAGCGCGATGGCACACAGCACCACACCCAGCACGGCCACCTGGCGGGCCAGCGTCGACTGCGGCAGCAGAGCTCGTCCCGGGAGGGACCCCATCGTGACCGTCCGGCCCGACCGCCGGGCCGCTCCTGTCGCCGATGCGGCCGGCGCGGTGGCCGGCCGGCTCGCGACCGGCCGGGATGACGCCGCCCGCGAACGCCGGCCGGCGCCGGACTGTGCAGTACGTTCCCCGGCGGCGCCGGTCCGGGAGGCGCGTGAGCCTCGCGGACCAGCCCCGGGGCGGCGCTGGGGCGGCGGTTTCATGACAGTGTCAGGACCCCACGGTGTACCGCGGGAACGCGAGCTCGCCGAGGTAGCGGGCCGCGTCACCGAGGTTCTCCTCGATGCGGAGCAGTTGGTTGTACTTCGCCACCCGCTCCGATCGGGCCGGGGCGCCGGTCTTGATCTGGCCACATCCCGTTGCGACGGCGAGATCGGCGATGGTGGTGTCCTCGGTCTCGCCCGATCGGTGGCTCATCATGCAGCGGTAGCCGGCGTTGTGAGCCAGGCTCACCGCGTCCAGCGTCTCGGAAAGGGTGCCGATCTGGTTCACCTTCACCAGCAGGGCGTTGGCGGCGCCGCGGGCGATGCCATCCTCCAGCCGTTCCGGGTTGGTGACGAACAGGTCGTCACCGACGATCTGGATCTTGTTGCCGAGCTGGGTGGTCATCGAGATCCAGCCCTCCCAGTCGTCCTCGGACAGCGGATCCTCGATCGAGACGATCGGGTAGTTGGCGATGAGATCGGTGTAGATGGCGATCATCTCGTCCGAGGTCCGGGGGCTGCCCTCGTAGCTGTAGGCGCCGTTGTTGTGGAACTCGGTGGCGGCGACATCCATCGCGAGGACCACGTCGCTGCCGAATCCGAAGCCTGCCTTGGTGATCGCATCCGAGATCAGATCCAGGGCGGCCTTGCTGGACGACGCGGCGGGTGCGAAGCCACCCTCGTCACCGAGCGCCGTCGAGAAGCCGGCCTTCTTGAGCACCGACTTGAGGGAGTGGTAGACCTCGGCTCCCCAGCGCAGCGCCTCGCGAAAGGTGGGCGCGCCGATCGGGGCGATCATGAATTCCTGGACGTCCACGCCGCTGTCCGCGTGCGCGCCGCCGTTGACGATGTTCATCATCGGGACCGGCAGGATGTGCGCGTTCGGGCCGCCGATGTAGCGGAAGAGCTCGAGTTCGGCGGACTCCGCCGCAGCCTTGGCGACCGCGAGTGAAACACCGAGGATGGCGTTCGCGCCGATACGGCCCTTGTCCGGCGTCCCGTCGAGGTCGATCAGCTTCTGATCGATGACGCGCTGTTCGATCGCGTCATATCCGATCAGTGCCGGCCCGATCTCCTCGAGCACGAACTCGACCGCCTTCAGGACGCCCTTGCCCAGGTAGCGGTCGGCGTCACCATCTCGCAGCTCGACGGCCTCGTGCTCGCCGGTGGAGGCGCCGGAGGGCACTGCGGCGCGAGCAAGTGAACCGTCGTCGAGCGCCACCTCTACCTCGACCGTGGGGTTTCCTCGGGAGTCGAGGATCTCGCGTGCACCGATCAGTTCGATGGCCGCCACAGGGCACATCCCTTCGCTTGCGGGTGGTTGGGGCTGACAGCGTGTTGCCGGCCACCGGCTCAGTCGCACGGACGAGCCGATGACGGACCAAGCCTAGAGGCGAACCCCCTGCGGCTCTCGCCGGACTCGCCAGCGCGTCGGGCCCTTCGGCCGCCGAGCGCTCACGGCAGGGCGAGAGCGCGGATCCTCGGCAGCACCTGCTCGCCGTAGAGCTCCAGGAAACGGGGCTGGTCGGTACCGGGGGCGTGGAAGACGAGATGCCGAAACCCGAGGTCGAGATATCGCTTGATCTTCTCCACGTGCTCGTCCGCGTCGTCGGAGACGATCCATCGGGAGGCGGCCTGCTCGACGGGGAGCTCATCCGCGAGCCGCTGCATCTCGATGGGGTCCTCGACGCCGCTCTTCTGTTCCGGTGTCAGGGCAAGGGCTGCCCAGTTCCTGGTGTCGTCCAGGGCGCGGGCCTTGTCCGGGTCGAAGGACACCTTCATCTCGATCAGCAGGTCGAGGTCGTCGAGTCTGCGGCCGGCCTTGCCGGCGCCCTCGGCCAGCGCGGGCAGCAGCGTCTCGGAGTACAGCGAGTCCGCCTTGCCGGAGGTGGTGATGAAGCCGTCGGCGACCCGGCCGGCAAGCCGCGTTGCCGCAGGCCCCGACGCACCGATGTAGATCGGCACGGGTACCTCTGGTCGGTCGTAGATCGTGGCCTTGTCGGTCCGGTAGTAGGTGCCGTCGAAGGTGACCCGCTCGCCCGACCACAGCTCACGGATCAGCGTGACAGCCTCCTTCAGTCGGGCGAAGCGCTCCTTGCCCTCCGGCCATTCGAGCCCCAGCGGCACCTCGTTGAGCGACTCGCCCGACCCGACGCCCAGGATCACCCGACCCGGATACATCACGCCGAGCGTGGCGAAGGCCTGCGCGATGACGGCCGGGTGGTAGCGGAAGGTGGGGGTGAGCACGGAGGTTCCCAGGAGCACCCGCTCGGTTCTGGCGCCCACCGCTCCCAGCCAGGGCAGCGCCGCGGGGGCATGGCCGCCGTCATGCCGCCAGGGTTGCAGATGGTCGGAGATGAAGACCGAATCGAAACCCGCCTGCTCCGCCTGGACGGCGAAGTCGGAAAGCTGAACAGGGCCGAACTGCTCAGCAGATGCCTTGTAGCCCAGTCGCAACGGCATGAGGTGACTCCTTCTGGTTCGCAGATCGGCGGCGCAGCCGGTGCCGGCCAGCCTAATGACCGACAGGCGGCCCCATCACCCGGTAGTCGGGGCGGTGGCCATTGCGTCCCTGACGACCGCGGCGATCGCTTCGGCCTCGATCAGGAAGCCGTCGTGCCCGTAATCGGAATGCAGGGTGATCAGCGGACGGGCTGTCGGAGCGGTCGCCAGCAGCTCGCCCTGAGCAGGCGGGAACAGGCGGTCTGAATCGACGACGGCGACCGTGAGCTCAGCTGTCATTCGGCGCAGGGCGGCATCCACACCGCCTCTGCCACGACCGATGTCGTGGGAGTTCATCGACTCGGTCAGCACCAGGTAGGAGTTCGGGTCGAACCGCCGACCGAGCTTTCGCCCGTGGTGTTCGAGGTAGGACTGAACCGCGAACCGGCCACCTGTCATCGGATCTTCGTCGCCCTGCGGGCCACGACCGAACCGGGTATCCAACTCGAGGGCCGACCGGTAGGTGGTGTGTGCGATCTGCCGGGCGAGGGCCATCCCGGCGAGAGGTGGCTCACCGTCGTAGTAGTCGCCGCCGCGGAAGTTCACGTCGGCCCGGATCGCACCGAGTTGCGGCACGCTCCAGGCGATCTGATCGCCGGTGAAGTATGGGCAGGTCGCGATGGCGATGCAACGGGCCACCCTGTCCGGATCGTGGATTGCCCATTCGAGCGCGCGCATGCCACCCATCGACCCACCCAGCACGGCGGCGAACCTGGTGATGCCGAGCAGGTCGGCGAGTGCGGCCTCGGCTACCACCTGGTCGCGCACGGTGATCTGCGGGAAACGGGATCCGTACGGCCGACCATCCGGCGCACCGGACGAGGGCCCTGTCGAGCCGCGACAGCCACCCAGCACGTTGGCTGCGATCGCGAAATGGCTGTCGGTGTCGATCGGCGCGCCCGGCCCGATCAGCCCATCCCACCAGCCGGGGGTGGGCTGATCCGGACCTTGCGGGCCGACCACATGCGCATCACCGGTGAGCGCATGCAGAACGAGCACGGCGTTGTCCCGCGCTGGATTGAGCGTCCCCCACGTCTGGAACGCCATGGTCACGTCGTCCAACCGCCGCCCGGACTCGGTGGTCAGCGGTCCGATGGACGCATACTTCCGTGCGCCCAACGGCCCGCCCCGGGCCGACCCCGAACTGTCCGGAGTCGTCGTGACCAGGGACGTGGCGGTTGAAGACGTGGCGGTTGAAGACGTGGTGGTTGGGGGCGTGGTGATCGGGGACGTGGTGACGGTCGATCTGTCTGCTGCGGCGGTCACTCTGCCTTGGCGGCCCTGAAGCCTGCCTCCAGATCGGCCAGGATGTCGTCGATGTGCTCGATCCCGATCGCCAGCCGGATCAGCCCCGGGGTCACCCCGGTGGTGAGTTGCTCCGCCGGCGACAGCTGCGCGTGGGTGGTGGACGCGGGATGGATGACCAGCGAACGGACGTCACCGATGTTGGCCAGGTTGGTGAACAACTCCAGCGCATCGGTGAACGTCTGGCCGGCCTCGACCCCGCCCTTGATCTCGAACGCGACGATCGGGCCGCCTCCGAGCGGGGCGTACTTCAGTTGATTCGCATGCCACGGGCTCGATTCCAGGCCGGGGTAGGACACCGACGCGACCTCGTCCCGTCCACTGAGCCACTGCGCGACCCTGGTCGCGTTGGCGATGTGCCGGTCGATCCGGAGCGACAGCGTCTCCACGCCTTGCGAGATCAGGAACGCGTTGAACGGCGAGATGGCCGGCCCGATGTCGCGGAGGCCCTGCAACCGGGCCTTGAAGATGAACGCCACGTTGGCCTTGAACAGACCTTCCGGGCCGAGATCGACGCCCCAGGTGAGGTTGTTGTAGCTGGGGTCGGGGGTGTTGAAGTTCGGGAACCGCTCCGCGTTGGCGACCCAGTCGAAGTTACCGGAGTCGACGATGACACCGCCGATCGCGGTGCCGTGCCCGCCGAGGTATTTGGTCGCGGAGTGGACGACGATATCGGCGCCGTGCTCGAACGGCCGGATGAGATATGGCGTGGGCACGGTGTTGTCAACGATCAGCGGCACACCTGCCTCGTGTGCGACGGCGGCGACAGCGGCGAAGTCGAGGACGTCGAGCTGCGGATTCGAGATGGACTCGCCGTAGAACGCCTTGGTGTTCGGCTGGACGGCAGCGCGCCAGGATTCGGGGCTGTCGGGATCGTCGACAAAGCTCACCGTGATCCCGAGCTTGGGCAGCGTGTAGTGGAACAGGTTGTAGGTGCCGCCGTACAGCCGCGGAGACGACACGATGTGATCGCCGGCCTCGGCGATGGTCAGGATGGCGAGCGTCTCGGCAGACTGGCCCGACGCCACCAGGAGGGCACCGACACCGCCCTCGAGCGAGTTGATCCGGTCCTCGACCACCGCCTGGGTCGGGTTCATGATCCGGGTGTAGATGTTGCCGAGCTCCTCGAGCGCGAACAGCTTGCGCCCGTGCTCGGAGGAGTCGAATGCGTAAGAGGTCGTCTGGTAGATCGGCAGGGCCCGCGCCTTTGTGGTCGGGTCGGGCGTCTGGCCGGCATGGATCTGGCGGGTCTCGAAGGACCAGTTCGGGCTCATTGATGTGCTCCTCTGAGCCGTGGACGGAGGTCCACGGATACAGGGTCCGGTGTCCGCGGACCCGCGCTTGCGGATCACCGGGTTCGGTGATCCGCCTGGTCATCACCCGGGGCACCCCACCGCGTGTGGAGGGTTGCCGTCCAGCGAGCCGGGGCTTGGTGCTGGAACTCATGACCTCGCGCGAGTGTAGCCATCAACCTCGAGCGGCGCGACGGCTCCGAAAGTCCGGTGGCGAGCCAATGACGGCCGTTGGCCGGCAGGTCAACCGGCAAGAGCCTCGGCGGGCAGGACCTGGGGAATCATCGGGAGCATCACGCCACGGTCGATCGGCGCGACATGGGTTGTGAGATCAGCCGTTTCCGCCCGGTGCAGCAGATCCGTCAAGGTGTAGGGCTCCGCGGCCTCGAGGTCGACCTGGTACCCGAGGTCTGCGAGGCTGCCGACCGTCAGCCGGCTCAAGGGGTTCCCGGCCGATCCGATGAAGCCGCTCATCAACTCCTGCCGGAAGATCGCCTCCCGCCAGTGGGACCCGCGGGTGCCGACTCCCCCGGTGTTCTCGACCGGGACAAGCCTGGGCGCCGGTACCCCCAACAGTTCGGCGTATGCCGCCATCGCGGCCGGGCCGGAGAACAGCGGGTTGTTGGTGGAAGCGCCCTCGAGCATACCCTTCTGCCGCCAGATCGAACCGACCCCCAGGACGTGGCCCATCTCGTGGGCGATCACATCGACCAGCGTTCCGGCGGCTTCCATCTGGGCGAGATCCGCGGTGTCGAACGACATCAGACCTTTGGCCGGTAGCAGCGCCGCGCTTCCCGCGGTCGCCGGTCGCAGTGCGGTCGGCCCGGCCTGGCCGAGGAGGCTGCCGGCGCCGTCGATGTCCTCGCCCTGCGCGAGAATCAGCAGGTCGTCGATGGTCTCACCGTCGACGACCACCGATGGCAGGTCGCCGACGATCATCCGGGTCCACCGATCCGCCGCGGAACTGAATGCTTGTTGCTGCTGCTCGGTCAGGCCCCCGAGGAACCGGACCTCGATCGTGAACGGTGATGCGGTATCGGCCAGTCGGCCTGCCTTGCCTGCGTCGGCGACGGCGTAGTAGCTCGTGAAGTTCGACATGGTGTCCTCCGATGCCCTTATTCCCTTTGCGCAGCAGGGGATCTGCGGGCGGGGCTGTCCGTGACCCCTATCGGGGACACATCACGATGGTGGCAGGCACGACCGACAGCCGGTCGGCGGCCCACCGCCGCAGCGGCCGGGGTCAGAAGTCGATGACCACGCCGACGATGAGCAACGCATTCAGGCTGACAATCGCCGCGGTGATCAACCAGCCGACCGCCCGCACTCCCGGACCGTTCGTCGCATCACCCATCAGGGAGCGATCGGACGTCAGCCGCAGGAGTGGGACCAACACGAAGGGCAGGCCGAAGGACAGCACTACCTGGGAGATAACCAGCACCGTCGTCGGGTCCGCCCCGATCGCCAGCACGATCAGTGCGGGGATCAGCGTGATCACCCGGCGCACCAGGAGGTGGACGCGAATGCGGATGAGTCCCTCCATGATCACGCTGCCCGCGTAACACCCCACGGACGTCGACGCGAGACCCGAGGCGAGCAGGCCGACCGCAAAAAGGGTGCCCACCGCAGGGCCGAGCGAGTCCGTCACCGCAGCATGCGCGCCCTCGATCGTGTCAACGCCCTGCTGACCCCGCAGCGCAGACGCGGCCAGGAGCAGCATGGCGATGTTCACGGTGCCGGCCAGGATCATGGCGAAGAAGACGTCGGTTCGGGTGGCACTGAGCAGGCGACGCCGAGTCGGTCCGGGTGCGACCTTCCCGAACCTGTCACGGCTCAACGCGGAATGCAGATACACCACGTGTGGCATCACGGTGGCGCCCAGCATCGCGGTCGCCAGCAGCACCGAGTCGAGCCCGTCGAATCGGGGGATCAATCCCGCTGCGACCTCCGCCGGCGAGGGCGGCGCGACGAAGAGACCGGCCAGGAAGCCGATCGCGATGATGAGCAGGAACCCGGTGATGACGCGCTCGAACGGTCGCTGACCGCGCCGGTTCTGCACCGACAGCATGGCCAGCGACACGACACCCGCGATGAAGCCGCCCAGCACCAACGGCACGTCGAACAGCAGGGCGAGAGCTATCGCGCCACCGATGACCTCCGCCAGGTCAGTGGCCATCGCGACGCCTTCGGCCTGCAGCCAATAGCTGATCCGCGCCGGCCGTCCGAGACGCTGACCGACCAGCTCGGGGAGGGAGGCGCCGGTCGCCACCCCGAGTTTCGCCGAGAGGAACTGAACGACCCCCGCCGACGCGGTCGCGACCACCAGCACCCACACCAGCAGATAGCCGTACCGCGCGCCGGCCTGCAAATTGGTGGCCACATTGCCCGGATCCACATAGGCGACCGCAGCGACGAACGCCGGGCCCAGCAGGCCCATTCGCACCACGATCCGCCGCCACCGGCTCGGTTCGAAGGCATCCGCCGGCACTGCATCGGGTTGCGCGGCGCCGGCACGGTCGGCAGGCTTCACGCCGTCCATCGTGATCCATCGAGCACCGGGTGCGCCCACCGGACCCCCTGAGATACGCGCCACCCGTCACCGGCCGCCATCCCCCGATGAGCCGGTGTCCGAAACCGGCGTCAACCGACCGGTCACCTTGACTACGCAACGCAGTTCACGGATACGTTCAGTTACAACCATGCAGAGCTGATCAGGGCGGCAAATCGCCCGGACTCCGAGAAACCCAGTCAAAGAGGGACGACGGGGCCGTAATGCAACTCAGTGTGACCACAGTCCCCTAAAGGTGCATACCAATGGGTTCTGGCGTCAATACGTCATATCGACCACAATCGTCGTAGGCCAAACGGTGGAACAACCGATCGAATGTCCTGAGTGACCTACCGGCTCTCCACAGGAGCAGGTACGGCGCAAACCCGCTCCACAGGCTGACTGAACGGCGGAAGGTGGTCAACGTGAGCGGTCCCGTCACCGCGACCTATGTGGGTCAGGTCGAACGAGATTCCACCGGCCTGCTGTGGGCCGTTCTGTATTGCGGCGAGCACGTGGTCAGCCGGGAGCAGGTCCGGTCCCTCCGCAAGGGTAAGAAGCGGGTTGCCGACCTGGTGCTGAGTGCTTCCGATGCGTTCGTCGAACTCCAGCGGTCGTCTCCGGTGCACCTCAACAGGTTCGTCGAGCAGCGGCCGCTGGTCCGGCGAAACCGCGGAGCGATGGGCGCAGCCCGCGAGCACCTGACTGCAGCGAGCGCCGAATCCGGCCGCCGGGAGCGCCTGGTCAGCCCCTGAGCATCGCCGAACGTGGCAGCATGCGTCACGTGAATGGGTTCCCCACCGCCTTACCGCTCTCCCGCACGCCCGACCCGATGGAGGCACCGCCCCTCCGTTGGGGCGTTCTTGCTCCCGGGCGGATTGCCGGCGCGTTCGCGGATGCCATGTTCCGCAACACGCGCCAGCGACTCGTCGCGGTCGGATCCCGCTCGCTGGAGCGGGCTCAACTGTTCGCCGCACGGCACGGTGCCGAACGCGCCTACTCGTCATACGAACAACTGGTCGGTGATCCCGAGGTGGACGCCGTGTACGTGGCCTCGCCGCACAGCGAGCACCGAGCGCAGGCCCTCCTGGCGATCGGGGCGGGGAAACCGGTCCTGGTGGAGAAGGCCTTCACGCGCAATGCGGGCGAAGCGTCGCAGGTCATCGCGGCCGCCCGAGCGGCGAATGTCCTGGTCATGGAGGCCATGTGGACGCGGTTCCTCCCGCAGACCGACGTCGTCAGGCAATTGTTGGCGGACGGTGCGCTCGGCACGGTCACAACGGTGCTGGCCGATCACGGCCAGTACTTCGACGTCGACCCGAAAAGCCGACTCTTCGATCCTGGATTGGCCGGCGGGGCGATGTTGGATCTCGGTGTGTACCCGGTGTCGTTCGCCTCTTTCGTTCTCGGCCGGCCCGACCACATTGACGCGACCGGCTCCCTGACGGAGACCAGTGTTGACGCACAGGTCTCCATGGTCTTGACGTCCGGAGACGCCCAGGCCTGTCTGAACACGACATTGTCCTCGAAAACGCCGACCACCGCATCGATCTCAGGCACCGCCGGCTGTATCGAGATCTCGGGCCCGTTCTACGGGCCCGCCGTTCTGACGCTCACCGCCAACGACGGTCGGCGCCTGGTGCGGCCGGAGGATCCCATCACCGGACACCACGGGCTGTGCTTCGAGGCAGCCCACCTTGCGCAGTTGGTGGCCGACGGCGCGACGGAATCGCCCCTGCTTCCACCGGCCGAGACGATCTCCGTCCTGCAGACGGTGGACGAGGTCCGGCGGCAGGTCGGCGTGCGATTCCCCGGCGAATGAACGCCGAGACTCCCGCCCATCCGAGGGAGCGAGCGTGACCGGCGATTCCTTCGATCTCCAACGGTTCGTCCGAGCCCAGGACTCCGCCGGCACGTACGCAACCGCGCTCGGGGAATTGCGTCGCGGCCGTAAGACCTCGCACTGGATGTGGTTCGTCTTCCCGCAGATTGCCGGCTTGGGGCAGAGTCCGATAGCGCGCCAGTATGCGATCTCCTCCCTGGCGGAGGCGAAGGCCTACCTGGAGCACCCCGTACTCGGCCCGCGACTCCTGGGGTCTGCGGCCGCCGTCGTTCAACACCACGACAGAACGGCGGAACAGATCCTGGGGTCCATCGACGCAATGAAGCTCAGGTCCTCGATGACGTTGTTCCTGCGCGCCGCACCGGATCAACTGGTGTTCCAACTGGTCCTCGACTGGTTCTTCAGCGGCACCGCCGACCCGGCGACCGATCGGTTGCTCGCCCGTTGATCTGACCTTCGATCGCGCTGCATCGAGGCTCCGAATTCCGGCGTTGCCTGAAAGCGGAGAAATCTGTGGCGCGACCACTGAACAAGCGTTTAGTATCTTGAGCATGTGTTCAGCACCTCGACAGATCGCGGATCTGACGACCCGGGCAAAGATTCGGGACGCCGCGATCGCCTACTTCGGGTCCCACGGCTTCCGAAGGACCACGGTGCGGGCGGTCGCAGAGAAAGCAGGTGTCTCGGCGGGCCTCGTCATCCACCACTTCGGATCGAAGGACGGACTGCGGGAGGCATGCGACGCGCATGTCACCGCGCTCATCGATGAGCAAACGGTCCAGGCTGCATCGCAATTGGCTCCGGCGGACATGCTGGCAATGCTCGCCAGACGACCCGAGTTCACCTTCATCGCTCCCTACCTGACCACCGCGCTGATCGAGGGTGGCGAGTTCGCGGACCGGCTGATGGAAAGGCTGGTCGCCGACATGGAGACATACCTCGGCGCCGCGGTCGCTGCCGGCATTGCCAGGCCGACCGGCGATGAGCGGGCGCGCGCCGAGATGGTCACGCTGTTCAAACTCGGCATTTTGACGTTTGCCGGTCACATCGCGCCGCCGGGCACCGCCGCGGACGAGGTCCTGCAGACGGTCGGTGATCGGCTGACCGTTCCGGCCTTGGAGTTGTTCACCTACGGGCTCTATACATCCCCCGACTACCTGGATGCGTACAGGGCCGCCACCACCCCCGCCGGCAATGCGCCGTCATCTGTCTCGGAGCGGAAAGGCCAGTCAGCATGAGTACGTCTGAAAGTGCAGTCACCATCAACGCAATCACCATCAACGGTGTCGTCAAGACTTTCGGTCCGGTCACCGCCCTCGACCACCTGGACCTGACCGTGCGGACCGGCGAGGTGCACGGTTTCCTCGGTCCGAACGGATCCGGGAAGTCGACCGCGATCAGAATCCTGCTCGGCCAACTGCACGCGGACGCCGGTTCGGCTCAGGTTCTCGGTGGCGATCCGTGGCGCGACGCCGTGCAATTGCACCGCCGCCTTGCGTACGTGCCAGGAGATGTCAGTCTCTGGCCGAACCTCTCCGGCGGGGAGGTGATCGATCTGATGGCCCGGTTGCGCGGCGGTATCGACACCCGGCGCCGGGACGAACTGCTCGAACGCTTCGAGTTGGACCCGCGCAAGAAGGGCCGCGCCTACTCAAAGGGCAACCGGCAGAAGGTGGCGCTCGTCGCGGCGCTCGCGTCCGACGTCGAGCTGCTCATCCTGGACGAGCCGACGACGGGCTTGGATCCGTTGATGGAAGCCGTTTTCCAGGACTGCATCAACACCGAGAAGCAGCGCGGCAGAACAGTATTGCTATCCAGTCATATCTTGTCGGAAGTCGAGGCGCTGTGCGACCGGGTCAGCATCATCCGATCCGGAGCGGTCGTCGAGACCGGCACCCTGTCGGAACTGCGGCACCTGACCAGGACCGCCATCAGCGCGGAACTGGACGTCATACCTGCTGCACTGCAGGGCGGCCAGGGTGTGCACGATCTGGTGGTCGAGGGCAACAGGGCACGCTTCGACGTTGATTCCGCCGAGTTGGACCGCGTCCTCCGGACGCTGGTGGACGGCGGGGTGCGCAGTCTCACCGCCACCCCGCCGACCTTGGAGGAGCTCTTCCTGCGGCACTACGGGGACCGGGTCGAAGCGGACCCGAACAGCAACGGATCAACCCGCCAACATGGCGCCCGGCGGCTCCGGCGGCACGAGAAAGCAGTCGTCCGATGACCGCCGTCGCAGAGCGCCAGGCCCCCGCAACCGGCCGCGCGACCCGGAATCGTTTCACCGGCACGACCAGCCTGATCCGATTGAACCTCCGTCGGGAGCGGCTTCCGCTGATCGTCTGGATCCTCGGAATCGGAGCGGTCGCGGCGTCGACCTTCTCGGCGATCGGCGCGCTCTATCCGGAGCAGGCAGAACGCACGGCTCTCGCCCTGTCCATCTCCGGCAACCCGTCCTTTCTCGCCATCACCGGGCCCATCGCCGACACCTCGGTCGGCGGGATCGGTGCATGGCGGATCGGCGCCGTCGGGACGACTCTGGTCGGCCTGATGGCGATCTTCACCGTCATCAGGCGGACCCGCGCCGACGAGGAAGCGGGGCGAACCGAATTGCTGGCCTCCGCCGTCGTGGGCCGGGCAGCCCCGCTGGTGGCCGCGGTGGCGGTCGCCATCGGTGCCAGCCTGGCGATCGGCGTCATCGTCGCGGCGGCCGGCATCGGCAGTGGGGAGTCCACAGCTGGATCGCTGCTGTTCGGGGCTGCGATGGCCGGCTGCGGACTGGTGTTCGCCGGCGTCGCCGCGGTTGCCGCCCAGCTGGCCGAGAGTGCCCGCACCGCATTGGGTATCGCGTGTTCCGTGGTGGCCGTAACGTTCGCGCTCCGGGCGGTGGGTGACGTCGAGAGCCGGCTGAGCTGGCTGACCTGGCTCAGCCCGCAGGGCTGGGCGGGTCACGTCCGCCCGTTCGGCGAGAACAACGTGGCCGTCCTCGGCCTCTTCGTGCTGGCGACAG
This sequence comes from Nakamurella sp. GG22, assembly GCF_052976845.2. NCBI lineage: Bacteria > Bacillati > Actinomycetota > Actinomycetes > Nakamurellales > Nakamurellaceae > Nakamurella > Nakamurella sp. GG22. The sequence continues at coordinate 199,253 of NZ_JBRIIO020000004.1, read as the reverse complement.
TGGCAGCACTGGCCGTCGCCGGGTGGCTGCTGGAGCGGCGCGACCTGGGTCTTGGCATGTTTGCGGCCCGACTCGGACCGTCCACGAATTCCCGCCTTGCCGGGCCTTTCGCACTGGCCACGAGGTTGCAGCGCGGCTCGTTGATCGGCTGGACCGCCGGCTTCGTCCTGCTGGGAGCGGTGACCGGTGGGGTCGCATCGACCAGCGGTGACCTGCTGACGGACAACCCGCAGTTGACGCAACTGCTGGAGAAGATCGGCGGCGCCGGTGCGCTCACGGACATCCTGCTGTCCACGATGGGGGCGATCGCGGGTCTGATCGCGGCCGGTTACAGCATCTCGGCGGCGCTGCGGATGAGCACCGAGGAGTCGTCCGATCGGGTGGGGCCGGTCCTGGCGACGTCGGTCGGCCGGCCGCGGTGGATGGTCAGCCATCTGGTCTTCGTGATCCTCGGGCCGGTGGTCCTGCTGGCCGTCGCGGGGGCTGTGGCGGGTGTGGTGAACGGCCTGCAGACCGGCGACATGTCCGGCGGTTTCACCGCCGCGTTGGGCGCGATGGTCGTCCAGATGCCAGCCGTACTGGTCCTCGGCGCGTTCGCCGTCGCCCTCTTCGGTGTGTTTCCGCGCCTGACCGGACTCGCCTGGGCCGCGCTGGTGGCTGCGCTGCTGCTCGGCCAGCTCGGTCCGTTGCTGCAACTGCCGCAGTGGCTGATGAACCTCTCGCCGTTCACCCACATCCCCACCGTGCCGACGCAGGAAGTTCGCTGGGGACCGCTGATCTGGCTTCTAGCGCTCGCTGTCGCACTCGTCGCGGCCGGCGTCGTCGGGTTCCATCGGCGGGACGTCAACTGAGTTCGGCCGCCACCTCGGGTTGCGCGGCGTCGCGCTCAGGGGCTGTCGAGCTCAGGGGGTCGCGCTCAGCGGCCTCAAGCTCAGCGGTGTCGCGCTCAGCAGCTGTCAGCGCGGCGGCGTGGGCCACGGCGACCGCCCGCAGTGCCGATTCGGGGTCCTCGCCCCTGGCGCCGGCGGCGTAGGCAATCCGGAAAATCGCCTCAGCGGGGCTCTCGCCGTGCGGCGGGTCGACCGACAGGCCGAACTTGGCCGCCCGTGACCCGAGCTTGGCGGCCAGCGCCGTCGACGGCTGGCCGAACGCGACGCCGTCCAGCGCTCCCGAGCGGCCGCGTTCCGTCTTCTTCAGTTCGTCCCAACGGCGTTCCTGGTCGGAGGAGGTGTGGACCGGGTCGGAACCGGGATCGAATACATGCGGATGACGCCGGACCAATTTGTCCACGAGGTCACCGGCAACGTCGTCGATGTCGAATCCGTCTGCTGACGGTGGGTCCTCTGCCGCGATTCTGGCGTGGAAGAGGACCTGCAGCAGCACGTCGCCGAGCTCCTCGCGGATGGCCGCCCGGTCGCCCTGCTCGACGGCCTCGACCAACTCGTAGCACTCCTCGATCAGGTAGCGCAGCAACGAGGCGTGGGTCTGTTCCGCATCCCACGGGCAGCCGCCCGGCGACCGCAACGTGTTCATCACCGAGACCGCGTCGACCAACCGGTGACCCGGCTGCTGCGGTTCCGGGGCCGTCACAACCCGCTGCCGCCCGGCACAACCTGCATGCTCAGCGGATCCCACACGCCCAGGCGCGGGTTGACCGTGACGCCCGCCTGCTCGGCGTACGGGGCGAGTAGGAGTGCGCCGAGGTCAAACTTTCCGACGAGCTCCTGGGCGCTGAGGTCAGCAGCCGTCAGCACACCCGGCTCGACCGTCCGCTCCAGCACCCGGATCACGTAGAAGCCGTCCTGGCTCGGGTACACGATCACATCGCCGGATTCCGCATTGAAGACTCCCGTCGGCGCCACCGTCGGGTTCTGGACGAGGTTGACCGTCTGTGGCTGCACCGGCGACGTGGATGCGGCGATGATGCCGTCGATTCCGGCGGGGTCGGCGAGGAACTGGCTCCTGGTCGCCACTGCCTCGTCACGCGTCGGCACCGAGACACCGTCGATCCGCACGGTCACATCGGTGATCGGCGACCCTTCGGGGGCCTGGGTCGAGACCAGGCCCTCAAGGCGGAGCAGATCCCGCACAGTCTCCGACACCATGGATTCGGGCGCACCGAGCTGGCTGGCCGCTGCTGACCCGTTGCCGCCGGCCATCGCGGTGTTGACCTGCTCATCGGTAACCACGACATCGCGGTCCTCGGCGGCGACCGCCAGCAGCTGGCTGCGGATGGCGGCGGTGGCCTGTGCCCTGTTGAAGACGGCGATCGTCGTGGGTTCCAACGTGACCGCCCCGGCTGCCTGCGCCTGGTCGACCACCGCCGTGGTCCGGTCGAAGATGGCGGCCTCGGAAATTGCGGTGTCTCCGACCTGCGCGGCCGACGTGGCCTGGGTGGCGCACGCGGTGGCCGTCATCGCCACCACACCGGCAAAGGCCAACGCGGCCACAACTCGACGAGCAGACAACACCCGTGCCACCTTTCGGGGTTTCGAAGCCGCCGATATCGCGGTTCTCACCCGACACCTTCCCATAGACCGGTCGCGCACCCCGCAACAGCAGGCAGGCTCAGGGTCAGTACGCCCCGGCGGAAGAGACGACGGCCTTCCAGGTCTTCCAGATGATCACCATGTCACCGGTGATGGACCAGTTCTCCACGTAGTAGACGTCCAGCCGCACCGTGTCGTCCCAAGTGAGATCCGACCTGCCGGACACCTGCCACAGCCCGGTCATACCCGGCTTGACGAGCAGTCGCCGACGCGCTTCGTCCTCATAGAGGTCGACCTCTGCCTTGAGCGGCGGCCGCGGACCGACGAGGCTCATTCCACCCGTGAAGACATTGAAGAGCTGCGGCAGTTCGTCGATGCTGAAGCGGCGGATGAATTTGCCGACCCCGGTGATCCGCGGGTCGTTTTTCATCTTGAACAGAATCACATTCCCGGCGTCCTCCGGCCCGCGCTCCTGCTGGAGAAGGTCGAGTCGCGACTCCGCATCGACGACCATCGAACGGAACTTGATCATGCGGAAGATCTCGCCGTTGATCCCGACCCGCTCCTGACGGAAGAACACCGGCCCCTTGCTGGAGACCTTGATCGCAATGGCGGTCCCGATCAGCACCGGCGAGAACAACAGGATCAGCAACAGACTCCCGACGACATCGAAGGACTTCTTCAAGATCTTGTTCGCGCCGCGGTACGTCGGTCGATCGACATGGATCAGCGGTAGGCCCGCCACCGGCTGGGTGTGCACCCGCGGACCGGCGATGTTGGTGAGCGCCGGAGCCAGAATGAGTTCCGCGTCGGTGTCCTCGAGTTCCCAGCTGAGCTTGCGGACCCGGCTCGGACCGAACGACGCGGTCGACGTGACGGCCACGGTGTCGGCACCCGAGGTGCGGACCAGGTCGGCGACGTGGTCGAGCCCCCCGAGCACCGGTACCCCGTCGATCTCGGTCAGCGGCCCGCCGTCGGCGTCCACCGCGGTCGCGCTCTGGCTCAGGCAGACGCCGATCACCTTGTAGCCGGCCTGGGGAGCGCGCCGGAGGTCCCGCATCAGTTCTGTCACCGTGTGGACGTTGCCGACCGCGACAACCCGCGACAGGAATTTGCCTTCGGTGCGCTGGTGATGCAGCCACCGCCGCCAGGTGAATCTGGTGACCAGTATTGCCGCGAGGCCCACCGGCAGCATCACCAACAGGTAGCTGCGCGAAATTTCGAGCTTGAAAACGTACGAAACAATTGCCATGACACCGAAGACGGCGAAAGTGGCGTGCAGAACCCGCTTGTACTCGAGAGCGCCATAGCCGATCGATTTCGCGTCCCGACTACCGGACCAGGTCAGGGCCAGCACCCAGATCAGCAACAGGCAACCGGTCAACGCGAGATAGGTCGGCGAGAATTGGTCGATCGCCGCCTCGGGCGTGACCGAGGGAAGACGGATGATCAGGACGAGAGCTGCGGCTAACAGCAGAGCCAGGAAATCGGTCACGAGCAGTCGGGCCGCGTAGCGGCGCCCCCAGCTGCGGTACTGCGAACGAGGCGCGACCCGAACGACGGTGTTGTCGGTGCCGGCGCCATCGGAGCTGGGAAGCGTGACTGTGGCGCCTTGCCACACCTTCAAGCGGCGCAGACTCCGTCTCCGGGTAACGACCGGTTCGGTCGTGAGCGCCATGCTGATCCCCCATGCTGCTGAAAACGCGCGAATGAAACACGATGCGAGGTCGCCGGGTCATGCCGTCGAACGACGGGCGAGTGCGTACGCCGCATCGACGATCATCCCGGGTTGCCTTGCGTCATTTGGGGGCCCCCGCACCCTCTTGATCACTTGCTATTTAACTCTATGCAACCCTGGGACGGAAGAGCTCCCGACAGAACCGCCCATTCGGGTGACGACTTGATGCTTCACGGCACTGTGCGCTACCAGCCGGCGATCAGCTTAGCCCGTCGCTTCCGTGGCCTCTCGGCGACCCTCGATCGTGGCGAGCACGCCACGCAGCATGCTGCTGGACGTGTGCATTGTGTAAGGAAAATAAACAATTTCCACGCCGACGGCAGCGAAGTCGCGCTCCAACTTCAGCCCCTTGGGGGTGCCGCGCCAGTCGTCCCCCTTGAACAGGACGTCGAAGCGGACGGTTCTCCAGGTCTCGAGTTTCTCGGGCACGGTCTCAGCGAAGACCTCGTCCACGTAGGAGATGTGCGAGACAATCTCGAGCCGTTCTGCCAGCGGGATCACGGGCCGGTGACCTTTCGCCTCCAAGCACATCTCGTCCGAGACCACGCCGGCGATCAAGTGATCGCAGTTGCTTTTGGCATGACGGAGGATGTTGAGGTGCCCGACATGGAAGAGGTCGTAAGCCCCCGGGGCGTATCCGATACGCACGTGTACCTCTTTCAACTGTGTGAAGCCCGGATTGGTCGACACCGTCGGCGATCCAGAAGTGGCGGGGCCCCCGCCCCACAGCCAGAGTCAACGGTAACCGAAATGGGCGCAATCGGCGTAACATTTACGCCGTACGGGTGACAGCAGCCCACGAACGATACTACGACTGGTAATTGAATGGGCCATCCCGATGAAGTTTCACCCCATCAAGGTGTAACACTCGCCCAACCAACCCCGGGTCAGCCGATCTCGAACCTGTCCACCGGAGTCCCTAGACCCGCGGAAATATATGCCGGCCAAGCCCGCGGGCTCACTGGTCAGTTGCTGGTGGGCGGCCGCATTCCCGTGCGATCGCGGCTTGCCCGGCCGGCGAGTCTGGAGGTCGTCACAGCCGCGGAAACGGCCGGGTTCGCCGTTTCCGGTGCCTGCCCGTTCGGCAAATCGACCATCGGAGCTGACCCGTTCGGGGACGGCGCTGCGTCAACCACGAGCAGCGGCTTCTTCAAGTCAGGATCGTCTTCGTAGTAGCCGTAACCGTCGTAACGCAGACCGGCGTCCGACCCCTTCTTCGGTGCCATGTTCAGCACCACCCCGAGAACCCGCGCATCGACGGCGGTCAAAGACTGGGTGGCCGAGGCAAGTTGGTTCTTCGTCGTCTTGCCGTAACGCACGACCAGCACCACACCGTCGGCCTGGACGCCCGCAACAGCGGCGTCGGTCACAGGTAGCAGCGGAGGCGCATCGATGAGGATGAGGTCGTAGGAGCGCCGCAGGGCCTTGAGCAGCGCCGCCATATTGGGACTCCCCAACAGTTCGGACGGATTGGGGGGAAGAGACCCACTGGCCAGCACGCTGAGGCCATCCCGACCCCAGTGCTGAATCACATCCTGAACGGATGCCTGGCCGACCAGGACGTTGCTCAACCCGACAGAACCTTCCAGGCCCATGTAGTCGGAGACCCTCGGCCGCCGGAGGTCGGCATCGATGAGCAAGACGCGCTTGCCGGCCTCCGCGAAGACGATCGCGAGATTCGTTGCAGTGCTGGATTTCCCCTCGCCGGCAACAGAGGACGTCACCACCATGACCTTGGCAGGCTGGGCGACATCGACGAACTGGAGGTTGGTCCGCAGGCTGCGGAACACCTCGGTACGGCCCGATCGCCCACCGCGCTCGGTGATCAGTGGGTCCTTGCGTGCCGCCTTGTCGAACGGCACCGTCGCCAGCCGTGAGACACCTGCGGGAAAATCCTTCGGTCCTCGAACCCTGGTGTCCAAGCGGTCGCGGGCCAGGGCCAGAAGCAGCCCGGCGAACAGGCCGCCCAACAATCCGGCCGCCATGTTGCGCCTCGTATTGGGGCTCGTCGGCGTAAAGGGCGCTGTCGCCTGCGCCACGATGGAGACATCCACGGACGGCTGGCCGTTCGCACTCTTCGGGGACAGATCCCGCACGACCACGGCCAACTGGTCGGCGACGGCGTTGGCGACCGCAGCCGCCTCGTCCGGTGAGGAATCGGATGCCCGGATCTCGATCAGCACCGTGTCGTTCGAGGCGACCGCATCGACGCTGCCGGCGAGACCCGCCGCCGTGACCGGGAGATTGAGCTTCTCGACGACGGGCTCCAGCACGACGGGGAGGGTGGCCAGCGTTGCATACGAGGACAACTGCTTCTGCGTGTAGTTGCTGCCCTGGAAGAGGTCGCTCGCGGACTCCCCGTAGGGAAGGGAGAAATAGACGCTGGCCGTGGCCTGGTAGATCGGTGTGGCCGCGTAGGAAACGGCTGCGGCGGCGCCGAACCCGAGCAGGGTAGGCAGGAGCACGTACAGCCAGCGCTTCTTCAGCACCAGCATGAACTCCATCGCGTGCATTCCCGGGACCTCCCCGCAGCATGTCGGACGCGACAAGACCCGCGACATCCGCCGCGGAACGTGTCCGACCCCAGTACTTCGTCACCGAACGATGACAACCCCCCGTTCAGCCTAGTTCACGGGCGGCAAGATCACTCCCACCGAGAACAGTCCTTCGCTTCGGGAGTCGTCTTGGTGGGACCTGCTTCGTCACACATCAGTGTGACGTGAGCCGGCAACTTCTGGGATGGGGCCTTCCGAGTGCCGTTCCGGAACCTTGGGAACTCCGTTCACTTGGCTGAAAACGGCCAGCCCGGCCATGAACCAGAACCACATCGAGTACTGCGTGATCAGCGCAACGGTAGCCAGTGCGGGGATCTGCGCCACCACCCCAACGGTCGCCGGAGTGGCGCGACCACGCAGGACCACGAGCAGCCCTCCAGCCAGCAGGGCCACGCCTGCCGCCAGCGCAAACCAGCCGTAGGTCAGCCCCGTGAACAGCACCTGGCTGTCGATCGACTGAAACCTGCCGAAGAACAGTTCACCTGTCGGCGACCGATAGGCCGCCGACGAGATACCGAGCAGGTCGATGTCCGGGACCAGCTGCAGCAGATCGCCGCGGTAGTTGGCGCTGTTCGTCGCTTCTTCACCAGCGGTCTGGAAGATGGCGATGAAAGATGGCGCCAGCACGGCGGCGGCGACGGCCAGCAGCGCCAGAATGCTCGCCTTGAGTTGGCGGGGCACACCAGCCACAAAGGCGATGGTCAGCAGGGCGGCCAGCACCGCACAGATCATCGAGATCCGGCTGATCGTGACCGCCACCCCGCCGAGCATGACAACCACCATCAGCACTCTCGTCCGAACGCCGAACGATGCGGCCATCACCATCGGAAGGGCGAGGGCGAGACTGCAGCCGAGCGCGATCGAGTGCCCGAAGGCTCCCTCGGCGCGCAGCAGAGTCCCCCGTCCCTGCAGATTGCCCCATCTGATGTGAAGATCGTTGGCCGGACCCAGCGTCACGAAAGGGTTCCATGCGAGGAAGAACTCCAGCACAGCCAAGCCGGCCACCACGGTGAAGATGACAACAGCGCACGTGTAGATCCACTGCGCGTCGACCTTGCCGGGTAGCAGGCGGCCGAGCAGGAACGCCACCAGCCATTGGGAGAGCGCCCCGAACACCGTGCTCTGTGTCCCCCCACCCACCAGCACCGGGGCAAGACAGGCGACGAAGAAGAACCCGACGATGAGGTCGACAGCCCCGAGTCGGGGCAAACCAGGACGCATTGCTACAAGCAGCAAGATGCCCAGCAGCGACGTCGGCACGAAATAGACGACGAACGATGCGCCCATCCAGAACGGCACGAACGCGACCGTCAACAGCCACAGCAGCACACCGGCTTTGGGTCGGAAGTGCACAAGTACGGCAAGGCCGACCACCAGTGCCAGGCTGAGCGGGATGAGGGCGAGTTCCCCCGCCGACAGACCGAACATCTTCGACCGCCCGCCTGATCACCGAGAACGGGCTCGACCGCACCCGCCATGCATCCTAACCAACGTCTGGTGGCACCGACGCGTCCGAAGAACATTCGATGACATCGCCGATCGTGCCGCTCCGCCTACTGACGCGTCGCAGGCAGGAATTTCTTGGAGAAAGGATCCGGTGCCTGGAACAGGTACTTCACCGGACCGCGGGCGGCGAGATAGGAGAACGACAGGCCGCCCAGCAGGGCGACTGCGAAGTCCAACGGCACGAGCGCCCACAGCGGTCCGCCGAACAGGACCGTCGATACATAGATCACGGCAATGATGATGGGGAAATGCGTGGTGTAAAAAATGATGGAATTCCGGCCGATGTATTGAACCGGAGCCGTCCACGACCGGTGCTGCAACACCAGCGACAACCTTGCCAGTCCCAGAATCCCGCACACGCTGAAAATGGCGAAGGTGCCCTGATACCGGAATGGTCCGTACACCGCACTGATGACAGCGAATCCGACGGCGAAGGGAATCAGGGCCAGAGTCCACCGACTCAGCACGAGACGCTCGAATTTGTCTCCCTGCAACTTGCAGAAGTGCCCTAGGAAGAAGAACCCCGCGAGGAAGAAGAATCTCTTGTTGACGGGTGTGTCCAGCGGCACTGAGATGATCCACGCGGCAAGGACAATGACCAGCGGTGGCACTTTTCGGAGTAGCGGTGCGATCAGGTAGAAGCACCCGATGTAGAACAGGAACCACAGGTATCCTGTCGCGATCCACGCCTTTGGATTGTACAACGGCCACGGAAACCCGAATGTGTAAGAATGAATAACGGTCCAGATGATGTAGGGGTATGCTACGTACTTTGCTTTCCCCCAATAGTATTGGACCAGCGGCTTACGCAACGAACTGGACAGCAACATTCCCGACAGGAACATGAGCGTCGGCATGCGGAATGGAAGAAAGAATTCGTTGAAGATGACGAGCGACCTCGGCAGGTCACGTCCGTAGAGGCTGGCGATAGCCGAGGCGTGGTACAGGATCAACATGAACATCGCAGCCCCGCGCAGGAGATCCATCCACGCAAATCGGGCGCCTTTGGTCCGCACTTCCATCAGCCGCGTCGCCATCATGCTCGGGTCCAATTCGCGTAGGACGCGAAGTCGACCGGAATCATGTCGCCACCTTCTGCCGTCGCCGACGGGTCCGGGAGAACGTTCCTCTTGCCGCTCTCACCGAATCACCGGGCGAAGAGACGGCCAGCCTCAGCAATCGAAATCCGCTATATCGTGGTACGGCTCGACCGGCAAGCCGCCGTCCGGCAAGGCGCCCCAGCAACGTTCGACGCCGCTTGACCTGAAGCGGCTGGACGGCGGCCACGGCGTCGAGGTCGACGGGCTCGAGACCGAGCACGCCGGCGTCCCGGGCGCTCATCAGGAGGCGATGCCCTCGTGCGGTCCTCGCGATCGCGACCGAGAGCCCGTCCGCGTCGTCGAACAACGGGAAACCGGAGGCATCGGCATGCCAGTAGTCACCGACGGCGATGTCGGCGTGTCCCCCGGTACCGTCCGGGCAGATCTTGCATCGCTCCTGCAGTCGCCGACCGAGGTGGTTACCCCAAGAGTCCTCGTAGGACGTCGACCGGGTGGCACCGCCCGCGTCCCTGACGACAAACGAGCCGGGCCAGCCATTGCCCCGATACCGCACCGACGCGACGTTTCCCCGGTCAGCCGCAATCGCTGCAACGAGGTCATCGGTCGCGAACTGCGAGGGAACCCCGGCGCAGAAAAAGGACAGCAGCACCGGCGAGGCGCCTGAGGTCTCCTCGCACAGCTTCCGCGCCGCGTACACCTCGCAGGGTTTGCCGACGAAGGCCCGATCAGCTCGCGCGGGGTCGAACAGCGACGCGTTGGCGACCGGCGCATACCTCGAACCGGAGGCTGACAGCACGTCCGCCTTGGTCCGCAGCTCCAGGGGAACAGTCCTTCGGGGCGAGTCGGCCGACATAGCCGCGCCGACGACTGATGTCGCTTCGCCGGTCCTCATCAAGAAGGACGATAGGGCCGACAGCACGCCGGCACTACTCCCGGCGAACCGGTACTCCGGGTCGACGGCCCAGGCGGTCCATGCGGAGACGGCAGGGCCGAGCGTTTCGTGGTCGGGGATCGCCGCGGTCGCCGGGGACGTGACGGCGACGCCTGGACAGATCTGGGCGAACGTTCGGGACGCCGTCGGGTCGTCGGGACGGTCGTCGAGCGGGAAGATCGGTCGGATGAACCCTTCGGCATCCAGTTCCATTGAGATCGATGTGGACAGTCTCGCGCACGCGCCGCATCCGGAGCAGTTGTCCGAGCGGACGACCCGCTCGACGCTGCCGCGGAGATCAGCGCCTGGAGCCACGGTCGCGCCCGCCCCGGCCTTCGTCGTCACCGTTTGATCGCTTTCCGGCCGATCAGCAGCACTTCGCGCAGATCGGACCTGATAAATGGCAGGACAGCGGCTGCCAGCAGGTACACCGCGGCGACAGTGAGTGCGCCAGCAGCGATCTCCAGCAGCAGCGGCAGCGACGCGAGAGACGTGACGACAAGCAGGCAGGCCAGCCCGGCCACCACGGCGCAGCCGGTGATGCGGATCGCGCCGTAGGTCAGCGCCCGAACTGGAATCGGCGTCAGCCGGGAAAGCCACCACAGCGAGATCGGCCATGCAATGGCCGGCGCGATGGCATATCCGGCCGCCACGCCGACGATGCCCCAATTGCTGCCGACGACGACGCAAACGACCTTGATCGACAGGCTGACAAGCGAGTACCAGAACAGCTGACCGGTCAGGGCCCTGGCCAGATACACCCAATTCCCCACGTAAGACAGCGTCTGGAACGCGCCGGCGATCGCCAGCAGGGCGAACACGGGTGCAACCGCGCTCCAGTCGCTGCCGAGGAAGAGGTTCACCAGTGGTACGGCAGCACCGGCAGCGAACGCCAGCATCCCCACCAGTGGGTATCCCAGGGCCAGTTGGCCGCTCACGATGTACCGACTTGCCCGTGGCAAATCGTTGTTCAGCCTGGAGAGCACCGGCAGCGCGACCGTCGTGCTGGGCGCGCGCAGCTGGTTGAGCGGGCGCATGAGGAGCTGGAACCCACGGTTATAGATGCCCAACTGATCGGGACCAAGGGTGAGCGCGATGGTGTAGGTATCCACGCTGTTGTTCAGGTATCCCACCAGTTGGGATGCCATCATGCCGTGCCCGAAGTGGACGATCGACTTCACGTCCACCCCGCGCCGCGGCCGCCTGGGCAGCCAACGCGCGTAGAGCATCAGGATGACCAGGGTCGAGATGGCTACCCCCAGTTGCTGTGCAACGAGCGCCCAGTACGCCGTCCCCGCCAGCGCGAGCACGATCGCGATGACCACCCCGATCACTTGTGATGCGACATCGGTGACCACCAGGGACTTGAACCGCATACGCCGATTGAGATCCGCCCGGTACTGCGCGGTGACTCCGCTGATCAGGAAGGTGATCGACAGCACCTGGGTGATGCCGGTGAGCTGCGGTTGACCGAAGATCGCCGCGACCACCGGCGCCAGCAGGACCCCGCAGAGCGCCAGGCCCGCTCCGATGGCGGTGTTCAGCCAGACGAGTTTGTCCCGCTGGTGCCGGTCGAGGTGGGCCGCCTGAATGGCGCCCGCGGACAGACCAAAATCCCGAAGGATTTCGCCGACACCGACAACGGCCAGCACGATGGCGATGAGTCCGTAGTCAACGGGGTCGAGCAACCGGGCCAGAACTGCGACCGACCCGATCTGGATGACAATCCTGGCGATCTGCCCGACCATCACGACCGATGCGCCGCGCGCAGCCCGATGACCGGAGACCGCGGGGTCGTTGGACGTCGCCGACACCGTGGTGTCGCCGACGCTGACCGGTTCCTCGGGCACTGTCCGTTGTCCTATCGCACTGCCGCGGACAAGCACGATCGGGCGCCGTCGAGGAGGTGCTCGGCCCTGCTCTGCACTTCACTGACCCGCGAGCGAAGGTCCGGATCGTCGATAGCTTTCAGGATGTTGGTGACGTGATCGCCGGCCGCACGCAGATCGACGGTGTTCTCCCAGCCGATGTTGCGCAGTAGCGGATCGAATTTGCGCGAGTAGGCAAGTGGGATCGCAGGTCGGCCGACCGACAGAGCGTTGAGGCAGGCGTGCATCCGGGATCCGATCACCACTTCGGCGGAGGACAGGAAAGACCTGGCCTGCTTCAGATCTCCGGGTATCAGTACCTCGACCTCATCGCCGAATTCCGCGGCGAGCAGCTCGACCACCGGCACGTCGTTGTCCGAGAGGGGTGAATCCAGGACGTGGGCGAGCAGGCTCAGTTTGCGGCCCTGCTCGAGAAGAGAGCGGCACAGTTCGCGGAGCAGAAGTCGGTAGGCCGCAGCATCCACGTGCGGATTGCCGTCGTTCCAGAGCAAACCGGAGGGATTGATGAGGACGTCGCGCCTACCCGAGGCAGGAGCCGCCTCCAGCGCGAAAACGACGTCGGTCGTCAGAACATCGACAGGCCTGCCGATCCGCGATGCCTGTTCGGCACTCTGCGGGTCCCTGGCCATGGCGACTCGTACGGACCGTAGCGATCGCCTGGCCAAGAAGCGGCCTCGGCGGGTGCCGAAAGGGCCGATGGTTTGCGGCCCCAGGACCAGGGGGACCCCCGCGCGGGCGACGATCTCACTCATCAGCGACATCACCACCAGTCGGCGGACACCGTAGATGTCAGCGAAACTGTCGCCGGCCCTCGTATCGACGACGATGTCAAAGGTGCGAACCCAATCGACCAACTCGCTGTGCCGAGCTGCCAGCCTGCGCAGCTGAGGGGAAGGCTGTCCGATCCGGACGGGCGCGTCGCCCTGACCGAAGCCTTGGAAGGCCACCTCGACGTCACCGAACGTCGTCTCGAGAAGGCGCTGAGTGCCTTCGGCAAGCGCGCGGACCCCCAGATTCGACGATGCCGGCTCTGCCCAGAGGATCAACCCCTTCAACGCGCGTCCCCCTGTCCGTGCAGCGGATCAAGACATGATGTTCTCACTGCGATGGCCACCTGGTGGTCGGCTGCCCGACGGAAGACCGAAAGGAACATGCCTCGATGTCGAAGCGACATCGTCGTCCTCGCACGGCACCCCTGGGTGTGGTTTCCCCGCCCCGAACACACCCGAATACCGTACTGATCTTATCACCGCAGTCGTCTCTCCGGGGTCCCAGCCGCCTCACGGGCGTCCCGTCAAGAGTGAAACGGAGGACGTCAACGGTGCAGTTCCTGACGCCGGAATCGTCGGCGGCGTCGGGCCCGCAACTGTTGTGCTGCTCGATAGACCTCGATATGGCGCCGGCCTGCATCGCGCCAGCTTCGCCGGGTCAGATCCGGCGCGACGGCCGCGGATCGCCGACGCCGGTCGGTGATCGCGGCGAGGATGTCCGCCGCTGTCAGATCGCCCGCGAACCGATACACCCACCCGGGTCCCACCTCTTGCGCCAGGGAGCGGGTGGCCGCGTTGTCCGGGGTGAGGACGGGCCGGCGCATGGACAGCGCCATCAACGCCGCACCGGAATTGTGCATTTCGGCATAGGGCAGCACCATCAGTTCGCACCGGCCCACGATGTCGGCGAGTTCTTCGTCGCTGACGTACTCGAAGGTGAACGACACCCGGTCGTCGTCTTTCGCTGCCAACTCCAGCGAGTGAGCGAGTTCCGCGGTGGATGGGCTCCCCGCAATCCGCAACCGGAAGGTGGGATCGTCGATCCCCGCGAATGCCGCGATCAACGTCGGGATGTTCTTGTAGTCGCGGATCAGACCCGCGAAGAGCACCCGTCCCGGTTGCGCCGGCGGCTGTCGATACTTTGCAAACCAGTCGATGTAGTCACCGTGCAGGATCGTGAAAGTTCGTGCGACGTCAGGTGTCTCAGTCAGGGGGTTCAGCCTGACCCATGCCGTCGTCAGCCGATCCAAACGGCGGAGCAACACTTTCTCCACCCTGCGGCCACCGTGATGCGGTCGCACGTTGTGCAGGGTTCGGACAACCGGAGTACGCGTGGCCCACAGCCGGACGAGGACCAGGGAGAACAGCAGCTGACGTGCCGCGACCTTGATACCGGGCGGTCCGGCCACGAACAACTCGGGCCAATGCGCATGGAACACGTCATAGTGGCCGACCAGCGCGTATTTCCAGCTGAAGAACCGCAGGTGGAGATCCGGTTGAGCAGCCAGTTCGCGAGCGAGCGTGACGATGTACGGATTGGTCGTTGCCCGCAGCGCCGGAAAGGAGGCGAGGACCGTGAGGGATGCCGCGGCGTCGGGGTTTTTCACCGTGACCTCCTGAACTGACCCGTGACGGCCCGACGATACCCAGAAGGGCGTCACCCGGCGGCCTCGCCGGGTGACGCCCTTCCATCAGTGTGTGACTCGATCCAACGGTGCGGTGTCCGCCGTGAACACATCAGATCACGGTGCTGTGACCTTCAGGTTGTCGATCGAGACGGTGACCGGTGCGCTGGTCGAGGTGCTTGTCAGGTAAGAGACCACGCCGATCGATCCCGCGGTCTGCAGGGTCGGCTCGGAGTCTGTCGCCGACACCAGCCAAGCGCTCGGCTCTGCGTCGGATCCCTTCCACACCTTGGCCTTCAATGCTGTCGATCCGGCACCAACCGCCTGGAAGCGCAGTTTCAGGACCTGGTTCGGCGTGTACGTGAGTCCTGAGATTGTCGCCGACGAAAGCAGAGTCTCGGTTGTTCCCACCAGCTTGGCCGCGGACACCGTGACCGACCCGGTGGCTGCGTACCGGAGTTTCAGGTGGTAATCACCACCGGTGGTGCGCCGGACCAGATAGCTGAACTGGGTGCCGCTTCCGTCCGCAACCTTGTCGAGAGCAACGTCCAGGGTTGCGTCCACGTCTCTGGCCGATACTCCGGACAGCACGTTCGTTCGCGTTTGACCCTTTGCTGTCAACGCCAACTTGCCCGAATTACCGGTGACGCTGAAGCCCGCCGAGGTGCCCCAGTTCCCGCCGGTTTCCGCGGTACCCCACCCGGTTGCCACGGTCCTGGCGAAGGCGTCGGCTGCGATGTCGCCGCCGGGTGCGAGCACCGTGACCGACTTGGTGGTCGATGCTGTCCCCCCGGCGGTGTCTGTCACCGTCAGCTTGACGCTGTAGGTGCCGGCGTCCGCATACGAATGGCTCGCCGTGGCGCCGGAACCGTTGGCCGTGCCGTCACCCCACGTCCAGGCGTATCCCGAGATCGTCTCGCCCTGGGGTGCTGTCGACGCGCTCCCGTTCACCGCCACGTCGAGCAATGTGGCATTGGCGGTGAAGGAGGCGACCGGGTTGGCCTTGGAGACAGTCACCGCCTGGGTGGCAGCCGCACTGGTTGCTCCCTGGCTGTCAGTCACCGTGAGCGTGACGTTGTACGTTCCGGCCGCCGTAAACGTGTGCGACGGATTGGGCAGGGTTGAGGTCCCGCCGTCACCGAAGGTCCAGCTCTGAGACGCGATGGTCGCCCCGTCCGACGCCGTGGAACCGGACGAATCGAACTGAACTGCCAGCGCGTTGGGCGCGGCACCGATCACCGCAACGGGCTTGGCGTGTGCCGCCTTGACTGTCACCGACTTCGTGACCGAGTCGGTGATCCCCTGGCTGTCTGTCACCTGGAGCGTGACGGTGTACGTCCCGGCGGCGTCATAGGTGTGTGAGGCCGTCTTGGTGGTCCCGCGAGCCGAGCCGTCCCCGAAGTTCCAATCCCACCCGGAAATCGACTGACCGGAACTGGCCGTCGACGTTCCGGCGTCAAAGGCGACCGTCAGGTCGTTCGGTGTCGCCGTGAACGCCGCGGTCGGCGCGGCGCTGGCGCCGCCCGAGGCCAGCGACTTGAAGTTGGCGACCTGCGCTCCGGACAGCTGGACCGGGAACACGGACACGTCATCGATGCTGCCGGCGAAGTAGTCGCTGGTGGGCCGGGACGGCCACGAGCCCAGGTTGTCGCCACCGATGCGCCAGTAGCCGTTGTAAACCTGAGCCGTCTTGGTCGCGCTGTCGACGGCCACCTGCTGCCCATCGACGTACAGCACCAGACCGTTGTCGCCCATGGTTCCGACGACCTGGTGCCAGCTGTTGTCCTTGTAGCTCGCGGTGCTGACGACCGTCCTGGCTGCGCCGTTGTACACGCCGAACCTGATCTTGCCGTCGCTCTGCATGTAGATCTGCCGGTCATACGAACCAGAGGAGCCGGAGGCGCTCGAGCCGAACCCGATGATCTTCCCGCCTGCACTGGTCGTGGGTGCCTTGAACCAAGCCTGCAACGAGAAGACGTTGGGGCCGGGCACGGCGGTGGTGGTCGCCACGATTCCGGTGGTTGACCCGCTGAAAGTCGACGCCTTGTCGGCATCGCCCGAGACGGCACCGGTGGCACCACGCGTCACGGTGCTGCCGACCATGCCGTCATTGGCGTTGGCCCAGTCGAACGCTGCGGTTCCGGACGCCTCACCGAGCCGCCAGAACAACGACGGGGCGGCGTTGATGACGGACTGCGCGTAAGGGCTCATCGACTGTGATGTGACCGTCACGCTGGTCACGGCGCCCTTCGCCTCATTGCCGTCGGGATCGGTTGCGACGAGCTGGTATGTGTGCGTGCTGCCGGGTTGGAGATTGGTGTCGGTGAAGACCGACCCGGGAAGGTTCCAGAAGGTCGACGACTGCGTCTTGGTGAAGGCTGGCGTCGTCGCGTTGCCGTCGCGGAGGATCTTGTAACTGAGCGACAAATCGTCGCGATCCCAGTTTGCGGGCATCGAGATCCGCACGCTTCCAGGCGCAATCGAGGTGAGGCTCGGAACCCAGTTGGCACCGGCGAGTCGCGGGCCCTGCTTCTTCGGGGCGACGTTCGGCCGCGCAAACCGGACCAGGCCTTGCTGACGTGTGCCGTTGACATAAGGGAACTCGCCGCCGAAGACGACATAGTCCCCGCTTCCGGTGATCGTCCAGGCCGCCTGGCCCTGCCCTGAAGCGGTGCCGGTCACCCAGTCCGGGAACCAGTTGATCATCGCGGGCGCGGGCTGGCCGCTCCAGTCCTTGTAGATGGAGCCGGTAGAAGGACTCCGCGACAGGGTTCCCCTTGCGGCCGCAGTGAAGGCGATGGCATGGCGCATGTTGCCCGGGGCGGGATTCGCCTGCGGGAATCCACCGCTGGTAACACAATCGTGCGGGTGACCCACCGCATAGACGTTCGTCTTGTCGGAGTAGGCGCTGTACGCGTCGCCGTGGCAATCCTCCAGCCACTGAATGTTGCCGGATTCGGGCTCCGCCGAGAACGCGCCCTCGAGGTTCCCGGTGGTCACGTTCGCATACACCCAGCCGGTGCCGAAGATCGATGTGCCGTCGGTGCTCAGTGCGTAGATGCCGGCCTTGCCTGCTGTCGTCCCGGTCCCCATCCCGTTCTGAATGGTCTGCGGAGCCGCCCATGCAGTGAGGGCACCTGAGGTGGGGTCGAGCGCGGCCATGCCGCGTTGAGACACGTTGTTGACGGTGGAGAACCGACCTCCGATGATCACCTTCGAGTTGGAGGGGGTCATGACCATCGTGTCGACCTGCAGGTCCGTCACCGGAGCCCAGTCCTTCAGCTTCCCGGTCGCGGCGTCGAAAGCCATCAGGTTCTTCCGCGCCACCCCGGCGCCCGCCGCCAGCAGGCCACCGACATAGACGGTCGTGTTCGTGGCCGCGATCGCGTTCACGTACGAACCGCCGGCGGCGGGCTTGAAGGTGGTGATCAGCGCCCCGGTCGTGGTGTCGTAGGCCGCGATGTTGAAGCGGGTCTGACCGTTCGCCTGATTGAAGGATCCTCCGACGTAGAGCCGGCTGCCGTCCGGCGACGCGGCCACCACCTTGACCTGGCCGTTCAGCGACGGAGCAAAGGTGGTGTCCAGATTGCCGGTTGTCAGGTTGTAGGCGAGAAGATTTCCCCTCGGCGTGAGGCTGGTGCCGGGTGCGGCCCCGGCAGCACGGGCGTTCGAGAAACTACCACCGGCGTAGACCTTCCCCTTGATGATCACCTGCGACCACACGATGCCACTGTCGATCTGGACGGTGGGGAGGACGTCCGCGGTGACCGTCGATGCCGAGCGCTGCTCGACGGGGGCCGGTGTGGGAAGAACAGCGGCGGAGGCGACGGTTGCCGGCAGGACCACGAGGCCCAGGGTGGCGACCGCGACTGCTGTCGCCATGCTCGTCAGACGCTTGGAAAGAGGACTGGTGTGCATGAGGTTTCTCCTGGTCATCGAGCATCTCCCACAAAGCTGACGACCTTGGCGGCCATCGTGTTGCTGACGAGAATGGTGACGGGCTTGCGGGCGGATTCCGGCACACCGAAGACATAGACACCCTGCGCTGTTGCGCCCGGGGCAAGTTCACCGGTGAGCGGTGCTGCGGGACTGCTGGTGGACGGCTGACCGGGAGCGCCGGTCGAGTCGTTCAGGTTCACGAAGACCGAATCGAGAGAGACGGCCTCCGCCGAGTCGTTGGTGATCTTCACAGTCACAGCAACCGCGGGACCGGTGATCTGGCCCGGTCCAACACCGGTGGCCGTCACCGCGGAAACAGTCGTGATGGCAGCGGAGACGTCCCCGAAGTCGGCCGTCGATGCCATCGGGATCGGCTTTTCGGTGCTCAGCGTGACCTCAGGGACAACGCTGCCGACACCGCTGCCGCCGGGCGGTGCGACCGGCGTGGTGATCACGGCCGGCGGCTGGGCCGTCTCCGCGGCCGTCGGATCGACGGACTCTGATGCGGTAGAAGGATCCTGCGCTGGTTCGGCTGAGCTCGAAACACTCGGTGTCCCAGCGGATTGCTCGCCCGCTGCAGCAGATGCGCCAGCCGACGCGTCCGCCGGCCGCTGCGATGTCGTTGAGGCCTGCTCCGTCGACGCGGTGCAGGCAGCGAGAAGCAACACCAGGGCAACTGACGTTGCAAGGACTCCCGACCGGCGCTTCCGCGCAGGGCTCACTGCGAATGCTGACAAGACACGGCTCCGATCACGAAACCGAGGTAACGGTTCATCACTTGCTTCCCCCCACGAACTCTGCTGACAGATCCACGTTCGATCACCCCCGGCCGACGTCACCGTGACGCGCTGCAAGATCCAAACCCCCGAATGGATCGCGGCATTCACGGCGACCATTAGCCGTCCGAGCAAGACTAACATTCCGTAGTGCTGTAGCACAGCGGCTACGCCCGTTAGGTGTCTACTCACTCGGTAGGGTGATCCTGCGTCGCTTTCACGCCGAGCAGCGAAGGAAGTCCTGTCCGTGCTGCGCACTTATGGGCTAGAGTTGGCACGGTTGCCGGGATCCTCGATGCCCGGACAACGGGATAGCCGACAATTGAGGGTTCTACACCGGAGCAACCTGCCGTAGCGCCGGCCGTCCACGTCTTGGATGCAAGGAGCTGGCAACTATGCCGGGTAGCCAGTCCAGAACTCCGAGTAACACGTCACAACGGCTGATAACCTCGGTATTCCGCTCGACGGCTGCGCGGTACGACAACCTCGGACTACGTCGCCGGATCACCGTTGACCCATTGATGAGCCGATGGACCGACGAGGCGTCATTGAGCGAAGGTGAGTGTAGTGAATGAACCTTTGACCATCGCGCTGGTCGGTACCCGCGGTGTTCCGGCTCGCTACGGCGGGTTTGAAACGTGTATCGAGGAGGTTGGCGCCAGACTGGCCGACAGGGGCCACGACATCGTTGTCTATTGTCGAACGCGCGGCAGGGATGCCGAGCTCGAGCGATACAAGGGAATGCGACTGGTGCACTTCGGTGCTCTGCGCAAGCGAAGCCTGGAAACGCTGAGCCACACCGGTTTGTCGGTCGCGCACCTCATGCGGCATCGAACAGACGCCGCGATCGTGTTCAACGCGGCCAATGCGCCCTGGATGCCGTTACTGCGGGCCGCTCGTATCCCGTTCGCCACCCACGTCGACGGTCTTGAGTGGAAGCGGAAGAAGTGGGGCGCCACCGGTCGTCGCTACTACCAGATGGCGGAGCGGCTGTCCGTCAGGTGGTCCGACGCACTGATTGCCGATGCCGTCGGAATCGCCGACTACTATCGGGATCGATACGACGCATCGACGGACCTGATTGCGTACGGGGCTCCGACCATCAAGAGCGACGGCGGTCGACGGGTTGCCGAGCTGAGCCTGCGGCCCGGTGGCTACCACCTCGCGGTTGCCCGGTTCGAGCCGGAGAACCATGTCGAGATGATTGTCCGGGGCTTCAGCGCGAGCGCCGCCACGAAGCCGCTGATCGTTGTCGGCTCCGCGCCCTATGCGGACGAATACACCCGAATGGTGCACGCCGCGGCGGACGATCGGGTGCGATTCGTCGGAGCCGTCTGGGATCAAGAATTGCTCGACCAGCTCTACGCGAACGCGCACACCTACGTTCACGGTCATTCCGTCGGTGGCACCAATCCTTCACTGCTGCGCGCGATGGGCGCCGGGACTGCCGTGACGGCCTTCGATGTGGTCTTCAACCGTGAGGTGCTCGGCAAAGCCGGGCACTATTTCCGGTCGGCGGAGGAGGCTGCCCGGCGCATCGAGGAGTCCGAGGCAGATGCGGCCATGACCGGGTTGGTGGGCGCGCTGGCCGCTCAGCGAGCAGCACGCTACGACTGGGACGACGTCGCTGACCGCTATGAGATTCTCTGTCGGCGACTGGCAACGGGCGATGCCACACTGACCCTCCCCGACCAGTTCGCCGAGGCACCGCAGGCCACACCGTCGGCACGGCTCACCGAACCCATCGCCGACCCGCTACCTGCGAGGCAATATGACCGACGTCGATCAGCGTGACAGCACGGGCTCCTACCGCGAAGCCCTCGAACGGTTGCGCTCCGCGCAAAAGAACACCAAAGGTGCGCCGGCGTATTCGCGTTTCGTGAACCGCAGGGCCGGGAGGTATCTCGCTGCAGGTGCCCATCTTCTCGGAATGACCCCGAACGCCGTCACAGCGATCAGCGCGGCCTTCTCGTTCGCCGCGATCGCGGTTCTGGCGGTCTTCGGCCCGTCCCTCCTCGTCGGGATGGCCGTCACGCTGGGACTGGTCATCGGCTATGCCCTGGATTCGGCGGATGGGCAGTTGGCCCGGCTGCGTGGCGGCGGCTCGACTTCGGGCGAATGGCTCGACCACATGGTTGACGCGACGAAGATCTCGAGCCTCCATCTGGCGGTCCTCATCTCCACCTACCGGTTCTTCGACCTCCCGTCCGATGCCTGGCTGCTGGTCCCGGTCGGATTCACCGTCGTCGGTGCGGTGTCATTCTTCGGAATGACACTCAACGATCAATTGCGCCGGAACAAGTCGTCCGAAAAGGTCATCACACGGGCCGACACCTCGTCGCCGTTGCGGGCCCTTCTGGTGCTGCCGACGGACTACGGGTTGCTGTGCTTTGTCTTCCTGCTGCTGGGCTGGCCCTCGGTGTTCTTCGTGGTTTACGGCACCCTGTTCTTCTGCTGCGCGCTGTTCCTCGTCCTCGCCGCGGTCAAGTGGTACCGCGACATGCGGGCGATCGATCTGGCTCCCTCGGTCCAGGCACGGTGACCGGCAGTCCATGACAGCGGCACAACCGTCGGTCGTCATTGCACATCCGAGTTCCGATCTCTACGGTTCCGACCGAGTCATGCTGGAAACCGTTGCGGCCATGGTCGATTCGGATTGGTCGGTGCACGTCGTACTGCCCGGGCCGGGTCCCTTGGTCGAGGAGGTTCGAGCTCGCGGCGGAGAGGTCACCTTCGCGCCGTCGCCGGTGTTACGCAAAGCAGCCTTGCGCCCCCGTGGATTTGCACACCTCGTGGCCGCCGGCGCGACCGGCGTTGTGCCCGGTCTTCGCCTCCTTCGCAGCACCGATGCGCGGGTGGTCTATGTGTCGACCCTGACGATCCCGCTGTGGATCTACTTGGCCCGACTGCTCGGCCGCCCGGTGATTTGCCATGTTCACGAATCGGAGCGCTCCGTGCCGATCGGGGTTCGAAGAGTGCTCGCGTTTCCGCTGCTCTCTGTGGACGCGCTCATCGTCAACAGCGCATTCTCGCGAAATGTGCTGATCGATTCCTTTAGTGCACTCGGCCCGAAGTCGGAAGTGATTTACAACGCCGTCCCCGGCCCACCGTCCGTGTCGCCGCCGAGGGACAGGTTGGACGGCTCCGTCCGGTTGCTGTTCGTCGGCCGACTGGCGCCGCGAAAGGGTCCGCAGGTCGCCATCAGACTTGCAGCTCAACTACGCGCGAACGGTCTCGCTGTCACCCTTGATCTGGTCGGCTCGGCCTTCGAGGGCTACGAGTGGTTCGAGCTCGACCTACGGAACCTGGTCGCCGATCTCGGCATGTCGGACGCCGTCAGCTTCCACGGCTTCCATGACGACGTATGGCCGTTCCTGAGCGATTGCGATCTCGTGCTGGTGCCCTCGCAGGGAGATGAGCCATTCGGGAACACGGCTGTCGAGGCGGTGCTCGCGGCCCGGCCGGTGATCGTCAGCGCCAGTAGCGGCCTCGACGAGGCCGTCCTCGGCTACGAATGCGCGCAGAAAGTTCCAGCCAACGCACTGGAAGACTGGTCCGCAGCAGCGCTCGCAGTCCACGCCAATTGGGCCGGGTTCCGGGAACGCGCCATCCGCGATGCACGGGTTGCCGCCGATCGGCACCGTCCGGCTCGCTACCGCCAAGCTGTTTCCGAACGCCTTTCCGGATTGGCCGGCCGGGGAAACGCGGTAGCCGGGCGAACGAGCAGTGCCGGCCCTGTCACGGTCGCCATGCTCACGTTTCGTCGGCCCGATGATCTGCTTGAAGCCATCCCCGCTGTGTTGCAACAGCTCTCGGAAACCCACGACGCCACCGCCGGATTGCTGATCATCGACAACGACCCGGCCGGCAGCGCCGCGGACATCGTCAACGCGATCCACGACCAGCGGGTGCGCTACGTCCACGAACCGCGACCCGGCATCGCCGCCGCCCGGAACCGCGCCCTGATCGAGGTGCCCGACGACGGCCTGCTGATCTTCATCGATGACGATGAGCGCCCCGCCGAGGGTTGGCTCCGATCGCTGCTGGACACGCACCGGCGATTCGCCTGCGCGGCTGTGGTGGGCGCCGTGGTCTCCGAGTTCGACGAGGATCCGGACGCGTGGGTTCGAGCCGGACGGTTCTTCGATCGTCGCAGACTCCCCACCGGGACAAAGGTGTCCGTCGCAGCCACGAACAACCTCTTGCTGGACATGTCCAGAGTGAGACCGCTCGGTCTGTTCTTCGACGACAGGTTCGGCCAGAGCGGTGGCTCGGACACGCTGTTCAGCCGGCAGCTGGCCGCCTCCGGCGAGGACCTCATCTGGTGCGATGAGGCCGTCGTTGTCGACCGGGTGCCGGCGGCGAGAGTGACCCGCCGGTGGGTGCTGCAGCGGGCGTTTCGTTCCGGCAACTCCTGGACCAGGACCTCGCTCGCGCTCACCGGTGCACCGCGTGACCGGCTCGCGGTACGCCTGAAGTCCGTGGAGATCGGCACCGTCCGGCTGATCGGCGGGCTGGCGCGAGTGGTTGCGGGCAGCGTTTCGAACTCGATGGCGATGCGGGCCCGAGGCGTTCGGACGATGGCACGTGGGGCCGGGATGGTCGCCGGAGTGACCGGTTACGTCTTCAGCGAGTACGGGCCGCGGCGGACGCCCCCTGCAGCTGCCCCTGCTCACCAGGTTCCATGACCGGGCCGGCGCACCAGGAAGCAGACGGCTCGATCGGTGTGGTGGTGGTCAACTACGGTGCTCACCGGCTGCTGGCGGCCAACCTGACCGCACTCGAGGGCGACCCGTGTATTCGGATCGTCGTGGTCGACAACTTCCACTCCCCGGCGGAGCGTGAATCCGTGACGGACCTCTCCGCCGAACGGGGCTGGGAGTTGGTGGCTCCCGCTGACAATCTCGGTTTCGGTGACGGCAACAACCTCGGTGCGGACAGGGCGATCGCACTCGGGTGTGACGTCGTGGTCCTGCTCAATCCGGACGCCTGGATAGACGCCTCCGCCTGCCGGGAATTGGCCGGCATCGTGCGGACCGACCCACGCAGCCTGGTCAATCCGGTGATCACCAGGCCCGACGGGTCGGTGTGGTCGGCGGGATCACAGATCAACCAGAGGTCGGGACGGGTGGGTAAGGTCAACGGGCCGTTCGTCTCGGCTCCCGACAAGTGGCTGACCGGCGCGGTGCTGGTCACGAGTCGCGAGATGTGGGAGGAACTCGACGGCTTTGCGCCCGACTATTTCCTGTACTGGGAGGACGTCGACATCTCGCGCCGCTGCGTCGAGCTCGGTGGGCGGTTGATCGTCGCGCAAGACGTAAAGGCAGTGCACGACCCGGGTGGAACCCAGTTGGACCAGCTCCGTGGTTCCGGCAAGTCGCCCACCTACTACTACTACAACTGTCGCAACCGCCTGCTGTTCGCAAGCCGGCACCTCTCGACGCGCTCCATCCTCAGCTGGGTGTGGCACACACCGGCCGAGAGCGCGACGATCCTGTCCAGGGGTGGCCGACGCGAGGTCGTGAAGTCCCCGCGCGCGATCGCCTCAGCCGTCGGGGGGTCTCTGGTCGGCTACGGCATCGTCATGAGGGAGTTGTTCCGCCGCCTGACGTCGAGGTCGGCGGCGACGCCCCGTGCTCCCGGAGATGCGGCCGGGTCGGATCGCTGACCTGACCCGCCGCAGCCAGGCTGTACTCCCCGGTCGGCGCCGCCATCGATGTCTCCAGCGGAATGGCCTCTCCGGCGAGGTAACGCGCGAGCTCCACGAAGCTGGAGTAATGCGGACCCAGGAGATAGCTCGAGCTCGCCAGAAGGTAGAGGTCGGCGACGGCGGACCGGACGCCCTGTACAGAGTTGTACGCACCTTTGTCCGACAGAGAATGGCAGCCGCCGATCTCCCGGCCGACCCGGTTCTGCACCTCGGCGACGTCGCTGGAGACGAAGAACTGGACGTCCGGGTCGCCGGCGCGGATCTCCCGCATCCGGTCCAGGTACCACTCCACCGGTGAGTGCTCGATCGTCTTGGTGTGCGAGGCGGCGTGTGCACGGATCATCACCCCGACGTACGGCCGCTGGGCCAGACCGCCGTCATACGAGTCCTTGATCCGGTCGACCACCTGGCCGACCGGTCTCATCGACCGGAGTTCCTCGTGCCACGACCTGGTACCGGCCGGGAGATGAAGGGCGTGGCTCGTGCGGATCTGCCATATCCGGTCCGCGCGCCGCCGATCGTCCAACCAATCCAGGGTGTGGTCGAGATACGGGTACTTGAACGAAAGCGCCTTGGACACCGCGCGGGGCAAGGTGCGGTCCGTGATTTCCCACAGTTGGGAGAACCTGGGACCGAAGGTGCGCCCCGTCGGCCAGACGTAGTAGAAGGCGCGGCTCTCCGCCTGGGCCAGCATCTTGCTGCCCAGCACGACCCGTATCCGGTTGCCCAGGCCCGAGAAACGCCCGTTGTACGAGACCAGGGAGTTGTCACGCAGTAGATCCAGCATGCCGTCAGATCTCCCCCTGTCCGTGCTTCCCTCGGCGAGCCTCCCACCGCTGGAGCAACTGCGAGCGGGAACGGTCGAGCTTCTTCGCCACCCGCACCGGTGATTCGCGGACCTTCCTGATCAGCTCGGCACGCCTGAAAGCCGTCGTGAAGTCTGCGACGAAGCGACTGCCGGCATCGACCGAGTCGAAGAGCCCGCGCTCCGTCCAGAAGTCGACGAGCAAACGGACGCTCTGCGCGTCCAGCCGGCCGAGTGCCTTGCGATGGATGCTGAACAGCGGAAGCTCCCGGTCGGCAGCCTTTGCAATCGCGCCGCGCACGACGTCAGGGCCGACGTTCTTGACCCAGATATTCGGACAGAGCACCTGATGGAAGTCGAAGACCTGATCGAGAGACCGACCACTGCGCAGCAGCCATCCCGAGTAGAGAAAGAATTCGAGGAGGTTGTTGTCGACGAACTCTGTCGCGAAGTCATTGCCGCTGCGTTCCTCGATGTCCTGCATCATCGCCCTCACCAGAGCGGTGTCCAAGACGAACGGCGTCACGGTCGCAGGAAACTTCTCGATTGCCGGTGCGGGATCAAGACCCAGGTAGCCGAGCACATTCTCCAGGGCCGGCCGGAGGGGGTGGGTGCGGAAGCTGTACTCGTTGACCCTGGCCCGTCCGTCGGGCGACTGGAAGAAATGCGGCCGCGCCTCGGCGACGAAGTGGTTCTTGGCGTCGAGAACCACGTACCGTTCGCCGGAGATTCGCTCGGCAATGACAAGTTTGTAGACTTGCTGACTCCGCCAGCCGGTGGTGGCCGGGACCGTACAGATGTCCTTCGGCCGGACGAAACTCACCCGAGCCTTGAGGTCACCGTAGGACGTCGTCAGGCGGTGCTTGAATTCCTTTGACATACCACGTCGAGAATTGTCGATGACAATGATCTCGCCCACCATCGACGCAGGTAGATACACGGACATCGACCGCGCCTGTAGGTCAAGGAGCAGGTACTCCGATTCGAACACCACGGTGACGAAAGAGAGCGTGGCGGGCATCGCGCGGCTCCTTCCGTCGGCGTGGGCGTGCATGGACTCTTCGGTCCGGCAGAGGTCCGGTGCGGTTGACCGTCGGCGGTCACCCTCGGCGAGGTGAGGGTTCAAACTACACCGCGGGGCGTCCGCACTCCGGAGATCTCGCTGGCCGGCCGCCAACTGCCGCGCCTCGAGCCCCGACGGTGCGGTGCGGCGCCGATGAGACAACGTTGACAGGAGAACGATGTCGCCCGTTTGATGTGGACGTGCGTCCGGATAAGAAGGCAGGACGAGGGAGTTGTACTCCACCATCGGGTGTACCGGATGCCTCGATCAGGCTACGACCGGGGCCTGCGAAGCACTACATGCAGTCAAAGGGAGCCGTCTGCTTCTAAATGGGTGAGATTGCTGTCACCCATCGGATTTGTTCGGCACGCAACTATTCGCTCCGTAGTCTCGAGCGCGGATACGTGGGGCTCGGACCCCGATTGCTCCACAGGCCCCTCGAATTTGTCCGTTTTTCATCACGTTGCGATAACGGCATACGTAAGGCCACTAAACTCAACATACTCAAGATGTTTAAGTCTGCTGTAACCTCTCTTTACATGTCTGAATCGAATCTTCCTGCATCAATGGTTATCGGAGACGGCGCCGCCTTCGAATCTTCTACCCCTAGGAATGTCAATTGAGGCGCGCTCGATCCGCCACGTTCGTGGCCATCTTGGCAATGGGACTCACCGTATGGCCTACCACATGGGCAAATGCGGACGTAACGCAATTCACTGTTTACATGGCGGGTGAACGCACGGCCACCGGGACACCCGTGCCCGCCTCCGGAGCCGAGGTCGTCCTCCCCAAAACCGGTTCGTCGGCCACCACAGCTGTCAGCGGCTCGGGCCGCATCGTGATCGGTGCGACCGGGAACAACTGCGACGGTTGGCCGGTGCTCGCAGTGACGGCCGACGGCAAGTCGCAGGGCACCGTCCAGGTCGGCAGCGCCACGAACTACGGCGCCTACCTGACGTCGGCTGCGCTGGCAGGCGGCAGCCACCAGGTCAAAGTGACCTTCACCAACGATCTCTACGCTGCGGGTCGTTGCGATCGCAACGCCTACCTGGCCAGCGTGCGGATGGAATCTCCCTCAACGACCCTCACGGCGGCGGCCGTCACCACCGGCAAGCCCACTTCGACCAACACCGGCGTACCCGACGGAACCGCCCTCAAGGCGCATACCGGCGATCTCAACGTCACCCAGGACGGGGCCGTCATCGACAGCCTTGACGTCAAGGGCGCCATCTACATCAAGGCGAACAACGTCACGATCAAACGAACACTGGTCCGCGGCGGACCCGCGAGCTCGAAGAACATGGCGCTGATCGCATCATGGTGGGGCTACACCAATACCAAGATCGAAGATTCCACCCTCCGAGCGGATTACCCGAGCTACTGGGTTGACGGCATCTCCGGCAAGAACATCTCCGCCAACCGGCTCGACATCTCACGGGTAGTCGATTCGGTGAAGGTGATCGGCGGCAATGTGTCCGTCACGAATTCTTGGCTGCACGCGAACGCCCACTTCGAGCCGGACCCGAATCAGAGCGACGGCAAGACACACGACGACGGCATCCAGGTGACCGGTGGCAAGAACGTCACGGTCACGGGCAACAACATCGAGGATGGCCACAACTCGGCGATCATGATCGGCCAGGGGACAACCACCGGCAACATCAAGGTCGCCGGCAACTGGCTCAGTGACGGTGGTTGTGCCATCAACGTCACGCAGGCCGGCACCGGTACGCCGATTCTCGGCATGAGCATCACGAGCAACCGGTTCGGCCCGGGGCGCTATTCGACATCCTGCCCGATGCGGTTGCCGTCGGCCTCACCGATCACCCTGTCCGGCAACGTGTGGGACGCGACCGGGAAGACCGCAGTTCCACAGCGCTTCTGACAGGAACAGCGCTTCTGACACCGAACAACACAGCTCAAACGGCAGGGCCCCGCGGATGTCTCCACGGGGCCCTGCCGGCTCTGTTCACTTCATTTTTCGCTTCCTGCCACTCCCATCAAGCAGGAGATCAGAACCAGTTCGGCACCGCCGCGGTGTTGGTGGCGGCCCAGGTGTTTCCGCTGACCGTGATAGGCGATGTCTTCGGCAGCCGCATCGGGCAAGTCGTCCCATAGACGCCTGGGCCGAACTTGTTGTCCTGCACGGACGTTCCCAGGATCGGTCCGCCGGTGCCATTCTGGGTGACGTTGACGGCGCAACCGCCGTCGCTCAACCAGTTGCCGGTGATCTTCAGATCCGCCACGACCGTTCCCTGGCCGACCATGACGGATGCGTTGTGGGCTCCCTGGATGGTGTTGCCGCTGATGACGATGTTCTTTCCACCGGTGACCTGGATGCCGTCGTCGTGGGTCTTGTTGTCACTGTGGTTCGGGTCGGGCGAGAAGTGGGCGTTCTCGTGCAACCAGGAGTTGGTGATCGAGGCGTTTCCGCCGATGACCTTGACGGTGTCGACAACCCTCGAGACGTCCAGGCGGGTGGCGGTGAAGTTGCCACCGGACAGACCGTCGATCCAGTAGCTGGGGAAGTCGGCCCGCAGCGTCGAGTCCTGAACGATCAGGTTGGTGTTGCCCCACCAGGAGGCGATGAGCGCCTTGTTCGACGAGCTGACCGGACCACCGCGGATGAGCGAGCGCTTGATCGTCACGTTGTTGGCCTTGACGTAGATGGACCCGTGAACGTCGAGCCTGTCGATGACGGTCCCGGCCTGGGTGACGGTGATGTTGCCCTGATGCACGGTGAGCGCTGTCCCGTCCGGCACGCCGGTGGTCGTTGCGTCTGCCCGCTGCCGGACGGTGGTCGGAGCGAACTCCATCCGCACCGTGGCCAGGCTGATGTTGCGATCACAGGTCCCCGCGACGTAGCGGTCGTTGATGAAGACCACCTTCACGGCATGACTGCCGGCGGCGAGCGCCTTCGGGGTGAGGTAGGCACCGTAGTTGGTCTTGCTGCTGAAGGTCAGATTGCCCTGGGCGACCCCATCGACGTAGACGGCAGCGCTGGGCCATCCCTCGCAGTCCTTACCGGTCGCGCCGACGACGACCCGGCCGGAACCGCTGACGGTGGTCGAGCCGGACGAACCGGTGTTGGTGAGCGAGACTTCCATCCCGGACGGCGGGACCGGGACACCGGTGGCGGGACGTTCGACTCCGCGGTTCACGACGAACTGGGTGACGCCGGCACTGGCCGTGCCGGCGGCGACGACCGTCAGGCAAAGGGATGCGGCAAGGGCCATCACAAGGCACAGAACCCTCTTCACGAAGGACCCGGTCGTATTCGTCACGACGCTGGAATCAATGCCTGGGCGTACTCTACGGAAATTGATCATGTCGTTCGTCGTCCTTTGTTGATGAAGGAACAGAGCGGATCAGAAACCGATTCGGGAAGGGCCCCCAAACACCGGAACGGCTTGTTACTGAAAGCAACGTTACCGTTACAGAGCGTTTTTAGAAGCGCATACCAGACCGTGTAGTTCAGCTCCGCAACGCACTGCGTCACTTCGAGATCTCCTCGAGACAGGGCGTGCTTCACCCCTTTTGGCCGGACCCACCGGGGACGCCGGTTGTTCGTGACAGCGCGCTGTCCACGGCGGCACTGTGTTGTTCTGAAGGGTTGGATCGCGCACAGAAGGGGTGCATTTCAAAAACTGCTGAGGAACTGTCGGTCACCAACCATCAATGGCTCAGACTCGGCAGTGTCATGTGGTTGTGTTGCATTAGGTGCCCAGGTGCATTACCCAGGCGGCATAGTGCAGATGACCTATGACCATTGATTCATGTGCAGCAATTGGCGCGCCTAATGCGCGGCCCGGACGTTCGTCGGGTAATCCGCAGGACAACGCGGGCTCTCCTGCACCGACAGCCGTCGTCACCGGGAAGGCATGTCACATTGCCGTCACGGTGATGCGCCACTATCGACACATGACGAACACGGGGAACCTGAAGGCTGCGATGCCCGGCGGACCATTGACGGAGCGGGCGGAAGGGCACATGCGCACCGATGCGCCCGCGAACCACGCGCCGGCCAACGACCGCGACGCCGAGCTGCGCGCCGACGTCAGGAGGGTCGGAGCGCTGCTGGGGAGGACCTTGGTCCGGCAGCACGGCGAGGACCTGCTCGATCTGGTCGAGCAGGTCAGGAAGCTGACCAAGCAGTCCAGGGAAGCCGCGGAGAAGCAGGAGCGGGATCGAGCCACCGCCGAGGTCAGGGCCATCCTGGCGGGATTACCGATCTCGGCCGCGACCGACCTGGTGCGCGCCTTCGCCACCTACTTCCAGCTCGCCAACGGCGCCGAGCAGGTACACCGGGTGCGCGCCCTCCGCAGCCGCCCCGCGACCGAAGGGCACCTGGCAGCAGTTGTCGCCGAGATCGCCGAGAGGCTGGGCCGCGAAGAGCTCGAGGCGGCTATCCGGACGCTGGCCGTCCAGCCGGTCTTCACCGCGCATCCCACCGAAGCCAGCCGCCGCTCCGTGCTCCTCAAGCTGCGGGCCGTGGCCGACATCCTGGCCGAACGCACCGAGCCCGACAGCAGGGCCCGGGAACGCCAGGACCGCAAGCTCGCCGAGATCGTGGATCTGCTGTGGCAGACCGACGAGCTCCGCCAGTCGCGGCCGACACCGATCGATGAGGCGCGCAACGCGCTGTTCTACCTCGAGGCGATCGTGGCGGACACCATCCCCGAGCTGACGGACGATCTGGCTGCGGCAGTGGCCGAACACGGGGTCGAACTGTCACCCGAAGCCACACCGCTGCTGCTGGGCAGTTGGATCGGCGGCGACCGTGACGGCAACCCGAACGTCACTGCGGACATCACCCACGATGTGCTGCAACTCCAGCACCTGAGCGCCTACAAGATCGCGATCGGCAAGGTCGACGACTTGATCATGGCGCTGTCCAGCTCGACCGTGGTCACCGGTATCTCCGACGAGCTCGCGCTGTCCATCGAGCGGGATCTCGAGAAACTGCCCAAGCTCGATCCCAGGGTCAAGGAACTGAACAGCGCGGAACCGATGCGATTGAAGCTGACGTGCATCAAGGCCAAGCTCATCAACACCCGGTCGAGAGTCATCGCCGCCAGTGCCCACGAACCGGGTCGTGACTACGCCAACAAGAGGGAGTTGCTCGACGACCTGGCCATCGTGAGCCGGTCGCTGGTCGAGAACGGCGGCTCTCTGGCCGCGCAGGGTGTCCTGGCGACGGTTCAGCGGACGCTGGCCGTCAGCGGTCTGACCACCGCGTACATGGACATTCGCGAGCACTCGGAGGCGCACCATCAGGTCCTGGGTCAGCTGATCGACCGGGTCGGCGAGCACGACCGGCCCTACCGGACCCTCAGCAGGAGCGAGCGCCGAGACCTGCTGGCCGAGGAATTGACCTCGCACCGCCCACTGACCTCCCTGCCGGCGCCGCTCGACGCAGCCGGCGCCAAGACCTTCTCGGTCTTCACCGAGATCAAGAGCGCGCAGAGCACATTCGGACCCGAGGTCATCGTCACCTACATCACCTCGATGACCATGGGGTCGGACGACATCCTCGCCGCCGCGGTCCTCGCGAGGGAGGCCGGTCTGCTCGATGTCTACGGCACCCCTGGCGACCCGGAGCGCGGGCCGTACGCACACATCGGCTTCGCCCCGCTGCTGGAGACGGTCGACGAGCTCCGCAAATCCGCCGAGGTGATCGACGAACTGCTGAGCGACCCCACGTACCGGCAGATCGTCCGGCTCCGCGGCGACGTCCAGGAGGTCATGCTCGGCTACTCGGATTCGAACAAGCAATCCGGGATCACCACCAGTCAGTGGGAGATCCACAAGACCCAGCGCGTGCTGCGCGATGTGGCTGCGAAGCACGCGGTCGCGCTCACGCTCTTCCACGGCCGGGGGGGCACCGTCGGCCGTGGCGGCGGGCCGACCTACGACTCGATCCTCGCCCAGCCGCACGGTGTACTGGCCGGCGCGATCAAGTTCACCGAACAGGGCGAGGTGATCAGCGACAAGTACGGGTTGCCGGACCTGGCCAAGGAAAACCTCGAGCTGACCGTCGCTGCCACGTTGCGGGCGAGCGCGCTGCATCAACAGGCGAGGCAGACACCGGTTCAGCTCCGCCAGTGGGATGCATTGATGGACACGGTGAGCGACGCGGCCTTCGCCGCGTACTGCGGACTGATCGACGACCCGGACCTGCCTGCGTACTTTCTCGCCTCCACCCCCGTCGAACAGCTGGCGTCGCTCAACATCGGGTCCCGACCCTCGCGCCGACCCGATTCCGGCGGCGGCATCGGCGGTCTGCGCGCCATCCCTTGGGTCTTCGGCTGGACCCAGTCCCGGCAGATCGTGCCGGGTTGGTTCGGAGTGGGATCCGGCCTGCGAGCCGCCCGGGAGGCCGGGGCCGCCGACGGCCTGCGGGAGATGTACCTCGAGTGGCACTTCTTCCGCACCTTCATCTCGAATGTCGAGATGACGCTGGCGAAGACGGACATGGAGATCGCGGCGCTGTATGTCAGGTCCCTGGTCCCCGACCGGCTCCAGCACATGTTCGACCGGATCAGGGCTGAACATCACCGAACCGTTGAAGAGGTGCTCCGCATCGCAGGCGGCGACGACCTGCTCGACGAGCAGCCGGATCTCAAGCGCACCCTGGCGGTGCGCGAGCCGTACCTCGCTCCTATCTCTTACCTGCAGGTGGACCTGCTGGACAGGATCAGGGCGGTCGAGGGGTCGGGAGCCGTCGACAAGGACCTGCAGCGGGCGATGTCGCTGACGATCAACGGTGTGGCGGCCGGAATGCGCAACACGGGATAACGGACAGTGCGGGACATGGCACGATCAGCCCCATGATGTCGGTGGTCGCGCAGACCGGAGTGTCGGGGGTAGCAACTCAATGACGAAGATGACCGTGATCGGGTGCGGCTACCTCGGCGCCGTCCACGCGGCCTGTATGGCGCAGCTCGGCCATGACGTCGTGGGCATCGATGTCGACGACGCCAAGGTCGAACTGCTCTCCTCTGGGCAGACACCGTTCTTCGAGCCAGGCTTCGCCGAGGTGCTGCAGGACGCCATGTCGACCGGGCGGCTGTCCTTCACCTCCGACATCTCCGCCGCGCACGGCAGGTCGGTGCATTTCGTCTGCGTCGGCACACCGCAGAAGCGCAACGAGTACGCGGCCGACATGGCCTACGTGGACGCTGCCGTGACGGCACTGGTCCCGCACCTGTCGGCAGGCGACCTGGTGGTCGGTAAGTCGACCGTGCCGGTCGGGACCGCCCGGCGGCTCGCCGACCTCGTCGCCGCGTCGGAGCCCGGTGCGCTGCTGGCCTGGAACCCGGAATTTCTCCGTGAGGGCTTCGCGGTCGAGGACACCCTGCATCCGGACCGCCTGGTGTACGGACTGCCGGCCGGGGCTGACGGAGTGACGGCCAAGTCGATGCTGGACGAGGTGTACGCCACCCCGCTGGCATCCGGTGTGCCATTGGTGGTCACCGACTACTCGACGGCCGAGCTCGTCAAGGCCGCAGCCAACTCCTTCCTGGCCACCAAGATCTCGTTCATCAACGCCATGGCCGAGGTCTGCGAGGCCAGCGGCGCCGATGTCGTACAACTCGCGGACGCGATCGGTTATGACGCCCGCATCGGGCGTCGCTTCCTCAATGCCGGCCTGGGATTCGGGGGCGGTTGCCTGCCGAAGGACATCCGCGCGTTCATGGCGCGGGCCGGCGAGCTCGGTGCCGATCAGGCTCTGGCGTTCCTGCGGGAGATCGACTCCATCAACATGCGGCGCCGGGTACGGATGGTCGACCTCGCCCGTGAAGTCTGCGGTGGATCGATCGCCGGGCGCCGGATCGCGGTGCTCGGTCTGGCGTTCAAGCCGAACAGTGACGACATCAGGGACTCCCCCGCGCTCAACGTCGCCGCCCAGGTCCAGCTCCAGGGTGCGTCGGTGGTGGTCACCGACCCGGAAGCGGTCGAGAACGCGCGCCGCAAGTGGCCGGACCTGCACTACGCGGCGACGGCAGAAGAAGCCGCCAAGGGTGCCGACCTGGTCCTGCTGCTGACCGAGTGGGACCAGTACAAGCACCTCGACCCGGTCGCCTTCGGCGAGGTGGTGGGGCAACGACGGATCCTCGACGGGCGCAATGCGCTCGATCCCGCTGCCTGGCGTGCCGCCGGCTGGACCTACCGGGCGCTCGGGCGACCTTGATCCTTCGTTTGCCGGCGAGCTCGCGGGCATTCGGGTGCTGAGGCGGTCGTCTCCGGGCGGCCGGCCGTTGCCGGTGGCTCACCTGAGGTGGTGTAGAGCCATCCCGATCGGGTGATTTCCCCACGATCGCCGAGAAAAGCAGCAGTGAGTAGCGGCTATTGGGTTAGAGTCACGCCATCAGAGTGATCGTCACTGCATCGGTGGTCGATCTCATCACTCTACGAGAATGGGTCGCCCACATGTTCCGTCGAATCGCCACCACGCTCACGCTCGTTGTCATGGGACTGCTGACCGTACCGGCGCTCGCCTCGGCCGGGACGCCGCCGTACCAGGCGCCCCCGGTCGATCCGACCTCCACCGTGTGGGCCCCGGTGTCCGACACGACCGCTTCCACCACCAGCCTCGCGAGCACCGGCGCCGGCTTCAGTGTCGGAACCGCCGTCGCCATCGGTGTCGCGGTATTGCTGGTCGGGCTCGTGCTGGCTTTCGCCGGAAATCGGCTGCGCAAGTCGAACGTCTGAAATTAGCGAACTAAAGGAGCCGCACGCCGAATATGTTCGGTGTGTGGCTCCTTTGTACTTGGTCATCATGATCTTGGATGTGGCCGCCCGCGTAGCCCCATCTGAGCCCGATTCGTCGTTTAATACACGCAACACACCGGAACCAGTCGGTTGTGGTGTTCGCCAACGATCTCAGAGATTCGTGTCGTGACCCGTGAACTGACGCAAGCTTGGTTTCCGCCCAAAGACCATGGCTCTGGGGCTGTTTCAGTCGTTCCACTAATCGATGGGCCGCGCCCATTTGCCGTCCTCAATGGTCACGATCCCCCTAGATCGCAGTCGTTGCGAGGACGGCCCTACGCGGAGGCACCCTGATCGGTCCTTCTTTATGGTAGGCCGGACCCCGTGGCGATATAGTTTCCGAAGTCTCGTAGTGTTAGGCCTTGCTCTCCGCAGGAACTGCGGAGCCGGACAACGCCATTAGCCACGGGCACATTGGGGTGGGAACCGTGCAAACACATGCCGCAAAAGCTCAAAGCGACATTTCGTCTCTGTCAAAGTTGATGGAAGGCCATACTCGGTTGAGAGACCCGCTGGCGGTCATCTGCCTGCTCACAACTAGGACACTCTGTTCAGGGTTCACGACCGTCGGGGTCAGGCGGGCCGAGTCTGATTATGGCCTCTCGTTCGCAGGTGTGCTGCAACCGCATGTCTCGAGCGAGCGGTTACCCATCAGAGCCGATCACAGTCCGTCGTGGGCGCCCGTCTGGGTCGCAATGACAGCTCCAGCAAGACTGTCATCAGCAGTGAGAGTGGCGATCGGTCATCGGCCACCGCCGCGACGAGAGGCGGCACCTGCGCCCAGCTGCCACGCCGGCTCATTTGCCATCAGGCGCCATCTATGGACAGTCGGACGAACCTGAACGGCATGTGCTGGGACCAACTTCCTGGCAAGTCTCACCGAGGCATCGAAAGGAAATCAGATGGTTCCAACTGAGAAGCCCCCCGGTATTGCCGTCTTCGGACTCGGCTATGTCGGGTGCGTCTCGGCAGCCTGTTTCGCGGAGCGCGGGCACGAAGTCGTGGGCGTTGACGTGAGCGCTGACAAAGTCGCCATGGTCTCGGCCGGACGAACGCCTATCGTTGAAGAGCGAATAGGAGAACTTATTTCTGAAGTCGTGGCGTCAGGGCGCCTCCGGGCCACGATCAGTGCGGCCGAGGCAGTCGCTTCAACCGACATTGCACTCGTCTGTGTAGGCACTCCGTCCGACTCGAATGGCGGGATATCCACGATATTTGTTGAGAGGGTGGCCGAGGAGATCGGCGCAGCAATGGCGTCACTAGAGGGACGTCGCTACACCGTGATCATCCGCTCCACGATGCTTCCGGGCACTTGTGAGGAGCGAGTGATTCCCATCCTGGAGAAGGCGTCAGGGCTACAGGCCGGCTGGGATTTCGGTATTGCCGTCAACCCTGAATTCCTGCGGGAGGGATCTTCCGTACTCGACTTTCATAACCCACCCAAAACGGTCGTTGGTGCGCTGGATGATGTCAGCGGCGATACCGTCGCGTCGATCTACGAAGGAATGCCGGGGCCAGTATATCGTGTACCGATTCGCGTGGCCGAGATGACCAAGTATGTGGACAATGGATTCCATGCACTGAAAGTGGGCTTCGCGAACGAGATTGGGGCAGTCTGTCGCGCACTCGGTATCGACAGTCACTCGGTGATGGACATCTTTCGTGCAGACACTAAGCTGAACATTTCGCCCGCGTACCTACAGCCCGGGTATGCTTTTGGCGGATCCTGCCTGCCCAAGGATCTCCGAGCGCTTTTGCATGCCGCGCGGCACAACGACGTTGACGTACCAATTCTGTCCAACGTGCTGCCGTCCAACGAGCGAACGGTGGATCGTGCTTTTCGCCTCATTGAGGCCGCAAGCAATCGCCGAGTCGGACTCTTCGGCCTATCTTTTAAGCCAGGTACGGATGACTTGAGGGAGAGTCCGTTGGTCGAGCTTGCTGAACGCCTAGTCGGCAGAGGTTACGAGGTGCTGATCTACGACGCTCATGTTGCACTATCACGGCTTCAAGGAGCGAACCGCGCCTTCATAGCAGAGCGTATCCCGCACCTCGAGCATTTATTGGCGTCCTCTGCGGACGCCGTGGTGGCCCACGGCGATACGGTCGTCGTCGGTAACGCAAACCCTGAGGTGCTTGCGGCGCTCGATCGCGCACAGCCCCGCACGATCATTGACCTGGTGCGTTTCGCGGGATCGGACCGCTTCGAGTCACTTGAGTCCTACTTCGGCATTGCGTGGTGATCGAACTTAATGGTGCCTGTACTGATCATTGTTGAGAACCTTTCCGTTCCGTTCGACAGAAGGGTATGGCAAGAAAGTCGTGCCCTTTCGGAAGCGGGTTATGAAGTCACGGTCATCTGCCCGCAAGGCACCACCCGGGACACAGATTCGCATTCGGTGATCGAGGGTATACACATCTACCGCTATCCGCTCCGGGCAGCGACCGGGGGGCCCGCCGGTTACCTGAGGGAATATGGCAGTGCATTGTGGCATTCATTCAGCCTGGCATGGAAGCTGTCTCGACAGGGCCGATTCGACATTATTCAAGCCTGCAATCCTCCGGATTTGCTCTTCCTTGTAGCGCTCCCTTTCAAGTTACAGGGCACCATGTTCATCTTTGACCATCACGACTTGGTACCGGAATTATTTGAATCACGTTTTGGCCGGCGTGGTCTGCTTCGAACCCTCGTGGTCCTTCTCGAACGCATCACGTTCGCACTGGCTGACACCGTCATCTCCACGAACGAGAGCTATCGCGGGGTAGCGATGCGGCGTGGAAAGGTACGGCCGGAACGCGTACACGTGGTACGCAGCGCGCCAGATCTGGCCCGTTTCACCCGGGTGCCGGCCGATACCAGCCTGCGGCGAGGCAAGCGATTCCTCACCTGCTATCTCGGAGTCATGGGGCCGCAAGACGGCGTCGATTATGCTTTGCGCGCAGTCGCTCACCTTCGTCACACTCTGAACCGTACTGACTTTCATGCTGTTTTTATTGGTTCCGGCGACTCCTTCGATGATCTGGTTGCTCTCTCGTATGAGCTTGGCATTCAGGATATTGTTGAGTTCACGGGTCGCGTTCCGGACGCCGTCGTGCATTTGTATCTTTCGACGGCCGACGTCTGCCTTGCACCAGACCCGAAGAATCCACTCAACGACGTCTCCACCATGAATAAGATCGTCGAGTACATGGCAATGGGGCGCCCCGTGGTCTCGTTCGATCTCACCGAAGCCCGGGTTTCAGCAGGTGACGCGGCAGTGTATGCCACTCCAAATGACGAGCGGGAATTTGCCTGCTTGGTGGGCGAATTGCTGGATGACCCTGATAGGCGCCGTGCGATGGGCCGCATCGGACGAAAACGAGTTGAAGACACACTCTCGTGGGAAATCTCCCGGAACAAGCTCTTGGCCGCCTATCAGCAAACAATGCAACGATCAACGCAGATGTCACGTATGGCGCGTTTCAGGGGCGACGAAGCATGCTGAGTCGAGGACTTCCCAAAAGCAGTTCGCTTCAGAGGCCCGCGCCGTGTTTCTGGTGTCGATCCCGGTGAGTTCTGACCCCAAGTGTTCCACTCCTGGCCGCGCGTCATATGCAGTGACGACCGACGCAAAACGCCCTCGAAATCGCCGAGCCGTGCGGGGCTCATTCACCACGGCCGGGCGCTCGTTCAATTACCCGGGACGGCATAGTCAACCACGGTCAACCCATCCTTCACCGGGGCCGCCCGCAACTGAACGCCGCGACTGAAGCGTACGTTTCGGCGTCCAAATCCCATTGAAGATTGCGGTCGCCGGCGAAGTTGATGCCCTGATGGATGACCTGGTGGCAGCCATGCAATTCGGGTCGCTCCCGTTGCTCGGTGCCCAGTCAGCCAGCGATTTGTTCCGGCGCCACTGCACCTTGAGTTTTGTCTTGCACCAGTTGCTTGAGCGGCTCGTCACGGGCGAACACACCGATTCTGGTTTGCCACGCCTGCTCCCGAGATCAGGCGTGCGCCACACCCGCGTGGTCAACACCGCGGCGAGCGGGAGCATGGTCCGTCGCAACTCACGGGTGATCGTTGAGGGCCACCGATCCAGCCGCCGAAGGATCCCCCGCACGCCCCCGTGCTCCCGCCGCAGCACTGCGATCCGTCTGTCGACCATGTTCCAGAACGAGGCTCTATCGCCGTTTGATAGCGAGGCCACCACGACCCACTGGATGGGATCTCGGCGGGGACGACTGGGCGTTGATGAGCGGCCTGTCGCGGATGGGGTGCCGCGTCGGCAGATCGCGCGGCAGTCGGGATCGGTCGGCGACGGGCGATCGGGCGTCGGCGTCGGATCGGCCACCGAGGTATGGGTCGAGCGTCACGGGGTTGCTGCCCGTTCCTGTCTGCGTCGCACAAGGATGGAGCGCACGCCCGATACAATCGGTCCGGCGGGGTAGGCAGCGGGCGCCGCGGAACCGCCGGACAGTTCACCCGCCGGGGGCCCGGTCGCTGGTTGCCCCGCCACCGGGAAGTGCGCCGAGAATTACCCAACCGACAGTGGAACCGACCGGCAAGGACGTAGCCGAGTCCGAGGACTCACATCCGCCCGACCCCACTTGCGTTCGCTAGCCTGCAGGGAACGCATGGGCCGAGTCTGCTGACGTACATCGCGGTCCGGTTTGCCGCAACTCTGTTACCGTGCGTATCAATCGGACATGTATTACAAATTAGGTGGAACGTCGTGGCTCCTCCAGGTATCCCACCGAGTATCGGCTACCGGATACGGCGTTCAAATCCCCTGGCGGCCGCGATGCGGGCGGATCTCGCCCGGATGAATCACGCGAACACCGATCGCCTCCGCGCATACCAGGACCGGCGGTTGCGGGCTCTCGTGCGCTTCGCCGCGGTCCGGTCGCCGTTCTACAGGCGCTGGTTCCGCGAGTCCGGAATCGACCCGGCGTCGATCCGGACGGTGGACGACCTGCCGCAGTTGCCACTGCTCGACCGTGCGCAGCTGGCCGGCGACCCGGGATCGTTCCTGACGTATCCGCGTAAGGCAGTCTGGCCGGCGCGGTCCACCGGGACGTCTGGCACGGTCGTCACGGTGTACCGCAGCCTCGGCTCGTCGATCTACGAGATGTGCGCGCTGGAACGCCAGTGGGGCTGGTTCGGGCTGAGCCGCGACCCACGCCGGATCACGTTGCGCGGTAGCGACACCGCCGACCGGGGTGGCGCACTCGCGGTTGCGCGGCCGGGCACGGGCCAGTTGCTCGTCTCAAGCTTCCACCTCGAGGCGGACCGGCTCCCGGATATCCTCGCGGCGATGCGGGCGCACCGACCGGTCGCAGTGGAGGGCTGGCCGTCGAGCCTGGTCCGACTGGCGTCGTTGATGGTGGAGGCCGGAGAGCACTTCCCGGTCCGGGGGGTTATCACCTCGTCAGAGATGGTGGGAGCGCACGAGCGGGCATTGTTCGCCGACGTGTTCGGCGGCCCGCTGATCGACCACTACGGACAAACAGAGCGGGTCGCGATGGCGGGCACCTGCGAGCACGGCTCGACGCACTGGTTCGATGACTACGGCATCGTCGAGCTAATTCCGGTGCCAGGGGCAGGAGGGCGCCACGAGATTGTCGGCACAGCGTTGCACAACTGGGCGTTCCCGCTACTGCGCTACCGCACAGGTGACGAAGTGACAGCCGCGCCGCCGTCGGTGTGCCCGTGTGGACGGCCGTTCCGGCGCCTCGGGACGCTGGACGGTCGGGTCGAGGACGCGTTCACCGCAGCCGACGGCCGCTTCGTGCCCTTGCCGCACAGCCTGGTCAAGGACCTCGTCGGCCTGCGGGAGGTCCAGGTGGCGCAGCGGGTGCCCGGTGAGTTCGAGTTCCGAATGGTGCCAGGGCCCGACGTAGACCGCGCCGCCGTTCGGGCACGGGCCGTGGCCAACGTGGAGCGGTTCGTCGGACCGGGGCAGGTCGTGACGTTCCGCGAGATGGACCGGGTCCCCCGCTCCGCGACCGGGAAGGTCAGGCCGGCAGTACGAGAGCCCATGACCGGTGAGGACGTCACGGTCGATTGAGTCCGGCCGAGTAGCGACCGTGGCCAGTGTGTGCCCGCGCCGCCTTCTCGGAGGTCACCGCGCCGGAACTCGGCCGCAGGCCTGGGTCCTTGAGCGCGCCCATCAGCTCCGATCAAAGCTGTCTTTTTCGAGGCAGTCTGCTTACTTGGTCGAAGTACTTACTTGCGGCAAGTCGCTGATGGCCGGTGTCGCCCGCCAGCGTGATGGGACCAGCTGAGCCGGTTTTCTGCCACGGTTATGGGACCCGCTGTTGCCAGCCATGGGACCACCGGCGTGTCGTGACGCCGGGTTGGTCGGGGCGCTTGTTCGATCTGCACGTTCTGTTGCCAGACGTGGAGGTCCAGTTGCGTTCCGGGAGGTCGACGTGGTGGAGGTACGTGAGGTCCTACGAGGGTGGCTGGACGGGGGTGGGTTACGCACGATCGCCGAACGCGCCGGCGTGGATCGCAAGACCGCGCGCCGCTACGTCCAGGCGGCGCAGGCCGCCGGGCTGGTCCGGGACGCCGGCCAGTCGGCGTTGCGCGACGAGCTGATCGGCGCGGTCGTCGAGCGGGTCCGGCCGGCCCGACCGAACGGGCACGGCGCGGCGTGGGAGGCGTTGACGGCCCGCCGTGCGGAGGTCACCGGGTGGGTCAAGGGTGGTAAGACGCTGGTGAAGATCGAGGAGTTGTTGGCCCGGTCCGGCACGGTGACGCCGTACCGCACGCTGCACCGGTTCGCGACGGCGGAGTGCGGCTTCCGGCCTACCCGCACCACGGTCCGGGTCCTGGACGGCGAGCCCGGTGTGGAATGCCAGATCGATTTCGCACAAATGGGTTTCATCACCGACGCGGAGACCGGGCGGCGGCGGAAGGTGCACGCGCTGATCCTGACCGCGGTGTTCTCCCGGCACATGTTCGTGCACCTGACCTTCGGGCAGACCCTGGCCGATGTGATCGCCGGTTGCGAGGCGGCCTGGTCCTACTTCGGCGGGGTCTACCGGGTCCTCATCCCGGACAATCTGAAGCCGGTGGTGCTCGACGCCGACCCGGTCAATCCGCGGTTCTCGGTAGGGTGGCTGGACTACTCCCAACACGCCGGGTTCGTCACCGACCCGGCCAGAGTCCGCTCCCCACAGGACAAGCCGCGGGTCGAGCGGACCGTGCAGTACGTCCGCGGGAACTTCTTCGACGGGGAAGACTTCGCCTCGCTGCAGGACGCTCAGCAGGCGGCCCGGCGGTGGTGCACCGACACGGCCGGGATGCGGATGCACGGCACGACCGCGGCCCGCCCGCTCGAGGTCTTCACCGAGCGCGAAGCGGCAGCGTTGCTGCCGTC
Source organism: Nakamurella sp. GG22 (assembly GCF_052976845.2). NCBI lineage: Bacteria > Bacillati > Actinomycetota > Actinomycetes > Nakamurellales > Nakamurellaceae > Nakamurella > Nakamurella sp. GG22. The sequence goes on along the minus strand of NZ_JBRIIO020000004.1, from coordinate 156,254 downwards.
CCACCGGTCTACGACGTGCCGTTGTTCCGGTCGGTCAAGGTCCACCGGGACCACCACTGCGAAATCGGCAAGGCGCTCTACAGCGTGCCGTCGGCCTACATCGGGGCACCTTCGCGCCGTTGCGGGCCTTGGAGATCAACTCTTGCTGGTAAGCCGAAAGTGAATTCCGCAACAGAATCCCAGCGTCGCCGACGCGTACACCCCGCCGAACACCTGGCTCATCCCACCAGCCCGGATCACCTCAAGATCATCGATGCTGTCCGCCGGCCAGCATGCCGACGATGATCGACGACGGCTCGGGGTCGGATTCGCCGCACCGGGCCTGAGCCGCTTATCGGCAACAGCACATGCTCATCCAGCAGTTCGGATAGCCCCGCTCGCTCGGCCAACTCCAACACCGGCAGCGGGCCCCGCGCATGACACCAGATTCTCGTCATCGAACGCGGCGGTGCTGCGCCGCCAACCATGCAACAATTTCACCGAAAGTGTCCTTTCGATTCACACCAATAAGGTCTTCAACAACTTATTGTCGCATGTCAAAGGGCACATTTCTCAAATTCGCGCCGGTCAACAACCCTCCGGTCCACGGATCGAGGCTTAGCGGATGCGGCCCACGACCCGGAGAACTCTAGTGGTCTGTGATTGAAGTTGTTTTTCGGTTGGCTTTGGTCAGGTTCTGCTCCGCGGTTTTGGTCCAGACGAACGGGTGGGATCGGTCGTTCCAGCCGTTGATGAAGCGGCGGATCTTGCCGATGAGTTCGCTGACGGAGGTGAAGGTGCCGCGGTGGATGGCCTGTCGTTCGATGATGCCGAACCACACCTCGACGAGGTTCATCCAGGACGCCGAGGTCGGGGTGAAGTGAACCTGGATCCTCGGGTTCTCCGCCAGCCAGGTCTTGATCTCGACGCGTTTGTGGGCGGCGTAGTTGTCCATCACCAGGTGCAGCTCCTGGTTCGGGTAGGTCTTCGCGACCTGCTTGAGGAACCGCAGGAACTCCTGGTGCCGGTGCCGCGGCTGACACAGGCCGGTGACCTGACCGGTCGCGATGTCCAGCGCCGCGAACAGGGTGGTGGTGCCGTGCCGGACGTAGTCGTGGGTCCGTTTTTCCGGCACGAACGGTTGCATCGGCAGCATCGGCGCGGTCCGGTCCAATGCCTGGATTTGCGACTTCTCGTCCACGCACAGCACTATCGCGTTCTCCGGGGGTGCCAGGTACAGGCCGACGATGTCGGTGACCTTTGCGATCAACTCGGGGTCGGTGGAGTACTTGAACGTCTCCGACCGCCACGGCTGGACACCTGCTTCCCGCCATGCCTTCGCCACGGTGCTGTTGCTCGTGTTCAGATGGTCGGCCAGCAACCTCGACGACCAGTGGGTGATCCCGAGCCTCTTCGGTGGCGGTGCCAGTATGACCGCGATGATCTTCGACCGGTTCACCTCCCGTGGCCGGCCCGATCGTGGTTCGTCGATCAACCCGTCGATCCCGTTGGCGTCATACCGTGCCCGCCACGCCGTCACCGTCGGCCGCGACACCCCGACCAGATCGGCGATCGCGGTATTGCTGACTCCGTCGGCGGCCAACAAGATGATCCTCGCCCGCTGCGCCAGACCAGCCCGGATCGACGACGACCGCGTCCACTCCGTCAACCGCTGCCGATCCCCGGACCGCAACGCCAAGGCCGCTACTCGCATGCGCAATTGTCCCAAAAAACACCGTCAAACTACTTACGACACGCCGCACTAGCTTCCGCCCGTTCCCGGAACTGTCAGCGGTGATGGTAGCGCTATACTTAGCTTAGGGAAACCGTACTCGGCATCAGCGCCATCTATCTGACGACCTTTGACGGCAACCCAGTCGCATGGAAATTACCCCACGGGGTCACACTGCCACCGTAACTCGACTGCGCCGACAGGAACGAGAACACACCAGCATTGTTGTACGAGTTGCGCGTGGTGGCGTCGTTGGCTTGCACGTACATGAACGGCTTCCCCTGGCTGACGGAACCAGCGGCCGTGCCCCACTGTCCCTTGGCGTAGGCGGACCAATACGACAACTCGGACGCGGCGTGATGCTCGATGTAACCGCCGTCTGCGAGGGACAACCCGTGGGCGCTGGCGTTCGGATACCCGCCGCCGGTAGATGCGAGCGACCCTGCCGTCCATGTTCCGTTGACCATCACCACGAGACCGTGCATGGCTGCCACGTTGTGGAAGGTTTGCGCCACCGCGATTGCACCGGCCCGGTACGCCTGCTGGTTGGTTGCCCCCCACGTATTCCAGTTGAAGCCACCGAACCAGGAGCGGGAGCCGAGGTCGTCAGCAAAGAACCCACCCATATGGGGGTTCTCAGCCACCATCAACTCGAGCACACACTTGAGCTTGGACTGCACCACGCTGCCGACGCGGAAGTCCTGGAGGTAGCCCCACGAGTTCGCCTGGGGCGACCCGGGCCAGCGCGCCGTTGCCGGACCGCAGAGTGACGAGTTGACGAGCAACCCGTGGTACCGCCCGTACGGGTTGTTGATGATCGCGTCGAGGTAGATGAGCACGGTGGCGCCAGCGGCGGATGCGTCCTTCATCTGCTGCGCGTTGTAGTTGTCGCGGCCTGCGATGATGAGCGCACCGCGCTTCGCGTACGGGGTGACCACAGCGGCCGACCCGTATGCGGTGATTGCTGGCTGCCCCGGCAGGTTCACTATCGGGGCAGTGGGCGGCGTGCTGGTCGTCGGGGTCGGAGTTGTCAACGGGCTCAAAGCGATTATGTCAAACTTTTCCCATTTCCCAACCAGCGTCCGATTGGCGATCAGCGGAGCGCCACCCGCGTTTTCGGCCGTGACAAGTTTATTGTTCGCCCGCGCCCGCAGGCTCGCCGTGCCGTCACTGTTCTTGATGAGTTGGAACGTCTCCCAAAGTCCGGCAACATCGCGGTTGCTAATAAGAGCAGAAGCGCCGGCGGCCTCGGCGCAAACGAACCTTCCGTTGGCGTGGGCTCGTAGATACACGTCGGTGGAATTGACATGGATCAGATCGAACGTCTCCCAGGGCCCGATAACGGTCCGGTTGGCGATGAGCGGGGCTTTCCCGACGTTATCGGCCGCCACATAACGATCGTTCGCCTTGGCGCGCAACGCAACAACCTCCGTGGCGGCAGCGGCGACGCCGATCGAGTCCGCCATCTGCGCATCGTGGCCCCGTGGAGCGGCGGACAAGGCGAGGATTAACGTTGCCGCCAGCAGGGCGACCAGCGCCGCATGAACCGGGGTTCTTGGGTCCCATCGAAGGCGAATCTTCGTCACAACCACATCGCCGGCAGCCAGCATTACTACCTCCAGAAGGGTTCCCTCGATCGGGAGTCGTGCTGACACAGGGACGTCAACTACGTGCTGTGATTGAGAGATTACTCATCGTAGTCAAAACGGAGGATGGTCGGCAACCGGCGATCAGGGCGATCCCGCACAACGAGGTTGCGTCATGGAACCCCGGTCACAGCAGTAAACAATTGGCATCACCTCGCTGATGAAGGGTGACCCAGGTCGGATGGTGGCCGGACGATATAGGGGCCGCATATCAACGGTACGTGTGCAAAATTGGCCGTTTGACCCCGATCGCTTGTACATTCGGGGGCGTGCATGAGCAGGCGAAGGACAAACACATTTTTCCGTGGCGATGGGGACTCGCCATTCGTTCTAATTTCGCTGTGATGATGAGCACTGGGCTTCGTTCGAGGCCCGCGGATTCGGGGCGGTGACGATCGAAGACGACGCCGGGGTTTTCGAGCGGGTCCGGGATTTGCTGGGTCGTCCGGCCTGGGACCTCACAGCAGGACGTGGACCGGGTGGTCGGCGGGCTCGCTGCAGATGGGCTGGCAACGTCCACCAGAAGGGTATGTGCAGGCGTTTAGGAGTTTCATCGGTTCTTGCAGTCCCGCAGGGCGGTCGAGATCGACACCGTGTTCGGGGTCAGGCTGGTCTGCCCGGTGGAGATATTCGACGCGTCCTCGCATGTCGGCGACGAATCGCCCGCGGTGTTGGCGCGGCCGGCCCCTGGAGCGGGTAACCGATCTTTAGAGCTTCTGACAGGGCGGATTGCGACCGCCCGTAAGTACGGCCGACGGCTCGGGATTACGCGTTCCGGCGCTGTATCACGCTGGCCTGCGCGCCGAGGAGTCATCGCTGCTGGAACCTGCTGATGGTCAATTCACCCGTGGCCGGTTCGGCAAGTTACATGTGCCCTTCGGCAAGGAACCGCAGACATCTGGGGCGCGACCACGGTAGTGCTGACGCTCGATGGATTGGATCTGGTGCTCCGATGGTTCGAGCAGGATGTTCGTGCCGGTTCCCGGACTCACCGCTGACGACTCCTTGGTCCACGCAACGACACCACCGGTGAGCGGCTCGTCATGAAGGGTGGGCGTCGTTGTCGCCCGCCAGCGTGATGGGACCAGCTGAGCCGGTCTTCTGCCACGGTTATGGGCCTCATCGCAATCGACGGTGTAGTTCGGGCCTGAAGCCGCCGGTTCCAGGAGTGATCTGGCGATGTAGTTGGCCAGGTTTCGGAACCCGAGTGCTGAGCCTCGTAGGTGCTCCAGGCGGCCGTTGATGGCTTCGGTGGGTCCGTTGCTGGTGCCGGGCCGGTCGAAGTAGGCCAGGATGTCGCCGGCTCGTTTGTTCAGTGTTCGGCCCAGCGTGCGGACCTCGGTCAGGGCGGCGGGGACACCGCTGCGCAGGGTGGTGATCAAATGCTGCATCTTGGCCTTGCCGTTGCCGCGGTCAGGGGAGCGGTAGGCCGCGATCATGGCCTGGTAAACGCCCCAGGTCGCTTCGACTTCACTATGGGCGTCATCGGCGAACAGAGCGGTGATGCGTTGCCGTTGCTTGTCGGTGAGCAGGTCAGCGCCGGTGCTCAGGGTGCGGCGGGCGGAGTAGAGCGGGTCTCCGGCCCGGCCCCGATGACCCACAGTGTCGAGCTGGACCCGTCGCCGGCACTGTTCCAGGCTCTGCCCGCAGAGCCGGACGGTGTGAAACGGATCCATCACCACGGCGACGTCGTCCTTCAGTTCCTCTACCGCCGCGGTCTTGAATCCGGTGAACCCGTCCATCGCCACGACATCGCCATGTTGCGCCACGTTTCGTCCCGTCCGGCCAGCCATGACTTGAAGACCTGCATCGCCCCGGGTTTAGTGGAGACTCCCGGTTGTGGCGAGCTCGACTGAGCTGCCAGGATGCCGTCGCGGAAGCATTCAACTCGCTGTTCAAGTCAGAACTGATCCGCAACAAGGGCCCGTGGATCGGCATCACAGACGTCGAGATCGCCACGGCCGAATACCTCGACTGGTTCAACCACAGGCGGCTGCACGGCGAGATCGGGCACATCCCACCCGCCGAACTCGAGCACAATCACTACGCTGGAAACCGTCGTAGCTGTCGCCCTTGGATCCGACAGAGGCGACCACGCCAGCATCGGCGAGTCGATCGGTGTACCGAATGGCGCGGTATTGCACGCCCCTGTCGCTGTGGTGAATCAATGCGGACAGGTCAGCGCCCTCGCGGCGTCGGGCCCACAACGCCATGTCAAGCGCGTCGAGCGCCAACCCGTGTGCAGTGAGGTGGAGACCTGCCAGCCGACGACCCGCCGGGAGAACGTGTCCAACACGAACGCGGCATACACCCACCCGGAATGCGTTTTAATGTAGACATCCCACGCGAGTCAGGTGTCAAGCAGCGATCGGGGCGGCCTCGGTTTTGGGCTTGGGCCAGGCGGCTGCGTCGTCCCAGGGCTCTTGGTGTTGAAGGCACCACCAGAGTCGGCCGAGGAGCTTGTTGGCCAGGTTGCGCAGGGCGGCGTTGTGGCTGTCGCCGGCGGCTCTTCTTTTGTCGTAGTGCGCTCGGGCGCCGACGGACCTGGTGAGCATCGCGAACGCCCACCAGTGACAGGCATCGCCGAGGCGTCGGTTGCGGACCTTGCGTGCTTTGACGAAGTGGGAGCGGCCGGAGGCGCGGGTGACCGGTGCGGTGCCGGCGAAGGCGCGCAGCCCGTTCGCGGTGGCGAATCGGGCTGGATCGTCGCCGATCTCGGCCAGCACCCGGGCGGCCAAGAGCGGCCCGAGACCGGGAGCGGACCTCAGCACCGGGGCGAGCGGGTGGTTGTCGAACTCAGCCGACAGCGCCTGTTCCAGGTCGTCGACGCCGTCGAGCATCACGGTGATGATGCGTATCAGCGACGCGACGGTTCGGCCGAGCGCGGCCTCGACCTGCGGGGGCTGCCGTAACGCCGGCGTCTTCAGACCGGAGATGATCGCCTCGACCAGGGCGGGATCGTTGCGTCGCCCGCAGCGATGCAGCAGGACAACGACCCGACGGGGCGTGAGTTTCAGTCCTTGGGCCGGAGTGGGGGCAGCGGTCAGAACGGCCATCGCCGCGCGGTGCTTCAGGTTTGGAAACACCTGCAGCGCTTGAGGGTAGAACTCCAACAGCACCGATCGGAGGCGGTTGATGGTCTGATGCAGCGCCCAGATCCCCTCCTGGTGCTGACGGGCCAACGCCTTCACCGCCAGAGCGTTGTCGGTGATCGCTGGCATCGGCCGATGCTGATGCCGATCGGTGCGCAGGACGTCGGCCAGGATCGCCGCGTCACCCGGATCGGACTTCTTCCCCGACTGTCCATACCGTTCCCGATACCGCGCCACCGCCCGCGGGTTGATCGGATAGACGACGAAGCCGGCGGCCCGCAGCGCGGAAACGATCAGGTTCTTGTCTGTTTCGATGGCCACCGGGACGGCCGGCGGGTTGTCGGTGTGCTCGGCGAGCAACGTCATCAGCTCACCGAAGCCGGCCACGCCGGTGGTGATCCTTCGTCTGCCGATTACCCGGCCCGATTCGTCGACAACAGCGACGTCGTGGTGCTTCTCCGCCCAATCGATCCCGCAGGTGATTCCCAATTCGCTCTCCCGTTCGCTCGTCGATCCCTTCGCGGTTGAGCCCGAGGGTGCGTGCGGCGACCTAATGGAAGCGCTCGACGGCGCGGCATCTCACCAGCCGATCACGTACCCGGCGACTGGCGGGGCCACCGTCTACGTTCAGACCTCGACGGCCGGTTCAGACAAGGGAGTGGACACCCTCCAGCGGCTCACCACCACCATGCCCCCCGGCCTGGGCCGGTGATATCTCAGGGGCCCCCGCCAGTTCACCACGGGCACCAGGTCAGGGGACCCGGCCCTCCCATTAGGTGATGTCGGCCAGCCAAAGCCGGTTCGGCGCGGCCGCGGTGAAGGACCGGTTGACCTTGTCCTGCGGCAACCCGTCGCGGGTGGGGACCGTGGTCCGTGGTGTCTTGACCTTGCAGATGCCGCGCAACCCGTTGACCCGCATCAGCCGTTCCACGGTGCACCGGGCGACGTCGACGTGACCGTCACGGATGAGTTGATGCCAGACCTTCCGCGCCCCGTACACCCCGTAGTTGTCGCGGTGGATCTTGGCGATCAACGGGATCAGTCGGGCGTCAGACAAGGCCCGCCGGGACGCCGGCCGTTGCTTTGCCGCGTAGTAGGTGGACGGCGCGATCCCCACCGGCGTTCCCGCCAGCGTGTTCAGGATCGGCTCGACGCCGTGCTCACCTTTGTGGGCGTCGACGAAATCGACACTCACTTGAACGGGCGGTCGAGCTCCGCCTGGGCGAAATACGCGCTCGCCTGCCGCAGGATCGTGTTCGCCCGGCGCAGCTCCCGGTTTTCCCGCTCCAGCTCGTTGATGCGCTCCGCGTCGGTGCTGGTCGTGCCGCCCCGTTGCCCCTGGTCGATCTCGGCCTGCCGCGCCCAGTTCCGCAGCGCCTCCGGGTGCACACCCAACGGGACTGGCCCCGGTTCGGTTGACTCCTTGCCTGTGAGGATTCGTCCTCGCTGGAAGGATGCTCCTCATGCCCAAAGCGTTCCCACCAGAGTTCCGTCGTGATGTCGTCGCGGTCGCCCGGAAGGGCGAGGCGCCGGTCGCGCAGGTCGCGAAGGATTTCGGGATCTCCGAGTCGTGTCTGCACCGCTGGCTCGGCCTGGCCGACATCGAGGACGGTGTCCGGCCGGGCGTCACGTCGTCGGAGTCCGCGGAGCTGCGGGAGGCGAAGAGACGGATCCGGCTGCTGGAGCAGGAGGCCGAAGTCATGCGCCGCGCGGTCGCGTATTTGTCTCGGGACGTCAACCCAAAATGATGTACCCGCTGGTCCTTGATCTGGCCGCTGACAAGATCCCTGTCACGGTGACCTGCCGGGTGCTCGGTTTCTCCACACAGGCGTTCTACGCGTGGCGCAAAGCGCCTGTCACACAACGCGACTGGGACGACGCGCATCTCATCGATGCCGCCGTGAACATCCATCACGACGACCAGCGTTCGGGTATCGGTTCATCGCCGACGAGCTCCCCGCCCGTGGCATCACCGCGGGCGAGAACCGGGTCACCCGGCTCTGCTCGGTGCAGGGGATCTTCTCGGCCTTGGCCAGGAAACCCGGGCTGAGCAAGCGGGCCGGCCCACCGGTCCACGACGACCTGGTCAAACGGGTATTCACGGCGACCGCGCCGAACACCACCTGGCTCACCGACATCACCGAACACCGCACCGACGAGGGAAAGCTTTACCTCTGCGCGGTGAAGGACCTGCACTCGAACCGGATCGTCGGGTACTCCATCGACTCGCGGATGGAGGCCTCATTGGCCGTCTCAGCGCTGCGGAACGCCGTCTCGCTACGCGGCCGGCCGACCGGGACCGTGGTCCATTCGGACCGAGGCAGTCAATTTCGCCCCAAAGCCTTCATCGGCTGCCTACGCAAGAACAACCTGGTCGGATCGTTGGGCAGGGTCGGCGCGGCGGGTGACAACGCCGCCATGGAATCGTTTTTCGCGCTGCTGCAACGCAACGTGCTGGACCGGCAACGGTGGTCTACCAGGCACGAGCTGCGGCTGGCGATCATCACCTGGATCGAACGCACCTACCACCGCCGCCGCCGACAACGCCGCCTTGGCAAGCTCACCCCGGTCGAATTTGAGACGCTCTACCAGTCACTCGCAACCGCGGCGTGACAGTCCAAACCCACGAGTCAACTGAATTGGGGGCAGACCCCAGCTGTTCGGCTTGCGCTGGTGTGAAGTCGTCGATCGGTTCGTGGGTGCGTTCGGTGTTGAAACAGTGGACCCAGTCCATCACGGCGGCCTCGAGGTGGTCACGGTCGCGCCATGGGCCGTGTGGGTAGATCAATTCTGATTTGAAGATGCCGATCTGCGATTCCGCGAGTGCGTTATCGTAGGCGTCGCCTACCGAGCCAACTTAAGGATCGATACCGGTTTCGACGAGTCGGTCGGTGAAGGCAATAGAAGTATATTGGGCGGATTCAACTGGTCGTCGCAACACCTCGAGTCGGAGGTGGGTATGGGCAGGCCAGCGGGTTGGATGACGGCGTTGACGGGTCGTTCGCCGATGAAGTCGCCGGGGCGCCGGCGCATCGGCGGGAGGTGCAGCGGCAGTTTTGGATGGAGATCGCCAAGGGTTTGTGGGCGGAGGACGCCGCGGAGGTGGTCGGCGTGTCGCGGGCGGTCGGTGCGCGGTGGTTCCGACACGCTGGCGGCATGTCACCGTTTGAACGCCCTGGATTGTCCGGTCGGTATTTGTCGTTTCGGGAACGGGAAGAGATCGCGTTACTGAGAGCTCAGAGCGCCGGGGTGCGGGAAATCGCAAAACGGGTAGGCCGTGATCCTTCGACGATTTCCCGTGAATTGCGCCGGAATGCCGCCACCCGGGGCGGGAAGCTGGAATATCGGGCGTCTGTTGCGCAGTGGAAATCCGACTTGGTCGCGCAGCGGCCGAAGACAGCGAAACTGGTGCTGAATGATCGATTGCGTGAGTATGTGCAGCAGCGCCTGTCGGGCCAAGTCTGTCAGCCGGACGGATCCGTCGTCGCTGGGCCGGTGACGGAGCCGTGGAACGGTCGGGGCAAGCCGCACCGCGGGGACCGGCGGTGGGTGACGGGCTGGAGCCCGGAACAGATCGCGAACCGACTCAAGCTGGACTTTCCCGATGATGAGTCCATGCGCATCAGTCACGAGGCGATCTACCAGGCTCTTTACATCCAAAGCAGGGGTGCTTTGAAGCGAGAGCTGGTCGCGTGTCTCCGGACTGGACGAGCGCTGCGCGCTCCACGGGCCCGGGCGTCCCGTAAGGCCTGGGCCCATGTCACCCCGGAAGTGATGATCAGCGAGCGGCCCGCTGAAGTCGAGGACCGGGCCGTACCCGGCCATTGGGAATCTCAATGCTGTTTGTCAAGCCGCTGCGGGTAGTGCGGGGGCTGGCTCTTGGTAGGTGGTGCGGTCACGGATCATGGCCCAGATCGTGTTGAGCCGGCGTCGGGCGAGCGCGATGATCGCCTGCTTGTGGGACTTGCCCTCGGCGCGTTTGCGGTCGTAGTAGGCCTTCGAGGCGGGGCTGGCCTTCAGGCTGGATAACGCGGCCAGGTAGCAGGTTCGCAGTAGTCGTCGGTTGAATCGGTGCGGTCGGTGATGATTGCCGCTGATCCGGCCGGAATCTCGCGGCGACGGGGCCAGGCCGGCGACGCTGGCCAGTCGGTCGACGGTGTCGAAGGTGGTCACGTTGCCGGCGGTGTTGGCCAGGAACGTCGCGGCCAGGACGACCCCGAAGCCGGGCATGCTGAGCAGGATCTTCGCGTCACGGTGCCGGTCGAGCGTCTCTGCGATCTGCTCGTCGAGGGCGGCGATGTCGCTGTCCAACGCCATGATCTGCCCGGCCAGCTGGGTGACGATCTGCGCGGCCACCGCCTGGCTGGCCAACACCGTGCGTTGACCGGCGGCGGCCTCAACAGCCTTGGCGGCGACGGTGTCGGCGCCGCGGGCGCCGCGGCTCCTGAGCCAGGCGGCGAGCCGGGCAACGCCCATGCGGCGGATCCCGTCCGGTGTCTGATAACCGGCGACCAGGATCAGCGGTGCCTTCTTCGAGAAGTCGAAAGCTGCTTCTAGAGCGGGGAAGTACTCCAACATCGTGGCCCGCAGCCGGTTGATATGACGGACCCGGTCGAAGATCATGTCGGTCCGACGCGAGGTCAACAGCCGCAGATCAACGCTGACCTGGCCGGCGGCCCGGACCGGTTGCAGATCGCTCCGCATCCGCGCCTGATCGGCGATGATCCGCGCATCTTTGGCGTCAGTCTTGCCGTCACCGCGGTAGGTCGCCGCGGCGTGGTGAACGATCCGACCGGGTAGGTAGAGCACCCGCTGCGACCGGTCGGCCAACAACGCCAGAAGCAGCGCTGCACCACCGGCGTTGAGATCGGTGGCCCACACAGCCTCATCACCGTCGGCCAAAGACAGCACGGCACTGATCAGGCCGGTCAGCGCGGCCTCATCGTTGGCCACCCGCCGGGACAGCAGCACCCGGCCGCCGGCGTCGATGACCACGCAGTGGTGCGCCCACTTCCCCGAATCCATTCCTACCCAGACCGCCGTCATCAGCCATCCTCACGTCGCCGTCACCAAAGGGGGTTCTCCTCGAGTGGCAGCCACGCCGGCACGTCCTTACCCAACGATCGTCGCGCGAGTCTCAATGAGCGGTCGAGCTACCACCAGGACAGGCGGGCGGCCATTCCCAGTGAGCCGTCACCAACCAACGATCAGCCCGGCAGGGAGATCTGCAGCCATACCCACCTGTCCCAAGGAGAGCGATCAAGACCTTACGACCAGGGCCTGATCCACCCCTCCACGAACGTAAGGAAGGGGATTTAGTGCGCCACGAGGCGCTGCATTACCGGGCGGGGGTGAGACACCTTCGCCGTCGTGTTGTCGCAGCAGCATGACGAAGCTGGGGGCAGCCTGATCCGGGAGACGCCGGTGAGGGCGGAAAGCAGCCCCGACAACGCCGGGACGGACCAGCACTACCGGATGGTCCGGGCCCGGCAAGCAAGGCAGGACGGCGTTGATGGCGCTCGTTGGATCTCCCCAGGGTTGCTCGCCTGAATTCCCCACCTGGTGGCGTGGTCAGGGTAGCCCGGTGCGGTTGGCTTTGCGGATGTTGTCGGTGCGGGCGTGATGGTCGCGGAGCCGGTAGGAGTCCCCGCTGATGTCCATGACGACGGATCTGTGGAGTAGGCGGTCGAGAAGTGCGGCGGCGACCATGCTGTCGCCCAGGACCTCGCCCCAGGAGGTCACGCCACGGTTCGTGGTCATGATGATCGAGGTCTTCAGGTAACGCTGGGCGACGACCTGGAACAGCGCGGAAGCGGCCTCGGCGGGCAGCGGGAGGTAGCCGAGTTCATCGATCACGAGCAGTGTCGGGCCGGCGTAGAACCGCATGGTGGTGGCCCACCGGCCCTCGATGGTGGCGCGGTGGCAGCGGGCGGTGAGGTCGGCGGCGGTGGTGAAGTAGGTGCGGTAGCCGGCTTCGGCGGCTTTGCGGGCCAGGCCGACGGCGAGCATCGTTTTGCCGACACCGGGTGGTCCGATCATCAGCACGTTGGTCGCGTTCTGCAGGTAGCGGCAGGAGGCGAGGTCGTTGATGAGCTGCGGGTCGACGCCGGGTTGGGCGTCGTAGTCGAAATCCTCGAGGGTGGCCGGTGTCGGTAGGCAGGCGAAGCGGAGCCGGCCGGCCAACCGGCGGGCCTCGGTTGTGGTGACCTCGATCCGCAGCAGCCGTTCCAGAGCGGCTGTGACGGTGAGGTTCTCGGCCCTGGCTGCGTCCAGGACGGCGGGCAGTGCCTCCGCGGCGTCGGTCAGTTTCAGGGTGCTCAGGTGGCATCGGAGTTGCTGGTAGCGGCTGGCCTCGGCCGCCGTCATCGGTTCGCCCGGCGGTCATGTCAGGGTGCTCCTTCGCGCCGCCGCGGCGGCATAAATCGACAGGTCCACGACGACCGCACCGGCCTCAGGGGCGGTGCCGCGGAGGTGGTCGGCGGCGGCCAGTGCTGCCGGTCCGGGTGGGATCCGCTGTTTGCGGCGGTGCGGCCGGTCGGTGCGCAGCGCACCGAGCACCGCGGCGGTGAGTGCGGTGACATGGGTGTCGGTGCGCAGTGTCGCGCCGGTGCCGTCGGCGACCCGGTGGTGCACCGCGACCACAACGCCGCTGCTGGTCATGATCGAGAGCACCGGGGAGCCCAGGCGGTGCTGAACGGTGACGACCGTGCGGGCCAGTTGCGGTGGCACCGAGTACCGGTTTCCGCGGAAGGACACCAGGGCCTGCGCGGTCACCGGCCGCGGGACCGCCACCACCGTCGGGAACGCCGCTGCCGGCACTGGCCGTATGGGTTCGGTTTCGGCAAGCAGCAACACTGCAACGGGTCCCGGCATCATCGACGACCCGCAACCTGGTGTCGGTCTTCGCCGCGCAGAACACGTCCAACGCCGCCTGGGCCTGCCCGGCGGTCACGTCGTCGGGCAGGGTCCGCCACCAGCGTTGCGCGGCGGTGTGGTTCGCCTTCTCCACCACGCCTTTGCGGTTCCCACGCCGCGGTGGGCAGGGTTTGACCTGCACCCCGTAGTACTTGCCGACGGCCGCGTAGGACGAGGTGACCCAGCCCGTGCCGGGGTGGACCACGGTGAACATCCGGTCGAACCGCCACACCCTGCTGACCCCGCCCAACCCGGTGGCGACCCGGTGCTGGGCGTCGACCAGGTGCGGTTGGTCGGTGCTCTCGGCGAGCACACCGCGCCATTTCCCGGAATGCGACAACGCCCCGACCAGCAGATACGCGGTGCGCCCGTACCCGTCCCACCCCGCCGGCGGGTTCGGCAGATCCACCCACTCCCATTGCGTTTCCTCACCGGCCGGGTGGTCGATCACCGCCACCGGCCGGCCCGCCGTCGGGTGGCACGGCTCGCACGCCGGACGCAACCCACGGACCCGCAAGTTGTGCGTGAACCGCGGATAGGACCGGTCATAACCCAATGCCGTGACCTCGTCGAACAACGCCGTCGCCCACAGATGCGGGTCCTCTGTCAGTCGTTCGCGGCACCGGGCGAAGGGCTCGAAGACGTCCTCACCGGCCGGCGCCCGAACACCGGCGGTCCGTTCCCCGGACAGGTACGCCCGGATCGTCTTGCGGTCCCTGCCCAGGTGCCGGGCGATCGCCGAGATCGACCAACCCCTCCTCCTCAGTGCGTGTGCGTCGATGTCGTCCTCCTGATGCTCCTATAAACGTCAAGCAGCAACAGGAAGCCGGGTGGGCTCAACGCGAAGTGGTCGCAGAAGCGCCCAGACCTCGCGAGCCAGGAGTCGCTTCAGGCAGCGGATGATCTCGGTCTTGGTCTTGCCTTCTGCGGTGCGCCGAGCGACGTAGGCCTTGGTCGGCTCGTGATATTGCATGCGGACGACGACGACCCGGTAGAGCGCGGCATTGGCCTGCCGGTGGCCGCCGCGGTGCAGTCGGTGCCGGGTGGTCTTCCCGGATGACGCCGGGATGGGCGCGACACCGCAGAGTCTGGCCCAGGCCGCTTCTGAGCGGATCCGTTCGGGATTGTCGCCAGCCGCGATCAGCAGATCCGACGCGGTGTCCGGTCCCAAACCGACCGCGGCGACGAGGTGCGGAGCGATCCGGGCGGTCAGCTCGGCGAGGATCATTGCGTGGTCTTTGATCTCCGCGTCCAACGCCAACCAGCGACGGGAGATCGCCCGCAGGGCGTGCTTGCTTGCCGCGGCGACCGATGTGACGTCACCCGGACGCAGCGCGGCGCAACGATGAATCAACGCCATCTTCGTCAACGGTTGCAGAGCCTCCCGCAGCTCGGCCGGGGCGTTGATCAGGACGCTCTTCAAGGTCACCATCGCCGCGGTTCGTGCTTTCACCGCAACATCTTTCGCGACTTTGATCTGCCGGATCATTTCCACCGTGCCGTCGGCTGCCTTCGGCACCGACGTCGCCCTGCCGGCCAGCACGGCGCGGGCCGCGTTCTCTGCGTCCAGGGTGTCGGACTTCCCGCGCAGGCGTCGATCCCGACGATCGGTCCGTGACACCTCCACGACCTCCAGACCGTGCCTTCGGATCGCGACGCTCACGCCGGCCCCGTAGGAACCGGTGCCCTCCACCGCGAACACCACCTCCTGGCCCAGCTTGGCGGCCCAGCCGATCAACTCCTCGTACCCGGCGGAATCCGCGGTCACCGATCGCGACTCGAGGACTGCGCCATCGGCATCCAACGCGACCGCGACGTGGATGAACTTGTGGGTGTCCAGGCCGACGATCACTCGACGTCGACGGTGCTGCTGCGCCATGCTCGTCACTGCTACCTCCTGGCTCGACCGGGTACGGATAGCGACGCTGGCTGGTCGGGTGGACAGGACTGTGACGGGACCTGAGCTGCGATCAGGCTCCTATGAGGTCACTGCCCGGCCGGCCAGCACCACCGAGGTGGTGCACCGCCCGGACAGGCGACGGATCAAGAGAAAGACACCCAAACCACGAGGTCAGTGTGAGCAGGAGTCAGCCCGCCGGGCGGCTCAGGCAAGTCTCACAGTGTGAGCATGAGGCGGGGCTCCCTCGAGCAGCTGGTGTGTGGTCAGAGACCGCCAGCATCGAGGGAGCCCCGCCATCGTTGGCGGAGCCACACAGGTGGGGTGCCTCGGTGTTTGTCAAGCCCCCCTCGACCGCGAGTTTGGTTTCCTCCCCCCTCAGCGCCGCAATTGTCTTCCGCCGCTCGTCGACGTCAATGTCGTTCGTCCCCCCGGCTGGCCGCGGGTTTGAAACCCGCTCCGGGCGCTCCACATTGACCTCTCCTCGTCTGCGGAAAGTACCGGCAGCTACGGAGGGGGGAAGGAAGTAATTTCCACGTTAGTTGTGTGCCCCAGGTCTGCGATGACCGAGCTCCTGAAGCGGCCGGGAGGGGGTAAGAATTAGGCGGCGTCGGAAGCGGAAGCCGGACCGGAAACCTCTGCCCGCTGGCGCTTTTCGTCGCTGATCATGGTCCGCCAGACATGGTCCGCCAGGCGCCGTTTCAGACACCGCCTGGCCTCCCTCGGGGTCTTACCCTCCGCGATCTTGGTCCGGTAGTAGATGTTGCCCAGGCTGCCGGCCGTCCGAATCTGGGTTACCGCGACGATGTGCAACGCGGAATTGAGCTGACGATCCCCGGACCGGGACAGCCGATGACGGGCATGCTCCGCACTGGCCACCTCGACCGGCGCGACACCCGAATACGCTGCGAACGCGGCCGAGCTTGGGAACCGGCTCGCCCGGCCGGACCGGCCAATCAACCGCGCGGCCGTGACCGGTCCGATGCCCACGGTCCCGGTTAGGGTGCTGCCCGAGGCCTTCACCAGCCCCGCCATCACCTCGGCGTTGGCCTTCAACCGGGAATCCAGGGAATGGATCTCGGCAACCAGATCACCGGCGATGTGTTTGCGGACCCGTTCGGCGTCACCCGCCGGCCGCACCGTGCGCAACAACGCCGCAGCGGCCAGGGCGGACAAACCCCTGGGTGCGCCGCCGGCCAGCAACGCCCGGAGCAGGGCATGCAGCTGGTTCACCGCCCGGACCCGGGCCTGCGACAGGTTCGCCCGCCGCTCGTCCAGCAGTCCCAACACATCCGCGGTGTCCTCGGCCTCCAACGGACGCGCATCACCCTGCAATGCCGCCACGCACGCTGCCGCGGCGGCGTCGATCCGGTCGTTCTTCCGACCTCCACCACGGGAGAGCTGCCGCACCCGGGCGGTCGCGGTCGTGGGCACGTCGACGACCTCTTCCCCGCGGGCGAGCAGCCAGGACGCCAGATGCCGGCCCAGGCCCTCGGCGTCCTCGATCGCCCAACGGCGCTCCGGCCACCGACCAGCCCAGGTAAGCAGGCGGCGGTATTCCCGCAAGGTGGCGTCGATACGGATCGAGGCCACCTCACGATTCGATTCGGGTTCCACGGCCGTCGCCGTGGACGTGGACTTGTGCGGATCAACGCCGATCAGCATCATCGTCATTGGGTCCCTTCACTTCCCGTGGACTGGATGGGGGGATCCGCGGTCGACACTCCGACTTCGAGAGCACTTGCCGGTGCCTTCGTGGTCACGCCTCTGTTGAGTCAGACCGCGAACGGCCACCGGGCGGGTTCGACACACCCCACCAGAGCCAACCCTCGCAGGCGGCAGGAATTCTACGAGTCAGCCCGCCCGGTGTCCTACGGCAACGCTACGGGCGATCAACCCAGGTCGCGATACCGCTGAACCCCATACAAGTCGGAACTTCAACGAGCAGGTCCGGGGAGATTCACCCGAGCGCCATCAGCGTACGAGAGGAACCAGTGTCAACGCTTCTTAAGTCTCCCGCCAGCTCTAACCCGGTAAATTCGGGCTGGTACGCGATGCGCACCAACACCTTCCGGTGTTGGGAACTTCGGTGCGGGTTAAGATCGCTCGCCCCGGAGGCCACGGTGAAGGTCTGCGGCGTAACCGTGGCGATATCGCAGGGGCATAGCTGGGCGCCTTCCCTGCCGACCGGTGTGCAGTGAACGTGGGAACCACCGTGAGGTTCCCGACCACCCGTGCCTCCCTGGTGCGGTGGGTCGGGTTGGTGCGTCGTCGACCGATGACCACACGGTGGGGCGGAGGGGCCGTAGTAGTCCGAGCGGGGGAAAGCCTCGCACATGGCGAAGGGCCCTAGCGGATTGACGCAGCAGCAAGTCGTGATCGGAGTCGCTAATGAATGTCGGTGAGCCGTCGTGGCCGGACCCTCTCGGGGCGGCCAGGCGGGTACGACACATGCAATGCAAGCTGCACCTCTGGGCGGTCAGTGACTCTGGTCGCCGGTTTGATGATGTGTTCAACCTCGTTCATCACCCGGACTTTCTTACGGTTGCGTGGAACCGGGTGCGGGGTAACAAGGGCGGCAGAACCGCCGGGGTGGACCGGGTCAGCCCGGTCTCCATCGCCTGAGGTTCCCCCGGAATGGTCGACGGGGGTTACGCGGCCTGGTTGACCACGGTTGACGCTACCTCGTAGTGGACCGGGCTGATCTGGCCGATCGCTGAGTGTCTACGGGTCGTGTTGTAGCGGTGGACCCCAGGCATCAACGGCTGCGATCAGCTCCGTCTTGGTGGTGAAGGTGTGCCGGTAGTAGTACTCGTGTTTGAAGCTTGACCAGAGTGATTCGGCGCCGGCGTTGTCCCAGCAGATCCCGGTCGCGCCCATCGACCGTTGTAGCCCGTGACCTGCGGCGATGTCCTTGACGTGGCCGCTGGTGTATTGAGATCCCTTGTCGGAGTGCAGGATCGTACCGGCACAGTGTCCACCACGTGTCGCGACGGCGGTGGTGATGCAATCACCGACGAGTTCGGCGCGCATGTGGTCGGCGACCTTCCACCCGAGAATTCGTTTCGAGTGCTCGTCCTTGATCGCGCAGAAATACAGGTCGCCTTCACCGCAAGTGAGGTAGGTGATGTCCGATGTCCATACGGCGTCGATCCGGCCCTGGTCGAAATCACGCTCAACCCGGTCGGCACCGGATGAACCGAGACCAGGTTCCGGGCGCCGAGGTACCCATACAGACCGGACAGCGTCGCCAGCCGCCGCCGGATGGTCCGCGCGGACAGGCCCTTCTCCCCGTCGACGAGCCGGACCACGTTGCCGCCGCGGGTCGGTGACCGTTTGGTCATTGATGAAGTCCAGGACGTCGGTCATCGTGACCTCGACCGGCTCCTTGCGCACAGCGGTGAAGAAGACCTTCAGGTCGTACCCGGCGGCCAACACCGAGTTGGGCCGGCACCGTGCCGCGACGAAACGAAGGTAGTCATCGAGCAGTTCGTGACCGAGCCTGACCTCGACTCCGGATTCGCCCATTGGTCGTTTGGACAGCTGCGGAGTGAACTGCGACATGAAGGGGTTCCTCTCGGATCCCCGGTCCGCCTCCCGCCGAGGGCAGGTTCATCGGGACCAACGAGATCACCTGCATATCCTTGCGTATTTCGCGGCGAATCAATCAAAGTGACCTGCTTTGAATTGATGGACGCGGAATACGCGAACACCCCGGTGGCTGTCATGGCCCGGAACCTGCCCGTCTCCAAATCCGGGTACCACGCCTGGCGGACGCGGCGCCGTGGCGTGAAAACACCCAGCGCTGCCGCGCAGCTGCGCAGTGACCGGCAGGTGAAGGTGCTTTCACTGCACAAGGACTCCCTGGGCACCTACGGTTCCCCGAGGATCACCGCTGACCTGCAGGAACTGGGTGAGAGGGTCTCGAAGAACACCGTCGCGGTGATCATGGCCGGGCTCGGTATCGCCGGTATCAGCCCGCGCACCTTCAAGGTCCGCACCACCATCATCGATCCGTCCGCGTCGTTTCCGCCCGATCTCGTTGACCGCCACGGAGTCCAGGATTCGGGGCAGCGTTCGGGGAGTGCGGATCAGCGGTGTCGACCGCACCCGATGACGGTGATCCGACGGTTTCCTCCCCGGCTGCGGGAAGCAGGCATGTCACTGGAAGCGGTGCAGGCTCAGGCCGGGCACCGCAACATCGAATCGACCCGGATTTACCTGCATCTGTCCGACACCTGGCTGTCCGGGCAGTATCACCTCGCGATCACCGCCCTGGACAACGCTCTGGCCGCCGCCGCGGACCGGTCATGAACACCGCCGCGGCCGACACGGTCACCGGACCGGTGACCGCGCCGCGTTCGGTGACCGAGGCGATAGCGATCGAGCGGTTCAACGACGCCACTGAATCCGCCGCCGGGCGGCAAGCACGACGATCAACCGTTGCCCGCTACCGTCTGGTGTTCGCTGATCTGACAGGTTGGGGCACAGCGTCTCTGTGTCGGCGGCTCGGCGTGCACGTGGACATCCGGACCCTCGTCGCGTTCCTGCTCACCGCCCTCGGTATCCCGGTCGATGCACGGTATGTCCGGGCCAGCGGCAGCTGGTGGGGGCACCACGCGGCCGATGCAAACCCGCAGTTCGCCGTCACCTTTCACAGCGCCGCGACCACTATCGGGTTCAGCGACGTCCAAGCCGGATGCCAGTGGCGCACGTTGGCGAAGATCTCCGTCACCACCGGCATTGAGCCACAGTTATTGCCCGGCAGGCAGTTCCAGCTGGCGGTCGATGCCTTGACCGCCGCCCACACCGGCCCGACCGGCAAGATCCTCACATCCTGGTCAACTCCATTGCACGGCCTGAAGGCGACCCTGAGCAGCCTCGGGGCACTGGATCACCCCGGATCGACCCGGCTGTCGCCGTCGACCCGCATCGGCCATTGGCAGGCTCTTGCCGTCATTGCGCCGTTGCTGGTCGAAACCCTGCGCCGATACCTGGCCCAAATCACCGTCAGCATGCGCCCGGGCAGCGTCGAACTGATCGACACCACGCTCCGGCACTTCGCCGTGTATCTCACCGAGCACCACCCGGACGTCCTCGGCATCGCCGATGTCCGGCGCACCCACATCGAAGGCTTCAAAACGTTTCTCACCAGCAAAGCCGGCTACCGCGGCAAACGTGAACCCGCGAAAACGACAACCGGGATGCGCCTGGGCCACCTGCGCGGCATGTTCGACCGCATCATCGAATGTGACTACCCCGACGCTCCACCGCGGAACCCCATCTTCGCCGGTGACATGCCGATCCGGGACCGACCGCTGCCCCGATTCCTCGACGACGCCAAAGCAGCAGCTCTACTCACCGCCGCGCGGAACCTGCCCACCCTGTTCGAACGGGTCGCCGTGGAAGTTCTTGCTCGCACCGGGCTCCGCAAAGGTGAATTCATCGGACTCACCCGCGACGCGATGACCCAGATCGGCGACGGCCGCTGGCTGCGGACCCCCGTCGGGAAACTCCACACCGACCGCTACATCCCACTGCACCCCAGAGTCGAAGAACTTTTACAGCAATGGCTCTCGGCAAACCCACAGTTGCCGAACAGCACCCTGATGTTCACCGATCACGGACGACCCATCCCCGGTCGGCGGGTCGACAACGCGGTCTACGCCGCCGCCGGGGCAGCAGGCATCGGCCACGTCACCCCGCACCAACTTCGTCACACCATGGCCACCCAGGCCATCAACAATGGCATGAGCCTCGAAGCGATCGCAGCCCTCCTGGGCCACGCCTCGATGTCGATGACGATGACCTACGCCCGGATCTCCGATCGCACCGTCGCAGCCGAGTACTTCGCCGTCACCGGCCAGGTCGAGGCCCTCTACAGCCAATCAGAGGCGACCCCCGCCGACAATGTCGAAGGCCCGAACATGCGCAGACTGCGCGCGGAAACCACCCGACTGCTCGGCAACGGGCACTGCACCCGGCCCGCCGTCCTGGACTGCCGATACGAAACGATCTGCGAATCCTGCACCCACTTCGCCACGAGCGAAGACCACCGCCAGACCCTGACCAACCAACTCGGCAACGCCACCGACCGCGGCGAACCCCATCGTCAGAAGGTCTACCTCGAGCTCATCACCAGACTCGGCAGCTCTCCCGCTTGACAACTATCACCCGCATAAGCCGATGCTTTTTTTAGGAACGCGATGTCCTTCTCCTGCTCGGTGACCTGCCGACGAAGACGCTGCAACTCGGCCCGTTCGGTACCAGTCAGAGGTGCGGTGCCGTTGACGGTGGCGGTCTCGGTGCGGACCCGTTCGTCGCGGACCCACCGACCGAGCAGTTGCTCGCCCATCCCGAGCTCACGGGCGACCTCGGCGACGGTGCGACCGGTGTCGATGACCCGATGCGCAGCCTCGACCTTGTACTCGGTCGTGAAAGACCGACGTGATTTGGACACAGGAACATCCTCCCAGCAGGCCAAACAGGCCCGCTAGATCGATGTCCACCACGCCGGGGGAACCTCAGCCGAAGATGACGAGGTCGTGAAGTTTCTGGGGCAGGTTCGGGAGCAGTTGAAGTCCCGCACCTTCACCCCGCTGCCGGTGCGGGAACGGTTGATCCCCAAACCGAACAGCAGCAAACTCCGCCGGCTCGGCATCCCCACCGCGATGGACCGGGTGGTTCAGGCGTCCTTGCTGTTGGTGTTCGACCGGCTCCGCGACATCGAGGACGCCACCAGCGCCTGCCTGCACTGGTACAACAAACGACCGGCTCATGCACCGGCTCGGCCGCCGGCCACCGATCGAACTGAAGCGGACTACGCTCATATTCGTGAGGACCGGTCGGTCGCTCACACGTACGAAGGGTGCATTAGATCCAGGGCAATTGAGCACGTCGTCCTTGCGTTCACCCTTGACGAAGTCCACCCACGGGATGCCCTCGGACTCGGCGAACCGGTGCACCGCTCGGGTGAACGGATCACTGATCTTGGCCGACGGCGCGGTCGACGCGGTCAGTAACTCGAGCCGACCGTGAAAGAAGCCGACCAGTCCCGCGGCGTACTGGAGTTTGGCTGGTACACGTTCAAGTACATCCGGTCGATGCACGGCAGCGTGAAGGTGAGGTGATCGGTCAGCATATCAGCCACGGATCGGGCTACCGTCATATCGGGCTACCGTCATATCCGGCTCCGGGTCCGGAATCAGGCGGCCGCCAGGGCAACCACTGCCGCAAGGGCAGTCATATACCCGCGCCGGACCACACCGGTACCAGATGATCATGCCTGACCGGAGCCCACCCAACGACAAAGTGACCATCGCACGCCTTTCTGGGCCGGGGCGAAGCCCCGTTAGGACTTCACGGCGTTGCGGGTCGTCTCGGTTCTGATTTGTCCTCTTTCCGCGTCCGCCGTAATCGCCAACCGCGGCGCACCAACGCCAGGCTCATGCGGAGCAGCTCACGTACCGTCGAGGGCATCACCAGAGCCAGACAAGCGAGGTAGACGAGACAGAACACCACCACATCTATAGTAAGGAACAGAATTGCGAGGCCGATCGCCTGTGCGTCCGAGTGCAGCACCAGGTGTTCCAGCGCGGCGCACGCCGCGGTGGCGACGGCTGCACATGGCAACTGCGGGAGCACCGCGGCGCTGACCTCGCGAATCGAGAAGCGGACAACCGGACGTGCAAGACCGACACAGGTAACTCCAACGACGATTGATGTGATTGAAACCGATAATCCGGCGCCAAGCAGACCCAACGGTCCGATTAGGACAAGCAACAAGCCCACCCCTAGAATCACTTCCGTGGCGGAGTACCAATTCAGTAGGGCTGTCCGACCGCCTCCCTTGATCGCCTCCTCGCTCACCGAGATGAGCGCCTTGCCGATGCCTAGGCCAGCCATCGCCATCACGACGACCCCGGCCCCACGCCATGGCTCACCCAGCACGACAACCGCGGCAGGAACGCCGAGCGCGACCATCAGACCGCTAAGTGCTGCTGCACCGATAGTTGCCCAGTGGATCGCGCGTAGGTAAGCGGGCTTCAGTCGGACCAGATCTTTGGATATCCGAGAGAACGCCGGGAACAGCGCAACCGCACCGATCTCAATGATGGCTTTTTGCGGGATCATCGCGATGCGCTGACCGTAACGGTAGTTCCCGAGAGCGGCCTCACTCAGTCCACGGCCGACCACGACCGACTCGAGCAGGGCGTATACACGAGCAGCTAGCATCCCGATGACGAGGGGGAGGCCATAACGTGCCAACTCTCGCCACAATCGCAGCGAAGCGCGTCCTCTACCTGGCCGCCAGTCAGCTATCAACCACAATGTCGCGACCCACACGATTTGCGATACGTACAGCCCGACCACCATGCTCCACACGCCCCAGCCCAGAGCGGCCAGCGAGACTGAAACGGTGGCATAGGCTACCGCGACCGACGGGCCGACGATCAGCCGACGACGGACACTGAACTTGCGCTGCAACAACGCCTCGGGAACGTTGGTCAAGGCGTAGACGAGCAACACTCCCGACGAGGCCGCGGCAACATAACCCACCTCGCTGTTGTTGAAGACCAAACCAATCACCGGAGCTGCGGCGAGTGCCGCGACGGTCATTAGCAAACCAGAGACGATTGTCACCCAGAAGACCGTCTCAGCCGCGTCGGGAAGTTTGTCGTTTCGGTGGACGAGTCCTGAGCGTAGCCCGCCTTCAACAAAGTTGCCCAGGAACGACGTCAAGACGGTTCCTGCCACAAAGACACCGACCTCAGCCGGGCTGAGCAGCCGAGCGAGAGCGACTGTCTGCCCTAACGTGACCACCTCACCGAACACTAGCGCCACCGCTGATGCAGCCGCTACATAGCCGATGTTGCGGCGCAACGAATGACTGGTGCCTGCCGGCTCGGTGTTGGCCGATGTGCTCTCTGGTTCACCGGTCATCTGGCAAAGACCCTCTCCTCCAGCTCGATCGGGTGTCGTTACTGCGTCGCTACCGTCAACCTAGCTAACGCGCAGTTGACTAACCCTTTTCGACCAGCCGGAACACCCGATCGAATCCTTCCTTGCTCGCCACGATCTGGTCGCGAGCGCTCGCGCGCAGCGGCTCCCGCACTCCCGGCGCCTCCCGCCATGCTGACCGAATTGCGCCGGCGAGCGAATCCTCGAGGTCGGCGGCTCGCAAATCAATCATTTGCAAGCCGGTGCCGAACATGTCCGCTAGGCCCAGAAACTTGTCGTCATAGTATGCAGACGAAGTTAAAGCAACCACCGGCGTCCCTTGTGAAAGCGCGAAGACAGCCAAATGGTACGCCCCAGTTACTATGACCCGGCATTGCGCGACCCGGACCGCCACCTCGCGAGGCGACGTGTAGCGGCCCGGTGGTCGACGGAGTTTCGGGTAGCCTCGCACGAGGGGTAAGGTCGATCGGCGGTCCTGCGCTTTGTACTCAGCGATGATGAGCGGGGCGAGTGGCGCATCCAACTGCGTGGCTATATCCCGCACCACACTACCGATTGAATATCGAGCTTGGTCGGAAACCGGTGAATACTCCGCGACGCGCAGACAGAAACCAATGTCGGTGCCCATCTGCGCGGGCCGATGCCTGTACGCGAGTTCGATAGCATCGTCGCCAGTCACTAGCACCCTCTCGGGTGCGACGCCTATCTCGTCGAGCAGCGCCGGCCCTCGCCGCCGCTCGCGGACAGCAATGAATTGGGCATGCGGTAGCACCTCCACCGCACGGGCGCGCAGATCGGGATTGTCAATCGGCCCGACCCCCTGACCCACCATCGCGACCGGGATGCCGTGCCGGTACGCCTGTTCACACAAGTTGAAAACTCGGGTGGTCTGCGCGGGATCTGCGTCGGTGAGATACCCGCCGCCGAGTGAAAGCAGGAGAGAGGCGCCTTCGACCGCGGCGAACGATCCACGCGTGACGGGAGCAGGGTCAGGAGTGGGCAGAGCCGGGATCGGGTCGCCGGCGAGCGCACGCCATGCGCCGCGCAGCCGCCGTTTTGCCCCCCGAGTTTTCTGGGGCAACGAAACGCTCAGGCGCAGCCATGTCAATGCGACGGGGCCGACGACCCGCGGCCCGACTCGTGCCGCCAGGCGCTCCTTCCACCTTGGCTTCGCCCACGGATCGGAGTCGAAAACTGTGATCGCCTCGCACTTAGGAAAATAGGCGCGCAGTAGACTCGGCGAGTCCGTCAAAACGGCGATCCGTGCGTGCGGCCAGCGTTCACGCACCCTTTCGATGGTCACGTCCAGCATCGCGAGATCGCCGTTGTTGCGCAGCCAATATTCGCTGTTCTCAATCAGCACCCGCACCCTGGGTTCGATGTCCAGCAACCGTCTCTCCAGAGGGGCAAGCAGCCGTCGGATCCTACTCACCTACCGTAGCCGAGAACGGTGTCAGCGGCCAGTTCGTCGCGATAAGCCGGACGGCGGCGCGATCTCGGACACGTCAATGCGGTGGCGACCGTTCCGAGCACCACCCTGACTGCGACCGGTGGACCGGCGGCGACTTCGGAGGTGACCGCGCGTAGGTCTTCGACTGATGCGACGCCAGAGACAGCGGTGACTCGTCGCGCAACGGCAACACCGGTGTGCAGGAAAGCAGTAATCGTAAGCAGTGCGTGCATACAATCGTTTGGACGGGAAGCCGCACCGTTACCAGGCTGAGGACGATGGCGCCATCGCCGGCTGACGGCGCGGGTAATTCGGAGGTGTTGCTACGCTGGGGTTGCCGCGGGTCGTGTGAAAAGCCATGGTGAGGACGTCCTGAGGTGAAGCGACGGTCTTGGCGGACGCGGAATGGCTGTCTGTGAGTAGGAGAGTGCTGCCGCCACATCCGGAACAGTTCGCTCTGCGGTTCTTGACCGTGTGTTGGGGCTTGGCGTCGCCGACTCGGCGAACGATCAACGAGCAGTGACCTTGTCGGTTTGCGGCGGTAAAGGCGGTGTAAGCGAACTCGGCGAACTCGGCGTCGGACACCAGCCGCTGGAGTTCGTCGTTGAATACCGCTGTCGGGTGGGCGATCGCGGTCCAGGTGTCGTCAAGAATGGAGGTAATAGCGGCGGTGAAGGCGCGGTCCTTGCGGGCGGTGATCGAGAACCTCCAGCCGCTCCGGCGGGCTGCGGCCATCACGTCCCGGCCGCAGAACGGCTATCCGCGAGGAGCGCCACCAGCCCGGTCCCCGCAGGACCAAGTGGTGACGCGTCGGCGACCAGCCGGGCGGCGCCTCACGGGGGCGTTTCGGCCCGTGCCCGCGACCAGAGCAGATACCTTCGAGCCACCTGCGTGACCCGGGTCGCCGGGCACCGTGAAGTGCCGGTTCGCCGAGTCGATCAGGCCTGCTCGGGCCGCCAACCCCATCTCCGGGACCAGCCCGGGAGGTCACACTAAATTCGGCTCGTCGAACACCTCCGACCGCACCGGAACAGAATCACACAATCGCATCCACATGATATTTTCTTAACAATGCCGAGCAGACCCGTAGCGACGTTCTATGTTCCTGGCCGACAGGCGACTCCCACGCGACGACCCGCCGATCACCCCATCACTACTGGTGATTCCAGATTACAGCACAACCAACCACCGTATGTAACGGATCATATGTGCGTACCTCAGTCAGCTGCGCTCACCGAAAAATCGACAAGGCGACGGGGTGCCGCAAACTCGCGCAGGGCAGGGGCGACCGCTCGACCGCGCAAGAAGCCGTCTGTTGTTCGTTGTTGCAGCGCCTGCCCGTATTTGTTCAGGGCCGCCGTCACTGCGGCGACGGTTGTCGCTATATCTTCGTCGGTGTGAGCAGCGGATATGACGAATGACTGTCCTAAGACTCCCCGATCGAGGAGCTCCTGGAGGAACAGGGTCCGGAACGGCTGGGAAGGTTCTCGTAGGTGGTCCTTTGTCGTGAAGATCAGGCAAGACGGGCGCCCGATCACCGAGACGTGGTCGATGAGCCCGGCCGCCGTCGACACTGCGTTGATTGCGTCGGCCAGTGCGGTGCCCTGCCGTTCCATGATCCCGATGATGTCGCGCTCGCGGTAAGCCTGTGCGACAGCAAGGTAGGCGGCCAAGGCGGTGGTCTCGGGACCGTGAGTCGTCGATAGCAAGAACGGTCGAGAGGCATCGGTCGCCAAACCGCCGATTTCCATGAGGTCGCGCCTGCCCGCCAAAGCGGACAGCGGAAAGCCGTTGCCGAGTGCCTTACCCCAGCACGAAAGGTCAGGGGTCACGCCGTAGACCGCTTGGGCGCCACCTACGGCCCAGCGCATTCCGGTGATCATCTCGTCGAAGATGAGCACCGCGCCATGCCGTTCGGTCAATAGCCGTAGGCCTTCTAGAAAGCCAGGTGCGGGTTCGGCCAGTGCCGTTGCGGCCTCGAGAATCAGGCAGGAAATCTGTCCGGCATGGCGCTCGAACAGCGCAGTCACTGAATCAAGATCATTGTAGGCGAAGCTCACCGTCAGCTGGCGGTGCTCGTGTGGTATGCCTGCATTCATCCCGGTTGTGCCGATAAACCAGTCGTCGGTGGAGAAGAAGGGCTGGCTGCCGCAGATTGCGACCAGCGGTCGTCCGGTCGCAGCCCGGGCGACCTTGACGGCGGCAGTTGTTGCGTCCGAGCCATTCTTGGCGAACTTGACCATGTCGGCGCCAGGCACCTGCTCCAGAAACTGCTCGGCGGCACGCAGTTCCCAAATTGTTGGACGGGAGAAGTTCACACCGTCCCGTGCCGCCGCCGCGACGGCTTCGACCACCGGTTCGTAGGCATGTCCGAGGGTGACCGATCGAAGACCCATCCCGTACTCGACGAACCAATTGCCGTCCAGATCCTCTACCCGGGCGCCGCAGCCGCGTACAAGAACCGGCGCCATATCCTCGGGATACTGGTCCGACCCGCGGGCGTAGGTATGGGCCCCACCCGGGACGAGCCGGTGCAACGTGCGTTGGGCGTCGATAGATCTTGTGAACGACCGCCGAACTGGCGATAAATTGGCCAATTCCGTCACTGAGCACCTCCTGCAAGATTCAGCACTGCCTTTCCGACCGTGAACGCCTCGGCGTATCGGTGGCGGCATTCCACCCCGCGCATGCGCATCAAGCCAAGAAACAGCTCGCGGTCCCACCAGTCGCGACCGCGTTGAGAGCCGAAATGCTGGTCCAGCAGTTCAATCTTGCGTTCAGCATGATCAGCATCCACCGGCAGGTAGTGATTGGGCCGCGCCGAGTCCGCATCCCATTTCGGAATCTCGTAGTGCAGGACCAGGGCGTCACGCCAAACCGTCGTCACGAGTTGACCGATCAGCCGGTGGTCCTGATGCGCGTCATCAGGACGCGGCGCGAAGACGATGTCCGGTGCCCGGTCGCCGGCCGTCGACTCAAGGGAGTCCTTGACGGCGTCCCACTGCGACGGTAGGCGACCATCACGGAAACCCAGAACGTCGACCTGGCAGCCGGGAAAGAACTCATCCATGGCCTCCCGGGTCTCGTCGGCGCGCCGCTCCTCCCCGGTCATTATCATCGCCGTCACGGTCGTCTGCGGTCGCGTCGAAAGCGTCAGCAAGGCTGCGCCGCAGCCGATTTCGATGTCATCGGGATGAGCGCCAAGACAGAGGACCCGAAGCTCCCTACTGGCAGGTAGGAGCGATATCATGACCCTGACACGTCAGGCAGTTCCAGCGCCGGTACCGACCCTTTCGACGCAGGCAACCTTTTGTCCCACAATGCCCATGGACTGACCCGACGCCGATGCAGGTCCTCTAACTGCGCTCGTTCCTTGAGCGTGTCCATCGGTGCCCAGAAACCGTCATAGCGCACCGCTCGCATCTTCCCTTCGGCCGCCGCGCGCACGCAGGCGTTCATCACAAGGTCTTCACCCTCTTCGAGATAGTCGAAGATGCCCTGGCGCAAGACGAAGTAACCACCGTTGATCCGCATGTCCATGTCCGCGACCGGTTGAAACTCGGTGATCATGTGCTCGCCATTGATGCGCACGACATGAAAGGAATCCTGCGGGCTGACGGCCAACAGGCTTCCGACCGCGTCCGAAGCCGCGAATTCTTGGATGATCCTATCCATCGGAGCATCGGTGAGCACGTCCCCATAATTTGCCAGGAAAACGTCGTCCCCTTCCAAGTATGGCCGCACTCTGCGGAGCCGTTCGCCAATCGCCGTGTCGATTCCAGTATCGACGAAGGTGATACTCCAGTCACTGATATCGCTGGACAGCAATTCAATCCGATCGCCACCCTTGTGCATGACGAAATCATTCGAGTGCGTCTCACGATAATCCAGGAAATAGTCCTTGACCGCATTGGCGCCGTACCCCAGACACAAGATGAAATCTGTGTGGCCGAAGTAAGCGTAATAACGCATCACATGCCACAGGACGGGACGGTTACCGATAGGCATCATGGGTTTGGGTACCGATTCCGGTCCCGAACGCATCCGCATACCGAGGCCACCGCAGAACAGCACAACCTTCATGACTGACTCCTCGAGGAAGCTGAGGCATTGACAGGCTCGATCTCCACCGGCTGAGGATCCAGGACGGTCCATCGCCCCCCGCTCGCCTCCACACCGGGAAGCGCTCGGCGGACCTCGCTCAGCAAGTCCGGAACGAACAGCAGGACTCGGTCCGGTCGCAAATCGACCAGTTCCTGGGGAGCGATCACAGGGATCCGCACGGTGGGAAGGTAGCGCCCCTGCTTGGTAGGCGATGCGTCGGCAATCCCGACCAGATCAGCCGGGCTGACACTTGCCATGGCCAGAAGAGCCACCGATCGCGAGGCCGCGCCGTAGCCGGCTACCGTCAATCCGGCCGCCGACGCGGTGTCGAGGTAACCGCGAATTGCCGACACAGTGGTCAACACCGATTCCTGCAATCGAGCCACCATCGCCGGTTCCAGGACGCCCTCGGCCGTTTCGCGTTCGATCAGCCGGTTGACATTCACGCTGCGCACGCCTCCGCGGGTGAATGCGATCATGACGGTTCCACCGTAGAGGTCGAATTCCCAGGCGCCGACGGCCTGAAGACCGGCATCCTCGGCCATGGCGACCACGACCGGGACTGAATAGTAAGCAAAATGCCCGTGGCGAAGCGCGTTCCACATGCCCTGTCGCAGGATCGCGGCCAGCGTATGAAACTGCAGCAACAAAACTCCACCGGGGGTGAGCTCAGCCGCCCGCAAGCGCAGCGCATCCTGCTGGTCGGCGTCATGCATCATCCCGAACGCATCGATAACCACGTCCGCCGGCCCAGTTTCCACCTGACGCAGGCCGCGGGCCGTCACGCCCGGCAACCAGGATCCACCATGCGGGCTCGGGTGTTCCAGGACCGTGCCCATGTCGGGCAGCCAGCCGGCTGACGCCACGTCGGCGATGGCCTCTCGAGCTTGAATCACTAACGCGAGTGGCTCGACACCACGCGGCTCGTCAGGGCCGGTTGGATCAGATTCCAGCTGAACCAGCCTGCAGCGCGTGCACTGGATCATCGCCAGAGGATGAATCGGATCTGGGCGCGGGTCGCCATCACGTGGAAAAAAGTCCGCTGCCGACTGGCTCCCGAGATCGAGTACCACCGCGCCCTCGACAGACCGGCACCAACGACAAGCCCACGCCGTATCGGGCGCCCTGATTGGCAGCGTGGTCTGCGACATGATGACGAGTCCTAGAAGATTTCAAGGTGAGGAAGCGGCACCACCAGCTTCGCACCCCAGCCACGGGTGTACTCCAGCTGAGCGGAGATCTCCTTCTTCAAGTTCCAGGGAAGGATGACAATAAAGTCCGGCTTGGCCTCAGCCAGATGTTCGACCGGATGCACGGGGATATGGGTCCCGGGAAGAAATCGCCCGTGTTTGTACGGGTTGCGATCGACCGTGAAAGACAATAGGTCGGACCTGATACCGCAGTGATTGAGCAAAGTGTTTCCCTTGCCCGGCGCGCCGTAGCCAGCGACCGTGGCTCCCTCGCGGGAGCGATCGACCAGGAACTGAACGAGGTCGTTGCGCACGGTGGCAACCTGGACGGCGAAACCGTCATGTCCCTGTTGGGTGTGCAGTCCGGCCGCTTCTTCCAAGCCCAGGACTCGGCCGACCTGCGCCGTAGGCTCGGGCGCGAACGCAGTCGGGGCCGACCATGTGCGCAGCGATCCGCCGTGGCTCGGCAGCTCGTCGACATCGACCACCGTCAGTCCGGCCTCGGCCAGTACCCGCCGGGTCGTGAGCAGGGAAAGGTAGGAAAAATGCTCGTGATAGATCGTGTCGTACTCGTTGCCTTCAATTAAGCGCAGCAAATGAGGAATCTCGATGCTGACCCGACCGTGGTCGCCCACCAAAGCACGTAGTCCGTGGGCGAAATCGACGATGTCCGGCACGTGAGCAAAGACATTGTTCGCCACGACGAG
The DNA here is from genome assembly GCF_052976845.2 of Nakamurella sp. GG22. Taxonomy (NCBI): domain Bacteria; kingdom Bacillati; phylum Actinomycetota; class Actinomycetes; order Nakamurellales; family Nakamurellaceae; genus Nakamurella; species Nakamurella sp. GG22. Next base: position 124,581 of record NZ_JBRIIO020000004.1, on the reverse strand, counting down.
ATCCGCTGGACCATGCCGACCCGCGATATCAAGCCCGGTCACCTGGCCGAGAAACGTGACTTCGGTCGGAATGCCCTTGTCGATCGCGGCCTGGGCAACATTGCCAGCGGGTTCAACGCCGAGCGCGCGGATGCCGCGCGCCATCACGTGCTGAAGGAGGTAGCCGTCATTACTGGCAACCTCGACGACGAAGCTCTTTCGGCCAAGGGCAAGTCGGTCTGATGCCAAATCGACGAATTGCTTTGCATGAGCCACCCAGGAGTCGGAGAACGACGAGAAGTAGGCGTAGTCGACGAAGATGTCCTCAGGCGGGATGTAAGCAGGCAGCTGAACCAGCAGGCACTGGTCGCAGATCCGCACATGCAACGGATAAAAGGTTTCTCCGCCATCGAGGTCGTCGGCGGTCAAAATCCGCTCACACGGGGGCGACATGCCGAGGTCGACAAAGGTGTGGGTCAGCGAGGCCCCGCACAGTCGACATTGTGGGACGCTCATCGGGCCGCGGCCAGGCGAAGCTCCCTGGGTTCCAGGTAGCCGGAGTCAAGTAGTTCACGGATCTTGGCCAACCGGACGTACCGTGCACCCTCGAAGTCTGCAGTATCAAGGCCGATTCGGCCCATGTCGTCGGCCAGTTCATCGATACCGCGGGCGATCGTCCACTCGGGGACAAAGGTCGGCAGGACGGTGCTGATCTTGCTGAAATCCACCCGGTAGTCTCGTTTGTCCGGCGCCGCTCCGGCTGCATAAGTCACCGGGGCACCCAGCCGTACCGACACCTGTTCGGCGATGTCGCGGATTTGAACCACATCCTCGTCACGGCCGACGTTGAACGCCTGGTCGTGAATGATCTCGCGCGGCGACTGCAGCACAGCGATGAAAGCGGCGCCAATGTCGCGCGCATGCACGAGCGGACGCCACGGGCTTCCATCGCTCTGCAGACGCACCTCACCACGCGTGAATGCGGTACCCGTCAGGTTGTTGACCACGATGTCCGCTCGCAGCCGCGGCGACGAGCCATAAGCGGTGGCATTGCGCAGGTAAGTCGGGCTGAAACTGTCGTCCGCGAGCTCACTGATCCCGCGCTCCGCAATGACCTTCGATTCGCCGTAAGGCGTCACCGGGTTGAAGTCGCTGGTCTCAGTGACCGGAGCATCGCCCGCGGCGCCGTACAGCGAGCACGATGACGAGAAGAGGAACCGCGCAACACCTGCCATCTTGGCCATGTGCGCGACGTGAACGGCACCGTCCGCATTGACCGAATACGTCGCGGCCGGGCTCAGGTGACCGACCGGGTCGTTGGAGATTGCCGCCAGGTGCACGATTGCGTCGAACCCCTCGAGGTCATCGGGCGTCACGCTGCGGATGTCGCCGGTGCGCTGTTCATAACCTCCAGGTTGCTCGCCAAAGTCGCATCCGTCGTACCAACCCGCGTCCAATCCCACGACTACGTGGCCGGCCTGGATCAGCATCGGGACCATCACAGCGCCGAGGTAACCTCGATCGCCATCGACCAGAACACGCATGAAGCTCCCCACCCAGACGTTCGCCACTGGACCAGCGCACTGCCGACAGGCCCAACGAGGCACTAGGCCGATCGTGTAGTTCCCCATCGAGATAGTACTGCAGCGTTGCCGAAGATCCGACATCGGACGCCGAGCACAGACGAATCGTCGGGTGAATTCGAGTTAGGCTCGCCATCCGGCTACCAACGGTCACCTGCAGTGACCGGCCAGACCGATTCAACAAGTTCTGGGACACCAGCGTGGCTGGGCATTGTTCACCTGCCCGCAATGAAGCCTGCCGCGGCCAGAGTCGGCGCGTGGCGATCCTTTTCCGACCGGGCACCGGCGGGTAGCGGCCACGGAACATCGAGCATCGGATCGTCAAAGGCGAGGTTGAGATCTTCTGTTGGGTTGTGTCGACGATCGATCCGGTACGCAGTATCGGCAGGATCTGTCAGTGCCTGGAAACCGTGGGCACATCCGGCCGGAATGTAGACCGACCATTGATTCTCGCCGGTCAGGTCGAACGACTCCCAGGTGAGGAATGTCGGCGAACCACGGCGGAGATCGACGACGACATCAAAAATTTTGCCGGACGAGCATCGGACGAGCTTCGACTCACCCTGGCCGGTCCGTAGGTGAAACGCCCGCACCACTCCCTTGACGGAGCGAGACATGCTGTCCTGCACAAAGCCGTTCGGGTCGATGCCTGCAGCACTGACCGCGTCGGCGTCGAACGTTCTTGAGAACATTCCGCGGTGGTCTTTGAAGGGCGACGGCTTGAAAATAAGCACACCCGGTATGGACGTCGTCGCAACTTTCATTCACGCTCCCTAACAATTGCCGCCTGTCGGTGCTCTCCAGGCGGACCCATCGGGCCCGCACATAGTAACTGCGAGCACTCATATTGCGACCAAGGTATTCTTTCGCCGGTTCTTCGCCGCCAAGCTGGATCTTAGATCGGGGTTACGGGCGACACGCCGGGACGGAGTGGGCCTGGGATGGCCCCGGTCGCCGCGCAGCTTGGCATCGGCCTCCCTACAGGTCCCTAAAGGGCTGCCGCTGTCAAGACCATCACCACCGCACGCTCCTGCCCGTCCGTAGGATCGCATGCCTTGGACGCACTCTCACCGCCCGGCGGACCGGGTTCCTCGCTCCGTTCGACCACCCCGGCGTGTCCAACGGCCGAGTCGGCCCGTCTTCCTTTCGGCGAGCTCGGTGAGCAGCCGCTCGTACCCGCGTGCCGTGCCGGTGATTTGGAAGTCACGCTCAACGCGGGCGCGTCCGCACTGGCCGAGCCGTGCGGCTAGCTCGGGGTCGTCGACCAACGTCGCGAGCCGCTGTGCCAGCGTGCGGGAATCGCCGACCGGAACCAGGTAGCCGTGTTCACCATCTGTGACGATGTCGCGCAGGGAGCCGCAATCAGTCGCCACTACGGGTAGTCCAGCCGCCATCGACTCGATGACGATTATGGGCACGCCTTCATGCACCGATGACAGACACGACACGTCAAGCCCAGGAAGCAGCTGCGGAACGTCACGCCGTACGCCCATGAACGTCGCGGCATCGTGGAGGCCAAGTTCGTCGGCGAGTCTACGCAGTTCGTCCTCGCGGTCGCCGCCGCCGATCACCAACAGGCGGGATCGCGGATGGCTGTGTACGAGCTCGGCTACCGCCGCGAACAACACCTCATGCGCCTTCTGCGCGGACAATCGGGCAATGATGCCGATCGCAAAATGTTCCGGGTGTAGCCCGAGTTCGGCACGGGCGCGGGCTCGGTCGGCAGGTCCAGACGGTGGTGAGAGGACAATGCCGTTTGGGATGATGACTTCGCGGACCGTGGTTGCCGGCCCGCGGGCTACACCCTCTTCGCGGTGTAGGTACGCAGCCTGGGCACGCGTGAGCAGCACCAGCGCGTCAGATAGCCGAAGCGTGGACACGGCCCAACGAGGCAGCACTCGTTTCCCGACGGAGGTCAGATCCATGTCATGCGCGGCGACCGCGCTCGGGATCGAAGCTGCTCGTGCTGCTAGACGGCCGAACAACAGCGCCGCACGATGGTGGTGCGGCACCAACACCACGTCGGTACCGCTGGTGCGTAGGTCGGAGACGAGGGCGTCGAGCCGGTTCAGTCCGAAACGACCCGAGCGCTTCAGCACGGCGACGTCGAACCCGGCGGCGCGGAAGTCGTCGGCGAGCGGTCCAGCCTCGCGCAGGCACACGATCCGGGGACGCACTACGTCCGAGTCGAAGTGCCGGAATAACTGGAGCATGAGAATTTCCACGCCACCGACAAAAGTCAGATCGAGAACTACGGTGAGCACGATCGGCCGGCTGTGTGCCAGAGTCGGAACCCCGACCAACCGGTCGAGTGCCGCCTCAGTGGCCGTCACGCTCGCTCGAAGGCTGAATTCCGTCTCGACCCGGCGCCGTGCTGCCTCGCCCATCCGCCGGCGCAGCGGTACATCACGGAGAAGGGTGAGAATCGAATCAGCAAGATTTCGAGCATCGCGCGGGGGAACCAAGAAACCGGTTTCGCCATCGATGATCATCTCCGGCACCCCACCGATCGCCGTACACACCGCCGGCCGACCCGCCGCCATCGCCTCGAGCAGGGCCATCGGGAAGCACTCGACGCTATAGGAGCTGAGCACGAACACGTCGAGTCCGCGCAACAGCTCGGGAATGTCGGAACGAACACCGGTGAACACAACGCGGTCGGCGACGCCCAATTCGCGCGAGTGTCGTTCCAGCTCTGTTCGCAGCGGACCGTCTCCGACCATCAGGAACTTGGCCGTCGGTAGCTCGCCGAGTATCAGCGCCGCAGCCTCGAGGAGCAGAGCGTGATCCTTCTCCGGACGCATTGCGGCGAGAATACCGACCACCTGGTCGCCGTCAGCGACACCCAGGTGTGTTACCACACTTCGATCGTCTGTCGGATTGAATAGCTCAGTGTCGACGCCGTTGTACACGATACTGATCTTTTCGGCCGGATAGCCTAGTTCGTCGACCATGTAGTCCAGTTGAGCGCGGGCGACGCCGAAGTAGCCATCGGTGAGCCGGTCGAGCGCTCGGTCAGCGCGGATTCGCAACGCGCCGCGAGGCTCAGTGTCGCCGTAGTTGTGCACCCACACGATCGACGTCGGAACCCTGGCGATCCGAGCTGCAATCCGACCGAGCCCTTCGGCGCTATAGCCGCGCATGATCACGACATCAGGGGAAATGCGTCGCAGTTCGCGCACCAGATCTCGAATCGCGGCGATGGCTTGGCGCTTTGTGCGATGCAACGCAACCGCGGGTACCCCAGCTGGCTCCAGCGCGCCGAACAATGCACCTTCCTTGCCTATGCAGATCACGTACGGCTCGTAACGCTTGGGGTCGAGGGCGGGCATCAGCGTCGTGACGTGTCGTTCGGCTCCACCTACGCCGAGGTCAGGGACCAGATAAAGGACGCGCATCTGACGCTGTCCGGCGCTAATTTCCGCCATGACAGGTCCTACTTACGGGAACAATCGCTAACCTGGTCGCGCCGCGCTCAACCGATGGACGATCGGAGGGATCGTTTGGAGCCGCCCAAGCGCTCTGGACGAGTGGGGTTGACGACGCTTGTGTCACCGGAGCACCGAACGGTAGAGCTCGTCGTAGCGACGTGCGACCACGCTCACATCGAAATCGTTACGGATTCGTTGCAACGCATTGTTGCTGTACATGATCCGTTCGTCGGTGTGCATCACAACGCGGGCGAGAGCGGCAGCCAGCGCAAAGGTGTCGCCAACAGGTACTAACAGTCCGCATTGATTGTCTACGAGGTCTGGAATTCCGCCGGTGTCAGTCGCGACCACACACAGTCCGTGCCCCATCGCCTCCAGGATCGCCATCGGTTGGCCCTCGTTGTGGGAGGGCAGAACCAGCACGTGCGAGCTTTGCAATAAGTTGTGCACGTCCTGCGCCGGCACCCAACCTAGAATGTCGACCGATTCGCCCAGACTGAGTTCGGCGACCTGCGCGCGTGCACGATCCACCTCGCCGTCGCCTGCGATCGTCAACTGCGCGATCATGCCGGCACCCAACGCCACAGCCCACGCATCAAGCAGTTCGAACGTCCCCTTGTGCTCACCCACGCGGCCCATGAATAACACCCGGACCGGCTCTCCAGGTGCTGGTTGCGCGATGCTTGACCCGGGACGAACGGCATTCGGTATCACCACCACCTCCGCCTTGGGCGCTAACGCCTGCAGCCGTAGCTGCCAGTTGGCGCCGAGTGCGACCACAGCGGCAGCGGATTCGATGGTGACCCGGATGTACCTACGCAAGAGTGAGGGCGCATCCGCTTGGAACTGATGAAAACCGCCACCATGCACGTGTATCACAACTGGCAGGCGCAGCAGTCTACTGACCCATACCACGATGCTCTTACGAAAAAAGCTGCCGTTCGACGACATGTGGACGTGCACGATCGCGGGACGTCTCAGCACGAGTTCACGCACCAACACTGCCAGGGCAACCAGGAAAGTGCGGATGCGCTTCGGAATCGATCCATCGCGATGAGTAGCGACGTGTCGGACATGCCATTGATCCCAAAAGTCCGTATCCCGCATCATCCGCACGAAGCTGGCGACACCCCCTCGGGTGTCGAGGCTAGTCGATACCCACAGCGCGCTGGGCTGTCGGTGCGATCGAGTGCGCATCAGCAAATGATTCTCAAACATGCTTCTCGATCCGGCCGAACTTCCGGCCGTCGGCGGCCGGGCAAAGCCGGTTCGCTAAACCAACAGTGATGCCGACGACGAGGAACACCATCGCGGTCGGAAAATCGAAAAAGCGGAGGTCGACGGTGAAACCGGCGACGAGAAGCACGCCCAGCAGCATCACGGCCATTAAGCCCAGGTTGCGCCCGCAAAGCCCGTCCGGAGGCAGAGTCCTGATCGCGAACACCATTCTTTTGATCAAAAATACCAGAACCAAAAGCCACAGGGTTAGGCCGATAACGCCGAGTTCAACCAGGATCCCGAGCTCATTGAAATGCGACGCAATGCCGAGTCCGCGCTTCCAAAGCACGTCCTGCGACCATTGCTGGTGGTGCAGCGTGTTCACGGCCGTGAACCGGCCGATTCCCCATCCAACGATCGGCTCCCGCTCGAACGCCCAGATCGAGGTCGCTATGCCGTTCAGTCTGTCTTCCAACTCGTTCGCAGACGCAACGCCGCCCGCGGACCGATCGTCACTGGTGAACTCCGACCAGTTGACTGCAATCGCGACGACCATCGCCGTCAAAGTGATGGCGAAGCCGGCCCTGATGCCTTTTCCGAACACCAAGCCGACTGTCACCACAACCAGGAACGAGAGCCATACTGCCCTGGTGTGCGTCAGGTAGACGCCGTAGGCCATCGCGATTGCGCTAGCGGCGGCGAGAATCTTCGACCAGCGCGGGCTCCGCGAGCACTCCCCGATGATAACGATCGCAGCGATAAAGCCAGCCGTCAGTACTATACCGTTCACTACCGGCTGGTTGAAGACTCCGTTCGCCCGTCCCTCCCATAGTGGCGCTTCCACGATGTAACGCGGCCAAACAAGTGCGGGGGCATAGAACTGGAAAATGCTGACCAATGCCGAGTATGCACCGAATGCCACAATCGCCCACAACACCATTTGCACCGACGCCACTGTGCGATAGATGGTGCGACCGACGAAATAGACCACGAACGGAATTACTGTTCCGGTCAAAATGAACCGGTACACCGGTATCGTTTCGCCGGTCAAAGGGTACGTCGCGCCGTAGAGATGTGGAGCGAACATTGAGTAAATGTTCCACAAGACGTAGAGCACCATGAACCCCTCCAGCGAACCAAGCCGGGGGCGTCCGGCGGATCGAGCCGACAACCACAACCCGAAGGACGCGACAAGTCCGCCGAAGGCAAAGATGAAAGGGTTGGCGACGACCGACGGCAGCGCTAGTCGGAGGAACATTGCGACGAGCAGAAAGAGCATGGCCAACTGCGGGCTGCACAGTCCCAGCACAACCAATGTAATTGCAACGACTCCGAGCACAATGAATACAACAGCGTCCGTAAATGGCAGAGCCACCATGGCGGCGATCACGATCCCGGCAGCGGCGACCGCAACAATTAGTGGCCAGCTCACACCTGTCAGCAATGGCAACAGCTCTCCAGCCAAATTTCGCAGACGATGATGCCGACCGATTTTGCCTTCGGTTCGGGTGGCTGCGGTATCGCTGTAGTGCCTTTCACTCAACATCTCGGTTGCGGCGTCATCAGCGGCCGACCCCACTGCGGCATTCACCGGCGGCCTTCGAGTGAACGTCCGCTTGGCGGCTGCAGGGAGGCGTTCAGATCAGCACCAGGCGCGGTGACGGCCTCCCAGCGATCTAAGTCCACACTGCTAAGGTTTTGCTTGGGGCCGGCGCCGGCCTGAACTTCCGGCACAGCCGCTTCCGCAGCCGGCAACGCGCGCTGGGCGTGCCGAAGCCGTGACGGCTTCCGAAGCCCGACGCCTCTGGCTTGGTGTCTGCCTGCCTGAGCGCGGACGTCCGCTTCTGAGCCGAGGCGCAACTTGGTCGCCGTGCCCAGGTCCCCTGCTTGCAAATCTCCGTCATTGCCGTCGGCCAGCGCCGACACCTCGGCGGTTTCGGCTCCCTTTTCGAGAAGAACCGCGCCGACGACTCGGCCACGTATCTCTTCGATCAAGCCTTTCGCTTCTTGCACCTCCGAGATCCTGGTCACCGACTGTTCAACCACTAGAAGGGCGGCGTCTGACGCAGCGCACAGAGCCTGGCATTCGGCCGTCTCAACGATCGGCGGTGCGATGACGACAACGAGGTCTGCATACTCCTGAAGCTTAAGGAACATGCGTTCGAACTGCTCGATGCCCGTTGCTCGCGTAACGGCCGCTTCACCGCCGGGATTGAACTCGAGCAGTCCGGCGTGCCGATCAGAGGGTCGAATGACACCGTTGAGATCGATCGCCTCCGGTGGGCGCAAGTTTGCCGTCAGCCCGGAATCAGGGCCCGACATAAGCGGGCCTGCGTCCAGCATTAGCGTGCGGACACCCTGGTCTGCCCTATGCTGACCGACCGCCCAAGCGACTTGACTGGCCGTGACGGACTTGCCTACCGGGGTCACTGCCAGCACCGATGGAGTAGGCAGGTCCGCTCGTGCCACGGCGTTCGCAAGCTGCCCGTAGCGCTGCACGCGGAGGGCAGGATCGCCGTGCGGGATGACAACAGTAACGGGAAGCCCCGTCTTGTCCGCAAGATCGAACTCGGAGCCGACGCGGCGGTTCAACGCGGCCATCGCTATCGCGATGGCACAGCCAACGACCACGCCGCCGAACACGGCCAAGCCGAGAGTAGTCACAGCGCTCGCCGACGACGCCGCCGTTGACGTCACGCTGGATTCCAGTTGAATGACCTCCAACTGATTTGTGCTGTTGGCACTGATGGCGCTGATTCGATCTTCCAACTGGACCAAGGCTTGGTCGGGGATCTCGCCGTTGGCAGCTTTAATGTCATCGAACGGCTGGCGGATTCCGGCGATGATGCGGTCCTGAGCAGCGCGTATGGCTTTGTTGACGGTTTCGTAAAATGCCGTCGCCATCTTCGATGCGGCAAGTCGCACGTCGTCCTCGTTCGACGACGACGCGACGACGTATATCAGAGGGCTGGACGCGACTGTCTCCGCCTTGAAGGTGACACCGTCCGGGACATCGGCGATCTTACGCAACGTGGCCTGATATGACGGATCGTTGAAGAAATTCACATAGCCTTGCGCGAGGATTGCGTCTTGTTCTGGCGCGCGGTTCTGCGACGTTGCCAGGAGTGCGGCCTTGGTCGTGTAAGTGGTGCGCTGGGTTAATGCCGAAACTAGACCGCCCACCAAGAAGAGCAGGACAAAAGCAGCCACTACCCATTTGCGGCGGCGGATCCGATCGAACTGCACGGACAACGTGCTAATCTCCAACTGAAATCCGCTCCCCCATACTAACCCCGACGCTGTACGTCACACTTGTCGCGTCCTTGGTGTCCGATTCAGACAACTTCAAGTCGATCTGCGCCCCGGCCGGTGTAGTCCAAGCACCCGATTACTAACGGTATGCTACATCAGGCAACTGAAGGACTGCTCCGATTGGCTGACCGCGGCTCGACTGGCAAAGTCCGCTGGGTACTGTTTCCCCTCGTACTAACCGATACTCACGGCGGCCCGTCAAAGGCGTACGAACACGCGAGGGAACGCCGCAGTGCCGGATGCGAAGAAGTTGGGCGGACGGTGGCGGTTGGTGAGAGCAGGGCTGGAGCGGCGACGCCCACCGCGCAATCCCAGCGGCAGGCAGCCTCGCCCCGGCACATTGTGTTCCTCCATCGGGCGATTATGACCACCGTGTATCAGATCAGGTGCTAGACCGATAACGGTTCTCCCAGAGTAAGGACTTCAAGGCCGCCCTGCTGGGCTGGTGCGCGCAAAACGCCGCACCCGTACCAGCCGCAGGCCAACGACCGCTACGAACCTCTGCGTACAACATCGAGACCGGGAGCAATGCAGCCCTGACCGAACCACAGCGACGCATCAAGCGGTCACGTGCGCTCTTCCCTCGGCGATTGCCGCAGCCGTCCGAGCGCATGCTCGACTGTATCGGTCACTTTCCGCTTCGCTGGGTGCAACTGCCTGAGGAGACCTGGACAGACGGCAAGTGCGGTGACGAGGGCGGCCGAACGTGCAGTGCGTCGCTGGGTGAACGCAGCCTTGGCGGACGTCCTCGCCGCCTTGGTATCGCCGTCCAGCAGCGCGCGACGCGCCCGTCGGATCGACTGATCATAGCGCAGCTTGCGCAAAGTCGATTCCAGCGCGGCGTGATGCGCCGGGTCCGTCGCCTGTCGTGCACCCTCGATGAATGATCGCATCAACTGACGCTCGAACGCTTCCACCTTTGCCGGTTCGCGCGACAGCGAGTCAGGCCTCAGCCGGTAGCGGGCAAGCTGGTCCGGCAACAACCGGACATCGAATCGGTCGACCAACCGGCACCAGATGATCACCGACTCGTCCACGTCGTCGATTCCGGGTGCGTAGCCGCCCACGGCATCCCAGGCCTCGCGTCGGATCGCGGCGGTGTAGTACGGAACACGCCCACCGAGGACCTCGGCGAGCGTCAGCCGCCGAGAGGGATGGGCAACCTCCTTCACGCCGATCGAACGCATGTACGACGTAGGCAAGTTCACGTCCTCAGGCTCGTTGAATCGGTAGGCGTCGATCCCGACCGCGTCGACGCTGCGATCGCTGCCGACCACCGCGTTGATCCGGGCGCAGAACTCGGGAAGCAGTTGATCATCGCTGTCCAGCACGCAGACGAATCTGCCCCGCGCGGCAGCGGCAGCGGCCATGACCCCGCCCTGGTACCCCTTGTTCTCCTGTCGCACCAGCCGGATTCGCGCGTCGAGGGCGGCGTAGGACTGGACGATCGCGGCCATCTCGTCGGAGTTCCCGTTGTCGACTACAACCATCTCCCAGTCGCGATAGGTCTGCGCCCTCACCGACTCGATGGTTTTCGGTAGGTAACGCTCAGTGCGGTACGCCGTGGTGAGGAAGCTGAACTGCACGGGAGCCGTCATCATTCCATCCTCCGATATCGCGGACGTTGCTGCGGACTCTTTGAGTCGTGCAGGTGGACGAGATTGAGCAGCAGCAGGTCGAGATCGAGCCCGTCGATGACCGCCGCAACCTCGGGGTCCCTAAACGAACGACGGGAGAGCAAGCTGTGGTCGACGACGTCGGCGAGCTCGTCGCCAAGCAGCTCGCTGATGTGCGGCAGCCGCACCTCGATGGAGGCCCAGTACGCGTCGATCAGCCGAGACAGCGCGACGTTCGCGACTGTCGAATTCCGATCAAGGCGTCGTGCCAGCCGTCCTTACCGGACAGCGCCGCAACGATCTGCTCGGTCGTACGTTCGAGAAACTCGGTAGACCGCGAGCCATTCGGCGCCGCGAGCGTGCCGACATACACGATCGTCGGGTGGCTGTCTTGAACAGCTCGGGTGGGCTCCGACCAGACGGCGAGGCGGCCAGAGGCCACCTGCTCGGCGGTCAACTCATCATCCGCTTTCTCCACGACCGGCACCTTGCCGTACGCCAGGAACTCGGTCCTTTGCGAAATCGCATCGAGACAAATGGCGGTGTGTCCACGCACCGCGAAATACCCCGCCCGAAACCAGCCGGCGTGATCTGGGGCGAAGATGCTGAGGGTCAAGGAACTCACCGAAGGCGTCGGCATCTGAACTCACAGTAATCCCTACCTCCAGATCGAGACCACTGCCTACCCTCACCAATCGCCGATGCTCGATGTGACGGCAGCGTCGCCCCCGGGGTCAATGCCGACCGCATAAACAGTGCGACCCGTAAACCACCGTACCTCGATCCAGTCGCGGGACATCCCCACCCTCAGGTCCTCGACCGGTTCACCGTCGCCGTCCGGCCGCAACAAGGTTGCGAAGACCAGCGGCAGCGGCCCGGACCCATGCACGCCAAGTAAGGACGCAGGGACGGGACGTTCCAGTCGCTCGGACCACCACCCCAGCAGGCTGTCCTTCTCTCCGCGTACCTGAGACCCACGAGTCTCGACCGTGGCGGCGTAGCACACCTGGAGCCCCGGCCCGTTGGTCTGCTCGACCCGGAAGCCACGAGCGGACTGGCTCGGACGCAGCTTGGGGGCCAGCGGCCATGACACCGTCGCGTCGTGCTCGCCCGCTCCGGTGAGCAGGTCGACAACCAGCACCGTCGCCTGCTCCGGCGGGGCGATTAGCCATCGGCGATGCCGCACCGGTGGATCCAGGCGGCCGTACCCGTCGTGCTCGGCATCGACGATCCCCGCCCCGAGATCGACGGCACGGACCTGCACCCGCGCGTGCCGCGTCCAAAGGAACGGACCTCCAATTACTGACTGGTCAGTGCCGTCCACCGTGACTGTCGCATGCACGCGGGTGCCTCGGTGCACCCGACGGCGCTCGGGGTCGCCGTAGTAGCTGCCGGAGCCCGGGTCGCCAACGAACTCGACGCCGTCACTGCTCAACGTCACAGCTAGCGCATCGGCGTGACCGTGGGCGGCGGTCGAAAGGTACCCGAGGGGCCCGACGTCCATCGTGACCCGTCGTGTGCCCGCGCGCAGCACAACCAGGCCGCCGTCACGGGCGTAAAGATCGTCCGGCGGGACCGACCCGATGACCGCCCTCGGTCGGGTCAGCCACCGGGCAGTCAGCGAGTTCGTTCCACGCGCACTAAAGGCCGCATTTCCCGAAGCTGCCCCAACGATCGCCAAGTGCTCGCGCACCGTTCGCACTGGCTCGGGGCCCAACCGCAGCGCGAAACCCTCATCGTCATCCCCGTAGCGCGGCGCCGGGTCCCGCTCGCCAATCACAGCGGACAGGTAGCCGGCGCTGCGATCCACCGCGTTGGTGAGCGCCACTGGCGCCAGGCCGTCGCGTAGCCACAACAGGTGCGCGACGACGAGCATCAACTCGGCTGCGAACACCTGGTAGCCCACCGCCTGCTCGGCACCGGCACCGTCGGGCAGGATCTGGCGGTCCGCCTGCGTCACCAACGCCGACACGGCACGGCGCTCCCACCGGCGCGCCCCCGCGAGCTCAGGGAACAGAATTGCCACCGTGGCCAGACCTGCCAGCTCGCCGACGAGATGATTATTCGCAGAGCTGTACAGCGAGCGCTCGGCCCAGCAGCGACGGCAGGTCTCGGCGAGCATGCACACCACCTCTCGGTAAAGTTCGAGCGTCAGCGCGTCCGAGTCCCGCAAACCCTGCACAGCCAAGGACACTGAGATCGCTCGGATCCCGGCCTCAAACGCACCACGCCACGCGATCCCGTTTCCGGGCGGATTCTGCGCGAGCCAGGAGTCCAGCTGTTCGCAGGCCGCCTCACTGAAGGCCTTTTCCCCCGTGATCAGCCACGCCTGCGTCAGCAAGGGCAGGTGCTGCAGCCGATTGAGCTCCCAAATCCACTTCACGTCCCCAGCGGCAGTGCGGTGGTCGATCTGGCGTGCGGGCAGGTCGGGCCACCGAACGTGAGACACCGGATCGTAGTTCCAGTCCGTCGGCCGCGGTATCTCCACCTCGGGGTAGCCGAAGTATGCGACGCGTAGCTCGGCGGCCTTACGGGCTGCGGCGATCATGTCCTTCGTCAAGGCCGGCTCGGCTGCGGCGATCGCTCGGGCCCGATCGCGGGCGAGCACCACCGGTCGGTCCGCGGCACGCCGGAATCGGTCGAACTCGGCCGGCCAGTTCGTCTCGGGCCCGAGCACGTGCGAGTCGCGGATCAGGGGGCCCTCTGCCAGCCGACCCCGCGCGAGGCGACCGGTACGCCAGCCGACCTCGGCAAGCGACATCGACCGGAGCCGACCCACGTACCAAGACGCCTTCGACACCACGGGACCTTTCTGGTCGAGACGTAGACGTGACCGTAGCGACGCTGCGATAACCTGAGCGCGGCGCACGACGGGGATGCGACCAGCATCGCGAGTAACGTTTTAAAGGGGGACGTCGGTGGCACCTGGTGGCGGTCGGCAAAGCCTAAAGCACCGAATCCGACGGGTGCACCCCCTGCGCCACGTGATGATGCGCACGCTCGCAACCCTGGAACGCGCCGACGCGGATCAGATCCGGCGGTACCAAGAACGCAAGTTGCGGGCGTTGGTTCAGGTCGCTGCGCGGCGCTCGCCGTTCTATCGCGACTGGTTCCGCACCGCCGACGTGCGCCCGAGGGACATCCAGTCCCTCGACGATCTCACTCGGTTGCCGCTGCTGAGCCGTCGCGACCTTGCGGATCGCGTCGACGACTTCCTGGTGTACCCGCGCAGGCTGATGTGGCCGGCGCGATCCAGTGGCACCAGCGGCTCCGTGGTCACCGCCTACCGCACGCCCGGCTCTTCGGTGTATGAGCTGGCATTCCTGGAGCGGCAGTGGAGGTGGTTCGGGCTGCCGAGCGACGCCCGCCGGGTCATCCTGCGTGGTTCGTCGTTCGCCTCCGACCAGCACGGCAAGCCGACCAAGCCGCTGCCGGGTGCCAACCAACTGTTCGTGTCCAGCTACCAGCTCACCCCCGACAACATCCGGCCTATCGCCGAGGAAATCCGGGCCTTCGAGCCGCACGCGGTAGAGGGCTGGCCGTCGAGCATCACGCTGCTCGCTACGTTGCTCCGCGAATGCGACTTGCGGATGCCGGTGCGAGCGATCATCACCTCGTCGGAGGTGATGAGTCCCGGGCAACTGCGGCTCATGCGGGAGGTGTTCGGCGGGCCGATCGTCGACCATTACGGCCAGACCGAGCGGGTCGCGATGGCCGGCGGCTGTGAGCAGGGCGGTTACCACGTGTTCCCCGACTACGGCATCGTCGAGCTGCTGCCGGTGCCCGGCGTCCGAGACCGCTGGGAGATCGTTGGTACGCCGCTGCATAACTGGGGATTCCCCCTGTTCCGCTACCGCACTGGAGACGAGATCGGCCCTGCGGGAGCTGGACCGTGCCCGTGCGGGCGCGCATTCGAGAGGATTGGCGCCATTGACGGCCGAGTAGAGGACTCGTTCGTCGCCGCCGACGGCCGGCCGCTGCCGCTGCCCTCCACTATCCTGGACGATCTGACCGGGTTACGCATGGCCCAGATTGCACAGCTGTCCAAGGGGCGGTTCGAGGTGCGCGTCGTCCCCGGTGTCCGCTATGACGCTGATCGGACCACCCAGCAGGTCCTTCGCAACGTCGACCGATACTTCGGCAAGGGTCAAGAGGTGAGCGTCCGCACCCTGTCAACGCTACCCGACCCGGCCAGCGGCAAGTTTCGCTGCGTGGTCGTCGAAGGTCGTTGATTGAGCATTACATCCCATGGCCTTGGGTTGACACGGATCTGCTGGCTTCCAGTGACTATTGCCTTACCCGTCGAACTTTCGTGAGTTTGCAGATGGACGAAAGTCGAGAAGACAGGAACGTCCGGTGCGTGATCGGGTGACTGCGGATCCCGACCCGCGCCGTCGGTTGAGGTCTAAGGGATCGGTAATCCGATGGCATGTCCAGAGGCCAGTGTCAACCGCACGATTGAGATCAGGTGGCGGGTACTGGCGAACTATTGATGCCCGAGACGGACGGCAGCCGATCATTCACACGCGTCAAGGTCCCGCGAGCGGAGGTGCGAGTGGCTGGAGCGGAGTGCCGCCCCCACCCACTCTGGTCGCCGAGTTGTTGTCGACGACGGCAAGCAGTGCGACGATTTTTTGGAGGTCAGTTGACCACGGAGTGTTGTCCCGCACCCGCTGTTCCAGCGGGTACCCGTAATCAAACTGGAACTGCGTACGAACAGAACCGTCAGGCCCTGACTCTGCTTCGATGGCGAAGCCCGGGCCGCCGGTGGAGTCGACGATGTACGCCCCGTAGTTCTGCAACGTCCACGCCAACTGCCGGCCCGGCTCAGATTTAAGGTCTAGGCCATTGACGTCAACCGACGCAGGAATGGCGAGCAGCGCCCCCATCTTCATCGCCTTGTTCTGGTTGTTGTTTACGGTTCCGTACTCCGGTGTCGCATAGGTGTCGGCGGTGGCCGCCGGCCACCGGTAGCAGTCGGTGAACGTCGAGCAGTTGTAGAGGTCGTGCGCCGAGTGGACGTTCACCTTCAGTGCATGGCGTGGTCCTTGTTGCCCGGGGCGTAATTCGCCGAGTCGGATGGTTCCGCCGAGCGCCGACATTCCTGACCCGCCGTGTGAGCCGCTGATGCCGTCACCGTAGATGTCGACGTTCGGGAACGTCAGCAGGCTCGTCGCCGCACCGCCTGCTGTGCATCTGGTGAACGGTTGCATCTGCGCGATGGTGCGCCCGTCCTGCAGGAGGATCGCGGCGGAGTTGTTGTCGCGTGAGTTGCCGACCAGGAACCCGGACGGAATCGGGACAGTCGCGAGAATCTGACTACCGCCGGTGCACCGGTTCGAACCTGACCACTCCGCGCTGCTGTGCCTGACACTCGTCAAAGGCGCCGCCGGCTTGAGGACAATGATGTCATCGTCGATCTGGGGCATAGGCGACCACACATCTCCACCAGGCACCGACGGCAGATTGGCAGGTACGTACACGGCACCGGTACCGATGGGCATGTTCCAGATGCTTGTACTGGAAAACGGTTGCTTCAAGGGGTCGCGGACTGTGGTAGGTGTTAGATCGGTTAAGTTCAAGGCAATGACGTCGAATTTCTCCCATTCCCCCACCTCGGTCCGATTGGCGATCAACGGAGCGTCACCCGCGTTTTCGGCCGTGACAAGTTTATTGTTCGCCCGCGCCCGCAGGCTCGTCGTGCCGTCACTGTTCTTGATGAGTTGGAACGTCTCCCAAAGCCCCGGAACATCGCGGCTGCTAATAAGAGCAGAAGCGCCGGCGGCCTCGGCGCAAACGAATTTTCCGTTGGCGTGGGCTCGTAGATACACGTCGGTGGAATTGACATGGATCAGATCGAACGTCTCCCAGGGCCCGATAACGGTCCGGTTGGCGATGAGCGGGGCTTTCCCGACGTTATCGGCCGCCACATAACGATCGTTCGCCTTGGCGCGCAACGCAACAACCTCGGTGGCGGCAGCGGCGACGCCGATCGAGTCCGCCATCTGCGCCTCGTGGCCCCGCGGAGCGGTGGACGAAGCGACGACCACCGTAGCTGCCAGCACGGCGACCAGCACCCCTAGAACCGGGGTGGTTGACCTCCGTCGAAGGCGAGTCCTCGTTGCGATCATGTCGCCGACCAGCCGCACTACTACCTCCAGTAAATTCACTCAATCGAGACCCCGCTGACATAGCCTAGCTGCGACGTTCCGACATATGTCAAGTCAGACGAGGCAGGGTGAAGTCTGATTTATTGGTTCGGGTTGGGCCTGTTTGATTGAGCTATGATACGTAACCTTCGGGTTGGGGCCGGTGGACGCAGCGAACTCCTCCCCCTTAGCCTCGATCTTTCACGGGGCGGGCATGCTTGGCTGAGCGGCCGGGTTCAAGATCGTTTTCGTGTCCTTTCTGCCCAGGGTGTGGGTTTGCTTGCCATGTCGCCGGGCGGGGCGCCGGTTCCACTGGCCGGTGTTTTCTGAAACGAAGAGCCTGGCGGTCTGGTCGTGGGTTAGTCTGGGTCGAGTGCGGCCAGGTGCTGGTAGGCGGTGACGGCGAGGTGCGCGTAGGGCGCGGCGGCGGCGAGTCGTAGGTGGGTTCGTCGGTTGCGGCGGGTGAATCGCCCGGCGATCCAGAGCAGTCGGTAGCACAGCCGTTTGGGTTCCCAGCGGCGGGCATCACTGGTGGTCAGGGCGAGCATTTGCAGCCATGCTGTGAGCTCGCAGGCGAGCATCACGATCGCGACCCAGATCTGGTTCTGGTCGAAGCCGTGGAGTGGGAGGTTGCCCAGCCCAGTGGTTTTCGCTGCCCGGATGCGGTCCTCGCAGCGGGCCCGGCGGCGGTGCCGCAGTTCCAGGGCGGCCAGTTGGCCACCGCGGGTGTTGGTGGCGAACGCGGTGAGCCGGTGCCCGTCTGAATCGGTGAATCGCAGCTGGGCGCCGGGGTGGGGTCGTTCGGCGCGGACGATCAACCGCATGCCTTCGGGCCAGGACCGGAGATTGACTATGGCGGTGAGTTCGGCGACCCAGGCGCCGTCGCGGACTTCTCCGTCGGCGTTGTATGCCGGTGTCCACGCCGCCGCGGGGAGGTCGTCGACGATCCGGGCGATCGTTTCGGTCAGGCCGAACCCGACCGAGTACTGCACCCGGCGCCGGGTCAACCAGTCCACGAAGTCGTGGGTGCCGCCGGCCCCGTCGGCCCTGACAAGGACCCGCCGGCCGGGTCGAGAATCATTGCCCTGCAGTGGGAGTTGAGCCAACGCGTCGGTGACGACGGTGATGTGGTCGGCGGCGTTGTTCGCGCCGGCGTTGCCCGGCCGCAGCAACATCGCCAACGGTTCCCCGGTTCCTTCCGGGCCGTGATCGACCCAGGTCCCGATCGGGTGGAACCCGAACCCGCGTTTGAAGGTCGGCGCCGCGGATTCCTTCTCCGAATGCGCGGTCAGCAGGGTGGCGTCGACGTCGATCACGATCGGACGGCCGGCGTCGATGCCGTGGTCCGGGGCGTTCCCGCCCGCGAGTTGCCAGACCCGTGCACGCGTGGACCGCCGCGCGGATGCCAACGCCGACAACGCTTTCGGTGCGTCCGCGGCCAGCACGTCGAGCAGCCGGGACACCGTGGGGTCGGAGGCGACCGGGCCGTATACGTCCGGCGCCGCCCGGAGCTGGGAGATATCGGCCAGGCAGTCGCCACCCAACGCCAACGCGACCGCCACATCCAACACGACCTTGCCCGGATCGTGCCGGGCCATCGGCCTGCGCCACGGCGCCAAGGCCGCGGTCAGTGCCCGATCAAGACCCGCGGTGCGGGCGGTCCTGACTATCAGCACACCACCGGCCGAGGACACGATCCTTCGCCCGCCGGCATCAACCGTGGGCAGCCGCCACCGGGTAGACTTCCGCATCAGAAAGGTGCTCCGCTCTCGCGACGATCTGGACCTCGAAGACCCTCATCATCGCAGGTCAGAGCACCTTTCCCATGACCACACCCGGCGCATTCCCGAATTACCGTGAAAGCGCGAGGTTAGTTTAGCGTCGAAATTCACAATCGGCCCACGTCCGGGCGTGACCGGTCTGGCGGACCGCTCGCACCGGCCCCGGTCGTGTCCGCATCAGGCCAGCGACGACGTGGCGGTGCGGGTGGCCGAGACGCGGCGGACCCACCCCCGATGGGGCGCCAAGCGGATCCGCATGGAACTGCTGAAGAAGCCCGGCGCACTGACCGTCCCGTCGACGGCGACGATCAACCGGATCCTGATCCGACATGGCCTGGTCACGCCGAGGAAGCGGAAACGGCCACGGAACTCCTACCAACGGTGGGAACGGCCTGGGCCGATGCAACTGTGGCAGCTGGACATCGTCGGCGGCGTATGGCTGGTCGACATCGCCACCGGAGCGCTCCGCGAGGTGAAGGTGGTGACCGGGGTGGACGACCACTCCCGGTTCTGCGTGACGGCGTCGGTGGTGGAGCGGGCCACCGGCCGGGCGGTGTGTCTGGCGCTGGCCGGGGCGCTGGCCCGGTTCGGTGTGCCGGACGAGATCTTGACCGACAACGGCAAGCAGTTCACCGGCCGGTTCAGCAGGGGCGGCGAGGTGCTGTTCGACAAGATCTGCCGGCACAACGGGATCATCCACCGATTGACCCAGCCGGCGTCGCCGACCACGACCGGCAAGATCGAACGCTTCCACCTCACGCTGCGGCGGGAACTGCTCGATGATCACGACCCGTTTGAGTCGCTGGGCGCGGCGCAGGCCGCCGTCGACAAGTTCGTCCGGGAATACAACGCCGACCGACCCCACCAAGCGCTGGATGATCAGCGGCCGGTCAGCCCGGCGGACCGCTTCACTCCGACCGGCGATGCGGAGCGAGAGTTGTTGCCGCTCTGGCTGCCCCCGACGCTCGTTGCGTCGCAGGGTACTTCGGACGAACCAGCCAGCAACGCCGACGAAAAGGCCGAGCTGGGAACGGGTTCGGGCACCACGGCCGGCTACCCGGGTGGAGCGGTGGAATTCGACCGGGTCGTCCCGCCGGCCGGGAACCTGCAACTCGCCGGCCGGCAGCTCTGGCTCGGACCCACTCGGTCCGGTCAGGTCGTCCGGTTCTGGGCCGACACCGACCTGATCCATCTGTTCATCGGCGGGACCCGGATCAAAACGGTGCGCTCGCACCTGACCGTGACCGACCTGGCCCGGCTGGTCGCCGCGGGTGCCGTGGCCGCCGGCCCGTCCCCGCTGCCACCGATCGAACCCGGCGATGCCGTCGAGGTCGAGCGGGTCGTCTCCCGTGCCGGCACCGTCGTCCTCGGTGGCCACGTCATCCTCGCCGCGGAGATCCTCAGCGGACGCCGCCTCGGGATCCGCATCGAACGCGACACCCTGATGTTCTTCGACCTGGACAGTCGCGAGCTGCTGCGGGTGCGGCCGAACCCGCTCAGCCACGACAAGATCATCCGACTCCGCGGGAACCGGCCGGCCGGCCCACCACCCCGACCCTCCACCGAACCGGTTCGGGTCCAGCGCCGCGTCTCGAGCACCGGCGTGATCATGGTGTGCAGCCAGAAGGTTTCGCTCGGCCGGACTCATCAGCACGAAACCGTGACGGTCCACGTCTCCGACACCACCCTGGCGATAGAACTCGATGACGGCGAAACCCGCGTGATCCGCCGGACTACGACACTGCCCGTCCGTAACATCAAGGCCGACCGACCACGA
>NZ_JBRIIO020000004.1:0-103725 GCF_052976845.2 Nakamurella sp. GG22 | reverse complement strand
GATCCGCCGGACTACGACACTGCCCGTCCGTAACATCAAGGCCGACCGACCACGAACGGTCGCACCCGAAGTTGTCTAGGCCCGGTGTAAAGGATCACCTGGCACAGAACCGTTAACCATCTCCTGATCCAAGGCAGCCCACGTCCGGCCATCCGTCCGCGTTCCCGCTAGGTTCGTCGACATGAAGGTGCTGTTAACCGGGGGCGCGGGCTACATCGGGTCCACGACGGCGCTCGCGTTGGAGCGAGCCGGTCATGTGCCCGTGGTCCTCGATTCGCTGGTGTCAGGCCCGCGGGCGTTCGTGCGGGACCGGCTGTTTTACGAAGGCGACGTCGCCGACAGAGTGCTGCTGCGTCGAATCGTTCGGGAGCACCCAGACTTGGACGCCACGATCCATCTAGCGGCACGAATCGTTGTGCCGGACTCCGTGGCGCAGCCGTATAACTACTACCGCGACAACATCACAAAGTCCTTAGAGCTCTTCGATGAGCTAGCTCGGCTGGGTAAGCCGCGCGTGTTGTTCTCATCCTCGGCTTCGTTATATGCATTCACCGACTCGTTCGAGGTGACCGAGGAGTCAGCGCTGGCGCCGGGCTCGCCGTACGCGCGAACTAAGCTGGTGATGGAGATGGCGCTACAAGACATGTCGCAGGCCTATGACCTCCGGTCCATTATTTTGCGCTATTTCAATCCCCTCGGTTCGGACCCTGCCCTGCAGTCCGGTGTTCACGTGCGCGAGCCGTCGCACGTGCTCGGCCAGCTCGTGATGGTGGCGAATGGGGTCAAGGATGCCTTCGTAATCACTGGAGTCCATCACCCGACCAGGGACGGCACGGGGCTGAGAGACTACATTCACGTGTGGGACCTTGCGTTGGCCCATGTGGCAGCGATCGAGCAGTTCGACGCGGTCCTCGATCAAGTGCGGAGGCCCAGCGTCGTACTGAATGTCGGTACAGGAAACGGGGTCACGGTACGTGAACTCGTGGCCGCCTTCGAGCGGGTCCTTGGTGCGGAGGTCCCGGTGCGCGAAGCTCCGGCACGTCTTGGCGACGCCGTGGGCGCCTACGCCAACGTGGACAAGATCAAAACCCTGCTCGGATGGTCGGCCACTCTGACCGTCGATGAGGCGATCGCCTCCGCCCTGGCATGGTCGGCCAAGCGCCGCAAGGTTCTGGGATACGAATAGCTCGCTGATCATGGTGCGCACCGGTCCAACGCGACCGCCTCGGTCGGCGGCCGGTGCGTCAGCGCGGAGGTCAGTTCCTGGGACTTCGACCCCGGGTACAGCCGAGACAGCCGCAGCTGTCCAGACTCGGGGAGGTGGTTGGGCGACATTCAAGGCCTTGCGGTCCCATCGCCACCTCAGGTCACCCGGAGCGAGCGGCAGAGCTGGCGGAATGGGGCCACGGCCAGCAGGTTCTTCAACTGCTCCTCCAGCGGCCCGTACCGGTCCACGAGCTCATCGCGCCCGGCATCGACGTCGGCCGGACGCCGAGGTAAGGCTTTGACCATCAGCCGGCCGGCACTGACCCACGAATTCGGCGTCGGCACCGCCGTCGCGATTGGACTCGCAGTGCTCCTTGTCAGAGCGTCCCGTCCATCGTGGGCGACCGCGTTCGGAAGCCCAGCACATGATCCACCTTTGCTTTATGGCCAGGCGGGAGCGATTCCGGATGGCCTTCATGCGTTGGTCGAGCGAAGCGACGGTTTTTCGTCGCCGCTAGCTGCCCACCAGCGCCGACGCAGGGACCAGATCCTCCAGCACCCTGCTGCAGTAACCCAGCAACTCCCGATCCCGCAGCGCAGTACCGCCCATCCGGCCCCCCTCGGTCGGCGGCCGGAGCGTCAGCGTGGAGGTCAGCTCCCGGTACTTCGATCCTGGGTACAGCCGGGCCAGCCGCATCTGCCCGGACTCGGGCAGGTGGATGGGCGACATCCGCAGACCCTGCGGTCCCATCGCCACCTCCGTCACCCCGAGCGAGCGGCACAGCTGGCGGAAGGCCGCGACGGCCAGCAGGTTTTCTACCTGCTCCCCCAGCGGCCCGTACCGGTCGACGAGCTCGTCGCGCACCGCATCGACGTCGGCCGGTGAGGTTGCGCCGGCGATCCGGCGGTAGGCATCCAGCCGCAGCCGCTCGACGGGGATGTACTCATGCGGAATGTTGGCGTCGATCGGCAGCTCCACGCGGACCTCGGCGGGTTCGTCCTCGACCGCGTTAGCGCCGTCGGCCGACGATGCCGCCTTCTTGAAGGCGTTCACCGCTTCACCGACCAGCCTGATGTAGAGGTCGAAACCAACCCCGGCGATGTGGCCGCTCTGCTCGGCGCCGAGGATGGATCCAGCGCCGCGGATCTCCAGGTCCTTCATCGCGACGGCCATGCCGGCGCCGAGGTCGGAGTTCTGCGCGATGGTCGCGAGCCGGTCGTGCGCGGTCTCGGTCAGCGGCTTCTCCCCCGGGTACAGGAAGTAGGCGTATCCACGTTCCCGGCCGCGGCCGACCCGGCCGCGGAGCTGGTGCATCTGGGACAGCCCCAGCACCTCGGCGTGGTCGACGATCAGCGTGTTCGCGTTGGAGATGTCCAGGCCGGTCTCGACGATGGTCGTGCAGAGCAGCACGTCCCACTCACGCGCCCAGAAGCCGTCGATGATCTTCTCCAGCCGGTCCTCGGCCATCTGACCGTGGGCCACGGCGATCCGCGCCTCCGGCACCGCCTCACGAATGCGCCGGGCCACTGACTCGATGTCGGCGACCCGGTTGTGCACGTAGAAGACCTGGCCCTCCCGGAGCAGCTCCCGCCGGATCGCAGCAGAGACCAGCTTGTCGTCGTACGCGCCGACGTAGGTGAGGATCGGGTGCCGTTCCTCCGGCGGCGTGGTGATGGTCGACATCTCGCGGATCCCGGCGAGGCTCATCTCAAGGGTCCGCGGGATCGGCGTCGCGCTCATGGTGAGCATGTCGACGTGCGCCCGCAGCGCGGTGATGTGCTCCTTGTGCTCGACCCCGAAGCGCTGCTCCTCGTCGACGACGACCAGCCCGAGGTCCTTCCAGCGGATGTTGGGCTGCAACAAACGGTGCGTGCCGATGACGATGTCGACGCTGCCGTCGGCCAGGCCCTTGATCGTCTGAGCGGCCTCGGTGTTCGAGGTGAACCGGGAGAGCCCACGGATGGTGATCGGGAACTGCTCCATTCGGTCCGAGAACGTCGACAGGTGCTGCTGCGCCAGCAGGGTCGTCGGCACCAGGATGACGACCTGCTTGCCGTCCTGCACCGCCTTGAACGCGGCGCGCACAGCGATCTCGGTCTTGCCGTAGCCGACGTCACCGGAGATCACCCGGTCCATCGGGACCGCCTTCTCCATGTCGGCCTTGACCTCGTCGATCGCCGCCATCTGGTCGCGGGTCTCGGTGTACGGGAACGCGTCCTCGAGCTCGCGCTGCCACGGGGTGTCGGCGCTGAACGCATGCCCGGGAGCGGACGCCCGCGCTGCATACAGCTGTACGAGTTTCGCCGCGATCTGCCGGACCGCCTTCCGGGCACGACCCTTGGTCTTCGCCCAGTCCGACCCGCCCAGCTTGTTGAGCGACGGCACCTCGCCGCCCACGTAACGGGACAGCAGGTCCAGCGCGTCGGTCGGCACGAACAGCCGGTCCCCGGGGTGGCCGCGCTTGCTGGGGGCGTACTCCACCACCAGGTATTCACGGGTCGCGCCGCCCGAGGTGCGCTGCACCATGTCGATGTACTTGCCGATGCCGTGCTGCGCGTGCACCACGTAATCGCCCGGTTTGAGCGACACCGGGTCGACGGCATTTCGGCGGCGGGTCGGCAGCCGGGTGCCCGCAGCCTCCGGATTGACTCCGCGGGTCCCCGTCAGGTCCGCCTCGGTGAGAATCGCGAGACCGGAGTCCCGCAGCACGAAGCCGTTCTCGAGCCGTCCGCAGGCGACCGTGACGACATCCTTGCGCGGTGCCTCCGTCAAGCCGTCTCCCGCGACGATGACGCCCATGTCGGCCTCGGCGAGCCGCTCCCCTGCTCGCGCCGCGGTGCCGGCGCCGGCGACCACCAGGACCGTCGACCCACCCGCGGTCTGCCGTTCCCGTGCGTCGTCCAGCGCGACCGCCAGCTCCCCCCGGTAGGCGGGGGCCGCGATAACGGCGGGCGTCGTGGCAGCAGACGCCGCCTCACCGTCGGGGACCGCGTCACCGGTGTCGAACGGTGCGATGCGCCAGATCGGCAGTTCGGCGTCCCGGACGACGTCCAGCGTCTCCTCGAGGCTCCGGTACGCGGACGAGCCGAGGTCGATCGGTGCCCGGCCGCCGGTGGCGGCCGCCATCCAGGACGCCGCGAGGAATTCGTTGCCGGTCCTGACCAGGTCGGCCGCGCGGGTGCGAATCCGTTCCGGGTCGGCAAGCAGCACATGCGTCCCAGGACGGACGAGGTTCGGCAGCAGCTCGAGCTTCTCGCCGACCAACACCGGAATCAACGACTCCATACCCTCGACGCTTATTCCGTTGGACAGGTTGTCGAGCATCTGGGCCAGCGTCGGGTCGCCGGTGTTCTGCGCGGACAACGCTGCCGCTCTTGCGCGCACCTCCGGCGTGAGCAGGATCTCCCGGCAGGGCGGCGCCGTCACGGATTCGACGGCCTCCAGTGAGCGCTGGTCGATGACGCCGAAGGTGCGGATGTCGGTGATCTCGTCACCGAAGAACTCGACCCGCACCGGGTGGTCCGCCGTCGGTGGGAAGACGTCGAGCAACCCGCCGCGAACAGCGATCTCCCCGCGTTTCTCGACCATGTCGACGCGGGTGTAAGCCAGTGACACCAACTGGTCGACGACGTGGGACAGGTCGACCTCCTCGCCGACCGTCAACAGCACCGGTGCCATCTCGCCCAGATGCGGCGCCATCGGCTGGATCATCGACCGGATGGTCGCGACCACCACGGCGGGATAGCCGGCCGGGTCGGTTTCCGGATGCGCGATCCGTCGCAGCGTGGCCAACCGGCGGCCCACCGTGTCGGCCCGTGGCGACAATCGCTCGTGCGGCAACGTCTCCCACGAAGGGAACAGTGACACCCGGTCGTCGCCGATCAGGTCGCCGATCGCCGCGACAGCGGCTTCGGCCTCCCGCCCGGTCGCCGTCACCAGCAGGACCGGGACACCGGCCGGAGCATCGAGATCGGCCGCGAGCGCACCGGCGACGAACGGCCGGATTGATGGCGGTCCCGTCACGCTGTGGGTGATCGCGCCCGACGCGGCGCGCATCGACCCGAAGAACGGATCGTCCAACGCCGCAGTCAGCAGCCCGCGCAGCGCACCGGAATTCACTGTGACAGCACTCCCTATCCTTCGACTCGCTCGCCCCCGCGATAGCGCGTGGGCGACACCGGCTCACGCCAGAAACCCCCCGCCGACGCGACGAGGGGTTGTTGGTGCCAAGCCTACGCGGCCGGGAAGACCTCCCGGTCCTGCGCGGCGTGAGACAATTTCACCGCTATCCGCCGTGGTGTAACGGCAGCACCTTGGATTTTGGTTCCAATGGTTCAGGTTCGAATCCTGGCGGCGGAGCGGTTCTCGACACCAGCGGTTCCTGCGGCTTGAGCCCGAGCATGCCCGGTCTACGATCAGCCGCGGGGCCTTCGCACGAGTGTCGGCACCGCGTGACCTGCGCCTGACAGCACCCGACGAGCCGCCATAACCCCGCGAATACGTTCGCAGGAGGGATGAGCCGTGCCACCCGAGTCCTTCGACCCGGAAACCGGCGGATCGCCGACGACCCCGATCTCTGCAGTGATCGTGCTGGCGGCCGGCGCGGGGACGCGAATGAAGTCCGACCGGCCCAAGGTGCTCCACGAACTGGCCGGCAAGCCGATGCTGTGGCATGCATTGCGGTCGGCCGCTGGGCTCGGGCCGGAGCGGCTGGTGGCGGTGCTGGGCCACGGCCGGGAGCGGGTCGGTCAGTTCCTGGACGATTCCGCGGACCTCCCGCCCGTCATCACCGCCGTCCAGGACGAGCAGAAAGGCACCGGCCACGCCTGCGCCTGCGCGATCGAGGTGACCGGCGACCTGACCGGGACAGTCCTGGTGACCTACGGCGACGTGCCCCTGCTGCGAACCGAGACGCTGTTCGCCCTCGCGGCCGAACACTCGGGCAGTGGCAATGCCGTCACCGTGCTGACGGCGGAGGTGTCCGACCCCACCGGCTACGGACGCATCCTGCGCGGCGACTCCGGTGAGCTGGTGGGCATCGTCGAGCAGAAGGATGCCGACGAGGCCCAGCGCGCCATCCGCGAGGTCAATTCCGGTGTGTACGCCTTTGACGGCGCCGTGCTCGGTGACGCGCTCGGCCGGTTGTCCGACGCCAACGCGGCCGGCGAGCGATACCTCACAGACGTCGTCGGGATCGCCCGTTCCGACGGCCGCCGCGTCGGTTCCGTCACAGCGGCCGATGCCGTCGAGACGGAAGGCATCAACGACCGCGTCCAGCTGGCCGAGCTCGCCCGGGTGCTCAACGCGCGGTTGGTGCGCAAGGCACAGCTAGCGGGCGTGACCGTGCACGATCCGGCCACCACCTGGATCCATGCGGACGTCACCATCGGACCGGACACCGAGATCCTGCCGGGCAGCCAACTCCAGGCCGGCACCACCATTGGGCGCGGCTGTTCGATCGGGCCGGACACCACGCTCATCGCGTGCACCGTCGAGGACGGGGCCAGCGTCGTGCGGTCGCACTGCATCGGCTCGAGCATCGGGCCGGGCGCGAACATCGGGCCGTTCAGCTACCTGCGACCCGAGAACGTGCTGGGCCCGAAGAGCAAGGTCGGCGCCTTCGTCGAGATCAAGAAGTCGACCGTCGGTGCCGGATCGAAGGTGCCGCACCTCTCCTATATCGGCGACACCACGATCGGGACCGGCGTCAACATCGGCGCCGGGACCATCACGGCCAATTACGACGGCGACCACAAGTACCCCACCACCATCGGCGACCACGTCTTCGTCGGCAGCGATTCGACGCTGGTCGCCCCCGTGACGCTGGAGACCGGTGCCTACGTCGCGGCCGGGTCCACCATCACCGCCGACCTCGGGCCAGGCGATCTCGGCATCGCCCGCGGCCGCCAGCATTCGGTGTCGGGATGGGTTCTGCGCAAACGCCTCGGCAGCAAGTCCGCGATCGCGGCCGAGGCAGCCATCGCCGAAGAGCCCGTCCAGCTTCCAGCCGGCGGTTCGCCGGACAGCACCACCACTTCTCAAGGAGATCGTCCGGCGTGAGCTCCCTCTCGATCACGACCCGCAAGAGCCTGATGCTCTTCTCCGGGCGCGCCTATCCCGAACTGGCCGAAGAGGTGGGCAAGTACCTGGATGTAACCGTCACCCCGCAGTCGGCCTACGACTTCGCCAACGGTGAGATCTTCGTGCGGTTCGAGGAGTCGGTCCGCGGCTCCGATGCGTTCCTGATCCAGTCCTGCGGTGTGCCGATCAACACCTGGGTCATGGAGACGTTGATCATGATCGACGCGCTCAAGCGGGCGTCGGCCAAGCGGATCACTGTTGTGCTGCCGTTCTACCCGTACGCGCGCCAGGACAAGAAGCACCGCGGCCGCGAACCCATCTCCGCCCGGCTGATCGCCGATCTGCTGAAGACGGCAGGAGCACAGCGGCTGATGACGGTCGATCTGCACACCGACCAGATCCAGGGATTCTTCGACGGACCGGTCGACCACCTCTTCGCGCAGCCGCTGCTCGGCGGGTACATCGGAGAGAAGTACAGCGGCGACGATCTCGCCGTTGTCTCCCCCGACTCCGGCCGCGTCCGGACTGCGGAACGGTGGGCGGACCGGCTCGGCGGCGCACCGATCGCGTTCATCCACAAAACCCGCGACCCCACCCGACCCAACCAGGTGGTGGCCAACCGGGTGGTCGGTGAGGTCCGCGGCCGAACCTGCATCATCGTCGACGACATGATCGACACCGGCGGGACCATCGCCAAGGCCGTCAAGCAGGTCCTCGAGGCCGGCGCCACCAAGGTCGTGGTCGCCGCCACGCACGGCGTGCTGTCCGACCCGGCCGCCGAGCGACTGGCCAACAGCGGCGCCTGCGAGGTCGTGCTCACCAACACGCTGGCCATCCCGCCGGCCCATCAGTTCGAGCAACTGACCACACTGTCGATCGCCCCGCTCATCGCGAAGGCGATCCACGAGGTCTTCGAGGACGGCTCCGTCACCTCCCTGTTCGACAACTAAACCCTCGAACCACGCTCCTCGACGGCGGAAACCGCCGTTCGGCTTAGAGGTGCGTCGACCGTGAATACTCCCGTCGATGACTCCAGGCCCAGAAGAATCTCCGTCGGCGACCGGGTACCACTAATAAAGATGGCGCCCATCTCGATTGACCGAAGAACTTTCGGCCGATACCCTTATGTACAGGAGATTCTCAAGGCATAGGGGTTGATCATGACAGTGTTTCCACGGGTAGCCGTCTTGGACGGCGCAACAGAGGGCGGCCGCCTGCTCGACCTCGTCGTTTCCCGCGGCTACGCCGTTTCCGATCCTGCGGGCGCCGACGTCCTCGTCGCCGGCACCAGCAGCGTGCTGGACGACGCTGCCGCCGAGCGGGTCCGCGGGGGCATCGGCCTTGTGGTCCTCGATGGGCCGGCCGGAGCCGGACAGAACGAGCAGCTCCACGCGCTGCTCACCGAGGCCGGTATCGAACTGACCACGGAGCCCGGAGTCGGCAACGCCGCCGCCACCCGTGAGGAGACCGCGGACGTCACCGACCTCGACCTTCTCGCCCGCGTCGACCCCGCCGAGCTGACCGTGCTGGGCTCCATGGCGGTCCGCTCGCCCGCCGCACCACTGCTCCGGCTGCGCGCCGCGGGCCGCGCCCTGGGCGCCCCGGTGGCCGCCGTGTCCCATCTGGGCACCGGCCGCGTCGTCGCGCTCGCGGTCTCCCCCGCGGCCGGGCACGCCACCGACGAACTGCTCTTCAACGTCATCACCTACGCGGCGAGTCATCTGCGTCACCGTCGCGAGCCGGTCCGATCCGGCCTCACCTCCGAGCCGGCCTGGCTGTCGCTGAAGGCGGCCGTCACCGATCTGCAGGCTGTCCAGGCGAAGGACGGTTCCGTCGCGGACGCGGCCGATCATCCGCGGGCCACCGAGCTGATCGGCGCGATCAGCAGTGCCGTCACCGATCTCGCGCCGCATTTCCCGCACGACCGGGATTACCTCGCGGCACTGGTCAAGGACTTCACCCGATGGGCCGACGGCGGCTTTGGGGTTCCGGATTTCCTGGACTCGCTGATGGAATTCCATCCCGAATTGCAGCGGGTGGACGGCCGCGAGCATCTGGTGGTCTTCCCGATGTACACCCAGAACGGCAGCCCGTACAGGCATGTCGAGGCCGTTCTCGTCCAGGTGATCTGGCCCGAATTCGTCGGCGAACTGGAAGCCGGCGCGTACTCGAACAAACTGTTCGTGCCCATCCGGTTCCTGGATTTCACCGCCGGGTACGACACCAATTCCGCGGTTCTCTTCCCGGAAACCATTGCGATGCGCGAGGTCCCGAAGTTCACCTGGGGTGCCATCTTCGCCGACCGGGAAGCCGCCCGGTTCCGCACCGTGGTGGAGGCCGCCGCCGCGACCACCAAGTTGGCACTGCCACCGGACGCCGCGCGGCTGCTCGAGGACCAGAAGCTGACCGAGGAAACGTTCGTCATGTGGGATCTCATCCACGATCGCACCCACATGCACGGCGACCTCCCGTTCGACCCCTTCATGATCAAGCAGCGGATGCCGTACTTCCTCTACTCGCTCGAGGAGCTGCGCTGCGACCTGACGGCGTTCCGCGAGTCGGTCGACCTGGAGCGGCAGGGCGTGCCGCACGCCCGCCTCGTCCAGTACGCCGTCATCTTCGACCGGATCTTCCGCTTCGCGATCACCGGCAACCGGGTACGGAACTACGACGGCCTCGGTGGCCAACTGCTCTTCGCCTGGCTGCACCAGCACCACGTCCTGCACTGGACGGACAACCGGCTGTCCATCGACTGGGACCGGGTGGCCGACGCCGTGCTCGAGCTGGGTGAGCAGATCGAAACCCTGTACTGGCGCTCCATCGACCGCCCGAAGGTGAGCCATTGGCTGGCCGCCTACCAGCTGGTGTCGGGCACCGTCGAGCCGCATCCCGCGTCCACCTGGGCGAAAGGCGCTGCGGTGCTCCCGGTCTCCGGTCCTCCGAAGGAGATGACCGACGCCGTCCTGCCCGACGAGTTCCCGCTGTCGATGTTCTACGAGGCGCTCAGCCGCAAGCTGGCGCCGGTGATCACCTCGACTGCCGGCATCACCGGATGACCGGACCATCGGGCCGGGTGGTGGTCGTCACCGGAGCTGCCGGTGCCCTCGGGCCGCCGACGTGTTCGGCGCTGGCCGCGGACGGTGCCACCGTCGTCGCTGTCGAGTACGCGCCGGAGCCGCTGGCCGCACTGCAGGAGCAGGTTCCCGGACTGGTCGGAGAGGTCGTTGACCTGACCGACGTGGCCGCCGTGTCCGCCCTTGCCGCCCGGGTCCGCGCCCGGTTCGGCGCCGTGGACGGGCTGGTGCACCTCGTGGGTGGTTTCCGCGGCGGCGGGTCGTTCGTCGACAACACCGACGATGACTGGCGTTTCCTGTCCGCGGGCCTGATCGACACCCTCCGTCACGTCACGATCGCTTTCCACGACGACCTCGAACGCTCCTCCGCCGGACGGGCCGTCATCGTGTCTGCCCTGGCCGCTCAGAAGCCGGCCGCCGGGGCCGCGAGCTACGCGGCCGCCAAAGCAGCCGCCGAGGCGTGGATGCTGGCGCTCGCCGATTCCTTCCGCCGGGCGCAATCGGGCAACAAGGAGCAACCGGTCCCGCAGACGTCCGCGGCCACCATCCTGGTGATCAAGGCGTTGGTGACCGACCGGATGCGGGCGGAGGCACCGGAGCGGAAGTTCCCGGGCTTCACCGACGTCGCGGATCTGGCAGCCCGCATCGTCGGGCTATGGTCGGAGGACGCCGCAGCACTCAACGGCGTCCGGCTACCACTCTGACCCGCCCACCTGACCCGAAAGACCACACGACGTGAGCACTCTGCACGACACGGCCAGTCGGGGCTTCGCCTCCGACAACTACGCCGGCGCCCATCCCGAGATCCTGCAGGCGCTCGCGGATGCCAATGGCGGACACCAGATCTCCTACGGCGAGGACGTCTACACCGAACGGCTGCACGAGGTTCTGGCCGGCCACCTCGGATCGGACATCGAGGTCTTCCCGGTCTTCAACGGGACCGGCGCGAACGTGTTGTCGCTGCAGTCGATGCTGCCCCGCTGGGGCGCGGTGATCTGCACCGAGACCGCCCACATCAACACCGACGAGAACGGCGCCCCGGAACGCGTCGGGGCGCTGAAGTTGCTGACCGTGCCGACCCCGGACGGCAAGCTGACCCCCGAGTTGATCGACCGGCAGGCCTACGGCTGGGGTGACGAGCACCGGGCGCAACCGCTGGCCGTCTCCATCACCCAGACCACCGAGCTGGGCACCGCGTACACCCCGGACGAGATCCGGGCGATCGCCGACCACATCCACCCGCTCGGGATGCGGCTGCACCTTGACGGCGCCCGGATCGCGAACGCGGCGGCAAGCCTCGACGTGCCGCTGCGGGAGTTCACCACCGACGCCGGCGTGGACATCGTGTCCTTCGGCGGAACCAAGAACGGCCTGCTGTTCGGCGAGGCGGTCGTGGTGCTGCGGCCCGAGGTGTCCTCGGGATTGCTGTTCCTGCGCAAGATGAACATGCAGTTGGCATCCAAGATGCGGTTCGTCTCCGCTCAGCTGATCGCGCTGCTCGAGGGTGACCTGTGGCTCCGATCCGCGCGCCACTCCAACGCCATGGCCCAGCGCCTGGCCGCCGCCGTCCGTGACCTGCCCGGCGTCCAGATCACCCAGGCCGTGCAAGCCAACGCGGTGTTCGCCATCATCGATCCGGCGGTGGCCGACCGGCTGCGCCGGAAGTTCCGGTTCTACGACTGGAACCCGTCGACCGGCGAGGTCCGGTGGATGTGCGCGTTCGACACCACGGAGGCCGACATCGATGCGTTCGCGGCTGCCCTGGCGGAGGAACTGGGCTGAGCTCCGGCTCTAGACGGAGAGTCGGGTGAGCCGGCGAGATCCATGACGGCCGCGCGCAGAACGTCGTTGACCGACTGCAGCATCCGGAGCTCGGCCTCGAGTTCCTCGACCACGGGGCAATCGCCGGAGTCGGCGGACTGTGGCTGGCCGGCATCGACGCCTGCCTCACGCAGCCAGCCCCTGACGAAGGCGGGCAGCACCCCGAGCGTGCCGCCGACCCGCTCCGCGGCGGCCGCGAGCGATAGCGTTGCGTCACAACTCAATGCCTGTCCGACAAGACGAACGGATCGCTCACGCAACTCCTGCGGATATCGACAAGGTGCAGGCATGAATGCCCTCCGCTGTGTTGTTGAAACGCGCCGTCGACCATTGCCGGCCCATTGAACGTACCCCGGGACCGGCTGCGACACATGGCCGCCCTGCGCCGTTTTCGCATGAACCAGGTCGATCAAAGCGCACTTGTTGTACGCACGGGACGGTGATGCATTCGACCTATTGGTCGATGGGTCAGATCAGTCACGGATTGTCCGCGACCGGGACGTTGTCCGAGACATAGGAGCCGCCCTCGGCCGGGATACCGTCCGGGTTCTGCTGGACGACATCGTCATCGGCGAACCGCACGGGCAGCGAATCGGTGAACCAGTCCGCGGGGACGGTGCTCTCCACCTGGAAGTGCAGGTGCGGCACGCAACCGGTCAGCCCGGTCCTGCCGCTGAGGCCCAGCACCTCACCCTGCGCGACCGGCCCATGGTCGCGGGCCTTCGCCAGGATCCCCGGCGACACCTCCTGCAGGTGCAGGTACAGCGCCGAAGTGCCGTCGCCGTGGTCGATGCGGACGAGGTTCGCCTGATCCCCCATGGTGGCGTTGACGAGGTACCCCGGCGGCGGATCGGCCACGGGGACGAGGCCACCGCAGTGGTCGGGCGCCCAACTCCCGGCCGCGAGCCCGACGGTGCCGGCCCTGGCGGCCAGCACGGGTATGCCTTCCGGGAGGTCGAAGTCCCAGCCGTACTGCTGGCCGTCGCCGCTGTGCGTCAGGCAGCCACTGAGGCAGTTCCCGGAGACGGGGTCGGCGACGTGGACGCCTTGCAGGACAACCAGTTTGCCGTCAGCCGCCGCCCAGGGCAAGAGGTACTCGGGTGCCTGCGACGCCGCACCGGGCGCACAGCCGCCGGCCGCGGCGAGCACCGCCGCGGCCACGACGGCCCGCACCCTGCAACGGCGACGAATCCTAGGCCCCAGCCCACAATTCGGTGGTGCGAGCCAGGTTGATCCGGTTGGATTCCTCGGCCCGGTCCTCCCAGGCAAACACGCAAACGGTCAGTTGGCCGTCGAAGTTGTGCTGTTTGAGCAACGAGAACAGCTGCGGGAAATCGACTTCGCCCTGGCCGATGTCGAGGTGCTGATGGATCCGGGCGGCCGACCCGGGGGGATTGACGATGTACCGCAAACCCGAGGACGCCCGGAAGTTCAGCGAGTCGGCCAGGTGGACGTCGGTCAGCAGGTCGCCGGCGTGCGCGATGATGCCCGCCGGGTCGTTGCCGATGTGATACGTGTGCGGCGCGCAGTAGAGGTACGACAAACGGGGGTGGTCGAGGCCGCGGATCACGTTGATGGCCTCGATGCCGTCCTCGATGAAGTCATCGGGATGGGGCTCGAGGGCCAGGTCGATGCCCTCCCGTTCGAAGACCGGCAGCAGATCCTCGAGCGAGGCGAAGAACTTGTTCTCGCTGGCCGACACTGCCTCCGGGCGGCCGTTGAACTCCGACACCATCCGGGTGGTGCCCAATTCCGCGGTGATCTGGATGGCGCGCTTCCAGTTGCGGACCGCGGCCTGCCGTTCGTCCTCATCCGGCCCTGCCCAGCGGTACAGCGGCAGCACGGTGGAGACACCGACACCGGCGGCGTCGAGTTCCTTGCGGAACCGGCGAACCGTCGCCAGGTCGACCCGGGGATGCCGGAAGAACGGCAGGAAATCCTCGCGCGGGGACAGTTCGATCCACTCGTAACCGTGGTCGGCGACCACACCCGGCAGGTCGAGCAGTGGGACATGGCGGATCATGTGCGGATCCAGGGCGATTCTCACGCCGTCGATCCCTGTCGGTACAGCGCCGGCTTCTCCGCCAGCTGGACAGTCGTCCGCGCGCCGGTCTTGATGGATTCGACGGCGGCGTCGGAGACGACCGCGGCGGCGTAGCCGTCCCAGGAGCTCGGGCCGAGCGTGGACCCGTCCCGGACGCCGTCGATCCATTCCTGGAATTCGACGTCGTAGGCGGAGATGAAGCGCTCCCGCCAGTCCTCGGGGACCCGGCCGTAGTAGACACCGTTCTTCCGCACGGTGATCGGATTGGACTCGCCCAGCGCAGCGGTGCCCTCCTCGCCGACGACCTCGCCGCGGATGTCGTACCCGTACCGGATGTTGACGGAGATCTCGACGTCGATCAATGCGCCGCTCTCCATCTCGAGCAGCAGCACCAGTGGGTCCTGCAGGTCGCCGCCGAGCCGGCTCTTGCGCGGTGTCAGCACCGTGGTGCCGACGATCTCCTCGCCGAACATCCAGCGCACCATGTCGATCTCGTGCACAGCGGTGTCGGTGATGGCCATGTCCTTGGTGTAGTGCCCGGGGACGCTGGGGTTGCGATGCGTGCAGTGCATGATCAGCGGGGCACCGATCTCCCCGCTGTCGACCACTGCCTTCAGCGCCCGGTACGCCCGGTCGTAGCGGCGCATGTACCCGACCTGGACCAGCCGTTTCCCGGCGGCGACCTCGGCGTCGATGATCCGCCGGCACGCCTCCTGCGTTGTGGCCAAGGGCTTCTCGCAGAACACCGGTTTACCGGCGGCGATCGCGGCCAGCACGTACTCCTCGTGGGTCGGCCCCCAGGAGCACACCAGCACGGCGTCCACGTTCTCGTCGCTGATCAGTTCCTGACCGGTCGAATGTACCCTCGCCCCGGGTATCGCCTGAGCAACCTTCTTCGCCTCATCGAGGTTCACGTCGGTGACCGCCGTGACCTCCGCCCCGGCGAGAACGGTGGTGAGCCGCCGGATGTGGTCCTTACCGATCATTCCCACGCCGATGACGCCGACGCTGACTGTCACGAGTGTTCCCTTTCCTGATGGTGTCGCAGCTGATGTCGCCGGTGGTGCCGCGGGTCAGCGGCCCTGGAGTTCGTGGGACAGCTCGGCGAGCTCGCGGCCTCCGGCCATCTCGGCGGTGAGCTCCTCGAGGGTGACCTCGGACCGCTTCTTGTCCAGCACCCGCTGGCCGAGCTTGAGGATGATGAAGTGGTTCCCGACAAGGTAGGCGTGGTGCGGGTTGTGGGTGATGAACACGACGCCCAGTCCCGCGTCGCGGGCGGCCGCGGTGTATTTGAGCACCACACCTGACTGCTTGACCCCGAGCGCGGCGGTCGGCTCGTCCAGGATCAGCACCCGGGCGCCGAAGTACACCGCCCTGGCGATCGCGACGCACTGCCGCTGCCCGCCGGACAGCGTGCCGATGGGCTGGTTGATGTCCTTGACCGTGATGCCCATCTTCTTGAGCTCGGTGTCGGCGATCTCCCGCATTTCCTTGATCTTGAGCGGGGCGAGCGGATAGTTACCCGCGCGCAGCTCCGACCCGAGGAAGAAGTTCCGCCAGACCTCCATCAGCGAGACGACAGCGAGATCCTGGTACACCGTGGCGATCCCGTGATCGAGCGCCTCCCTGGGAGAGCTGAAGTTCACCTCCTTGCCGTCCACCTTGAGCGAGCCCTCGGAGTGCCCGTGCAGACCGGACATGATCTTGATCAGGGTTGACTTCCCGGCGCCGTTGTCGCCCAGGACGCAGGTCACCTCGCCGGCGCTGACCGACAGGTTGATGCCCTTCAGGGCCCGGATCGCGCCGTAG
Source organism: Nakamurella sp. GG22 (assembly GCF_052976845.2). Lineage (NCBI taxonomy): Bacteria > Bacillati > Actinomycetota > Actinomycetes > Nakamurellales > Nakamurellaceae > Nakamurella > Nakamurella sp. GG22. The sequence continues at coordinate 87,689 of NZ_JBRIIO020000004.1, read as the reverse complement.
GTCTTCCCGACATCGTCCATCTGGATCAGCGGCTCGCCCTTGTGCAACGAAGGGTCGGCGTGTGAGCTCAGTGTGTCTGTCATGACGTTCCCCTCATGCCTTCCGGGTGGTGGCGAGCTTCTTGACGGACAGGTTCACCGCGACGGCGAGCAGCAGCATGACGCCGAGGAAGGCCCGGAACCAGTTCGGGTCCCACCCTGCGTAGACGATGCCCTGCTGCGTCATTCCGAAGATGAACGCGCCCAGTGCGGTACCGAAGGCCGAGCCGTAACCGCCGGTCAGCAGCGTGCCGCCGACCACGGCCGCGATGATGAACAGGAATTCCTGGCCGACACCGCCACCGGCCTGGATGGTGTTGAACTGGAACAGCTGGTGCATTCCGGAGAACCAGGCGAGGAACCCGACACCCATGAACAGGGCGATCTTGACCTTGTTCACCGGCACACCGACGGCACGGGCACTGGCCGCGTTCCCGCCGACCGCGAAGATCCAGTTACCGGTCCTGGTCCGGTTCAGGATCCAGGTCGCCAGCAGGACGAACAGCAGCCACCAGACCACCGTGATCCGCACCGTGACACCGAAGACGGTGAACGAGGACGAGAAGATGGCGTTGAGGAAGCTGAAACCTTCCATGTCCGAGATGTTCTGGGTGGACACCGCACCGGTGACGAGCTTGGTGACGCCGAGGTTCACACCCTGCAGGATGAAGAATGTCCCCAACGTGATCAGGAAGCTCGGAATGCCCGTCTTCACGACGAGATAACCGTTGATGAACCCGATGAACAACGCCAGGATCAGCGCCGACACCGCACCGACGATCACATTCAGGTTGAACTGATAACTGAGCATCGCCGCTGTCAACGCCGCCGTCACCACAGCAACACCAGCGGACAGGTCGAACTCGCCGCCGATCATCAACAACCCGACACCGACCGCGACTATGCCGATCAGCGAACTGGCGTACAGGATGGTCGAGAAGGCTTCGGGCGACCGGAATGCCGGCGCGACGATGAAGAAGAAAATGTAGATCACGACCGCGGCGAGGAAAGCGCCGAGCTCCGGTCGACCGAGCATCCGGGTCACCACGGACACCGGCGCCTTCGCAGGAGCTGTTGCGGCACTCGCACCGGATGACGCCGGTGGCGGCGTCTTGAGAGACTGACTCATCACGTTCTCCCTACAGTTGGGGGACCCCGGAGGCGGGAACGGGTCCACGGCCGCCTCCGGGGCGAAGACATCAACGGGTGTTGTTCGCCGCGTACTCGGCAATGGCATCGATGTTGGTGCTGTCGACGAACGATGGCCCGGTGAGAACGGGCTGTCCGCCGCCGATGTCGTTCTTGTTGGTGAGGTACAGCCACAGCGAGTCCACCGCGAGGTATCCCTGCAGGTACGGCTGCTGGTCGACACTGAACTGGATCTTGCCGTCCTTGATCTGCGTTGCCACGTCCGCGTTCAGGTCGAAGGTCACGAGCTTCGCCTCGCTCCCGGCCTGCTCGATCGACTGCTGTGCCGCCAGGGCGATGGGTGCACCGAGCGTCACGATGTAGTCGATGGAGGGATCCTGCTGCAGCTTGGCGCCGATGGTCGAGGTCACCGAGGGAATGTCGGTGCCGGTCACCTGGATGTTCTCGGTCCCGGGAGCGTTGGCCTTGACACCCGCGCAGCGGGCCTCCAGAGCCACCGAACCCTGCTCCTGGATGACGCACAGCGGGTGCTTGGCACCATCGGCGGTGATCCGCTCGCCGACAGCCCGGCCGGCGATGTCCTCGTCCGAGCCGAAGTACATCAGCGCGCCGAGTTCCTTGTACTGGCCGATTCCCGTGTTGAAGCCGACGACGGGGATGTCGGCGTCCACGGCTGCCTTCACAGCAGTCGTCATCGCGTCCGGTGACAGGAACGTCGCGGCGATGCCGTCGACCTTGCTGTCCACGGCGTTCTGGATCAGCGTCGCTTCGCCCGGTGCCGTCGGGTCGTTGGAGTACTTCAGCTCGACGTTGTCCTTGGCGGCGGCGGCTTCCGCGCCGGCGCGGACCTTGTCCCAGAAGGAGTCTCCGGGAGCCTCGTGCGTCACCATCGCGATGGTGAGTCTCGGGGTGTCAGCAACCGCCCCACCGCCCGCGGCGGCGGCCTGGGTCTCCGCCTGCTTGCCACCGGTGGCGCTGCACGCGGTCAGCGCAAGTGCGGCGGCCACGGCGACAGCAGTCAGGCCGACAGCCTTCTTGCGAATCGTCATCGATTCGGGTCCTTTCGTGAAAGGGACGGGGAGGTCCCGCGGTGAGGTGATGGGGACGGCGGCCGCGACAGGTCGATTCCGGTGATGTGACCGCGGCCGCCACTCAGGAAACAGAGAGGCGGCAGCTGTTCAGGTACTGCAGCGTGCGGGTGGCGATCGGCGCCGGAACATCCGGCGCACACGGGTAGAGGTCCTGCTCGACGATCGCGAACAGCGGCCGGCCGAGCGCATCGAGCGCATCGAGCACCGGCGGCATGTCCGGAATGCCCTGCGGCGGCTCGCACATCGCGCCCAGCTTGACGGCCGGGCCGAACGGGAGATCCTCCGCGTTCACCTTGGCCAGCACCGCGGGATCCACCTGCTTGAGGTGCACGTACCCGATCCGCGACGGGTAATCGCGGATCAGCGCGAGGTTGTCGCCGCCGCAGTAGCTGATGTGTCCGGTGTCCAGGCACAGGGTGACCAGGTCAGGGTCGGTGCCTTCCAGGAAGCGGCCGACATGCTCGTTGGTGTCCACATGCGAGTCGGCGTGCGGGTGGTAGACCACCTTCATGCCGTACTCGTCCAGGATCGCCCTGGCCAGTCGGTCCATGCCCGTGGTCTTCTGGTCCCACTGGGCCGGCGTCAGATCCCGGGGTTCGAGCACCTCGGCCGTGGTGTCGTCCCGCCACATCTCCGGGATGACCACGACGTACTCGGCGCCCTGGGTCTTCGCCAGCCCCGCGACATCCGAGACCTGCTTCCACACGCTGTCCCACGAGTTGGGCTTGTGCAGGTGCTCGAAAACCGTCCCGGCGGACAGCTTGAGATTCCGTGCCGCGAGTTCGTCGGTGAGTTGTGCCGGATCCGTCGGCAGGTAGCCGAACGGCCCCAGCTCGATCCAGGTGTAACCGGCGGCTGCGACCTCATCCAGGAAGACGCTCCAGTGCACCTGCACCGGATCGTCGGCGTGCCACACACCCCACGAATCGGGTGCTGATCCGATGATCAGATTTCCGGCGTCGCCATTGGCGCCCATGCAATTCCTCCGTTCAGAACCGGTCGGACCGGCTCGCCTAAGAGTGGCCCGCACCACATGTGTTGTCAAGACTTTGTACTGACATTCTTACGTCTTAACCGACCTGTGATCTTGACGCATCGGCGGATCGCCGGCGCTGACCCGACGGGGTCGGCAGGTCAATGCAGCACGGAGCGAAGTCCGTGCTGCACAACCGCTTTCGAGGGGTTTGTCATCTTTCACCCCATTGCAGCGCTAGACGTTCTGGGGGAACCCGAGGTTCAAACCGCCGTGGCTCGGATCGAGCCAGCGGGTCGTGATGACCTTGTTGCGGGTGTAGAAGTTGAAGCCTTCGGTGCCGTGCGCGTGGGTGTCACCGAACAGCGATGCCTTCCAGCCGCCGAACGAGTAGTAGCCGACCGGGACCGGGACCGGCACGTTGATGCCGACCATCCCGACCTCCACCTCGTTCTGGTAGCGCCGGGCAGCGCCGCCGTCATTGGTGAAGATGGCGGTGCCGTTGCCGTACGGATTGCTGTTCACCAGCTCGAGGGCCTCGTCGTACGAATCAACCCGCACGACGGACAACACCGGGCCGAAGATCTCGTCGGTGTAGATCGACATGTCCGTCGTGACCTTGTCGAACAGGGTTGGACCGAGCCAGAACCCGCCGGCGGCACCGTCCACGGCCGGGTCGCGGCCGTCCACGACCAGTTCCGCGCCGGCCTCGACGCCGGCGTCGACATAGCCCTGCACCTTGTCCCGGTGCGCGCCGGTGACCAACGGGCCCATGTCGCAGCCGCGGCGCCCGTCACCGGTGCGCAGGGTGGCGATCCGCTCGGAGATCTTCCCGATCAGCTCGTCGGCGATCACGTCAACGGCGACCAGCGCGGAGATCGCCATGCAGCGCTCGCCGGCGGAGCCGAAGCCCGCGTTGACCGCCGCATCGGCCGCGAGGTCCAGGTCGGCATCCGGCAGCACCACCATGTGGTTCTTGGCGCCGCCGAGCGCCTGTACGCGCTTGCCGTTCCGGGTTCCGGTCTCGTAGACATACCGGGCGATCGGGGTCGAACCGACGAACGAAATCGCCTTCACCCGTGGGTCTTCCAGCAGCGCGTCGACGGCCACCTTGTCCCCGTGCAGCACGCTGAACACACCGTCGGGCAGGCCGGCCTCCTTCCACAGCGCACCCAGCCAGTTCGCGGTCGACGGGTCCTTCTCGCTCGGTTTGAGCACGACGCAGTTGCCGGCGGCGATGGCGATCGGGAAGAACCACATCGGCACCATGGCCGGGAAGTTGAACGGCGAGATCACCCCGACGACGCCCAGCGGTTGCCGCAGCGAGGACACGTCGACGTTGGTGGAGGCGTTCTCGGTGAGGCTGCCCTTGAGCAGATGCGCCAGGCCGCAGGCGAACTCGACCACCTCCTGGCCACGGGTGACCTCACCGAGCGCGTCCGAGAGGACCTTCCCGTGCTCGCTGGTGATGATCTCGGCGGCCTCGTGCTTGCGCTCGTTGAGCAGCTCACGGAAGCGGAACAGGACCTGGGTGCGCCTGGCGAGGGACATGTCCCGCCAGCCGGGCCAGGCGGCGGCCGCCGCACCGATGACGGCGTCGGCGTCCGCGGGCGATGCCAGTCGCAGCCGCTTCGTCACCTGGCCGGTGGCCGGATCAAAGACGTCGGAGAACCGGTCGCTGTCCCCCGCGAACGCCGAGCCCGCCTTCCAGTGCGACACGGTCGGCGGTGCGCCGGCCGGGTGATGAGCCTCCGCGGTGGGTAGCGCGTCGGGGTCGGTGATGGTCGTCATGTCAGATCCTTCCGATGCGGGCGAGGGAGCGGGCCGGGATCACAGCAGCGGCCGCTGGTCGGCCTTGAAGCCGTCGTAGGTCCGCTTCGCCTCGCGGGTGATTTCGAGTTCGGAGACGTCGGCGACGGGGACGTCCCACCACCCGTCCCCGGCAGGCGACTGGTACTCCAGGTCGGTGTCGACGTGCACGAGCACCGCGGTCTCCGATGCCTTGGCCTTGGCCAGGGCGTCCTTGAGTTCCACCAGCGTCGAGGCCTTGAGAACCTTGATGCCGAGGCTCGCGGCATTGGCGGCCAGGTCGACCGGCAGGATGTCGCCGTCCAGCCGGCCCGAGGTGCTGTTGCGGTAGCGGTACTTCGTGCCGAACCGTTGCACGCCGAGCGATTCCGACAGCGATCCGATCGAGGCGTATCCGTGGTTCTGCAGCAGCACCACGATGATCTTGATGCCCTCCTGGACCGCGGTCACCAGCTCGGTGGGCATCATCAGGTAGGACCCGTCGCCGACGGTGATGAACACGTCGCGGTCGGGTGCCGCCATCCGGATGCCGATGCCGCCCGGGATCTCGTACCCCATGCAGGAGTAGCCGTATTCGACGTGATAGCCCTTGCGGTCGCGGGTCCGCCACATGCCGTGCAGATCCCCGGGCAGCGAACCCGCCGCGCAGACCACCACGTCACGGGCGTCCATCGCCTCGTCGACGGCGCCGAGGACCTCCGCCTGCGCGAGCACGCCGTGCTCCGCGCCGTAACCGGAGTGGAACGAGGCGACCACCTCGTCGTCCCATGCCTTCGCCCGTTGCCGGGCATCCTGCTGATATTCCGTAGCGGTGGAATAGCCGGCCAGCAACGGGGTCAGCGCCTCGAGGGTCCGCTTCGCGTCGGCCTGCACCGGCAGCCCGGCGTGTTTGACGGCGTCGATGGCGGCCACGTTGATGTTGACGAAGCGAACGTCGGGGTTCTGGAAGATCGTCCGGGACGCGGTGGTGAAATCCGAGTACCTGGTGCCGATCCCGATCACCACATCGGCCTGCCTGGCGAAGAGGTTCGCGGCCGGGTTGCCGGTTGCTCCGATCGCGCCGAGGTTCAGCGGGTGGTCGAAGGGCAGCGAGCCCTTCCCGGCCTGCGTCTCGGTGATCGGGATCCCGGTGGCCTCGACGAACGTGCGCAACGCGTCATTGGCCTCGGCGTAGGTGACCCCGCCGCCGGAGACGATGACGGGCCTCCTCGCGCCACGTATCAGCGCCGCCGCCGCGTCGAGGACCTCGGGCTCGGCGACGGGACGGGCGATCCGCCACACCCGTTCGCGGAACAGCTCCACCGGCCAGTCGTACGCCTCGGCCTGTACGTCCTCGGGCAGCGCGATGGTCGCTGCACCGGTTTCCGCAGGATCGGTCAGCACCCGCATCGCGCCGAGCAGGGCGGCCGGCAGCTGCTCGGGCCGCCATACCCGGTCGAAGAACCGGGACACCGGCCGGAACGCGTCGTTCACCGAGATGTCGTACCCGTAGGGCTGTTCCAGCTCCTGGAGCACCGGCGAGGCGACCCGGGTCGCGAAGATGTCGCTGGGCAGCAGCAGCACCGGGAGCCGGTTGATGGTGGCCAGCGCGGCGCCGGTGAGCATGTTGCTGGCACCCGGACCCACCGATGCGGTGACGGCGAAGGACTGGAGCCGGTCCGACTGGCGGGCGTAGCCGACCGCGATGTGCACCATCGCCTGCTCGTTGCGGCCCTGGTGATAGGGCAGCTCGCCCGGGTCCAGCAGTTCGGACTGCAGCAGCGCCTGGCCCAGGCCGGCGATGTTGCCGTGCCCGAAGATCCCGAAACAGCCGGCGAAGAACTTGCGCTTCACCCCGTCCCGCTCGGAGTACTGCTGTCCGAGGAACTTCACGATCGCCTGGGCGACGGTCAATCGGACGAACTGGCCCGTCGGGGCGCCCGCCCCGTTGCTCGCGCTTGTCACCAGCGCTCTCCTTTTCCAAGATCTGATGGTGCGGGTGGGAATGCTGCGGTGGTCATGTCGTCGCGTCCGGTGCCCGGTAGAACGGGAGTCGCGGATCTGTCGGCTGGTCGGCCCACATCTCCCGCACCCACCCGTGGTTCGGGTCGTCGCTGATCCCCCAGGCCCGCTCGTCGCCCGGCCCGGCCATCACGTTGAGGTAATACATATGGTGCGACGGGGACGCGATCGAGGGCCCGTGCCAGCCGTGCGGGATGAGCACGGTGTCGCCGTCCGACACCTCCTCCAGCAGCTCGATCGGGCGCGCCGCGGTGCCGTAGACGCGCTGGTAACCAACGGCTCTGGCGCTGCGCGCGGCGGTCTGGTCGGGTGGAGCCGCGGACGCGAAACGGTAGTGGTAGATCTCCTCGAGTTCGGTCTCGCCGCCGTTGGCCTCGTCGTGCTTGTGCGGCGGGTAGGACGACCAGTTGGAGGCGGGCGTCAGCACCTCGCAGGCCAGCAGGGCGACACACTCCATGCCGGAGCCCATGCCGAAGTTGTTCACCTGCCGGGTGCTCGAGCCGCTGCCCCGCAGCGAGACGTCCACCGCGGACGCCGGCTGGTAGCGGAACGGCATGCCGCGTCCGGCGCGGGCACCGGGCAGTGCGACCGTGGCACCGTCCGGGCTGACGAGCCGGACCTGGGAGTCGATCGGCAGGTAGGCGGTGTCCGTCACCGCCGAGAAGACGCTGTCCCGGCCGGCCAGCCGGTACGTGGTGGAACCGATCGACACGTCCACCCCGCCGGACAGCGGCAGCACGATCATCTCGTCCGGACCGGTGGCGAACTCGAATGCTTGCCCCGCGGCGAGTTCCACGATACGCAGGCTGGAGTATCCCCAGTCGGCCGACTCGGGGGTGACGACCAGCGCGAACCCGTCCGCGGCGGAGGATCCCGCGGGCACGAACAGCGATGATTCCTGCTGCGTGACAGACGATCTGGGCACGCCGGTCACCGCACCATGGACGCGGCGGTGTCGACCGCTGCGGCCACGTCGTCGTCACCCGGGTACAGCAGTGTCCGGCCGACCACCAGGCCGCGCACGGACGGCAGCGCCAGAGCAGCCCGCCAGGCGGCGAAAGTCTCCTCGGGGCTGGTGTCCGGGTCCCCGCCGAGCAGCAGGGTGGGCAGTGTCGTGGACTCCATGACGCGCTCCATCTCCTCGACCACCGGCAGCTTCATCCAGGTGTAGGCGGAGGTCCTGCCGAGCGCGCTGCAGATGCCGACCGACTTGATCACGGCGTCCGCGGTCAGGTCGTTGCGCACCTTGCCGTCGACCCTGGACGACCAGAACGGTTCGACCATCGCCATCAGCTTGCGTTCGGCGAGTTCGTTGATCGCCTGGGCGGTGGCCACCATCGTGCTAGCCGTGCCCGGATCGTCGAGAGCGATGCGGGTCAGCGTCTTTCCACCGTTCAGGCCCATGTCCAGGCAGGCCTGCGCGTCGTAGCCGGTGAACCGGTCGTCGAACTCGAACGCCGCGCCCTGCAGGCCGCCGCGGTTCATCGACCCGATCGCGATCTTGCCCTCGAGCGCGCCCAGCAGCAGCAGGTCCTCCAGGATGTCGGGGCTGGCCAGCAGGCCGTCGACACCCGGTCGGGCCAGCGCCACCTCGAGCCGCTCGAGGAGGCTGATCCGATTCCCCATCGCGAGTGGGCGGTCGCCGACGCCGTTGGCGCCGCGCGCCGGGTGATCCGCGGCGATGATCATCAGCCGGCCGTCGCCGCCGGTCAGGCTGCGCTTGGTCCGGGCATCGGCGGCGCGCCTGATGGCCTCCGGGTCTTGGACGCGGATCTCGGTGAGCGCGGCGTACCGCTCGCGGTTGGTTGCGCCCGACACCACCGGTGCCGCAGGGCTTGTGGTCGGTGCAGCCGTCGCAAGATCAGACATGCTCGACCTCCTTCAGGAGCGCCTGTACCTCGTCGGTCGTCGGCATCGCGGTGGAGCATTCGCGGCGGGTGGCGACGATGGCACCGGCGGCGTTCCCGAACCGCAGGACCGTCTCCAGGTCCCAGCCCGACAGCAGGCCGTGGCAGACCGCGCCGCCGAAACTGTCGCCGGCGCCCAGCCCGTTGATCACCGTGACCGGGGTGGGCGGCACCTCGACGACGGCATCCTGCGTCATCCCCAGCACGCCCTTCGGGCCCTGCTTCACGATGGCCAGCTCGACGCCGGCGTCCAGCAGCGCCTTGCCGGCGCGCATCGGATCGGTTTCACCCACGGCGATCTCGCATTCCTCCTTGTTGCCGATGGCAACCGTGACGTTCGGCAGCGCCGCGCGTACCTCCCGCGTTGCGGTGGCCGGGTCGCTCCAGAACATCGGCCGGTAGTCGAGATCCAGCACGGTGTACCTGCGCCGCGAGCGTGCCTGCCACGCCGCATGGTGCGCCGACCTGCTCGGCTCCGCCGACAGCCCGGTCACCGTGGCCCAGAAGATATCCGCCTCGGCAATCGCGCCGAGATCGAGTTCGTCCGGCCGGATCACCAGATCCGGGGCGATCGGCAAGCGGTAGAACAGCAGCGGGAAATGGTCCGGTGGGTACATCTCGCAGAAGGTCACCGGGGTCAGCAGGTCGCCCACCTCGGTGATGTAGCGGTCGTCCACGTTCATCCGGCGCAATGCCTGATGGACGAAACGGCCGAACGCGTCGGGTCCGGTGCGGGAGATCAGTGCCGCCCGGCGACCGTGCTTGGCCGCGGCGATCGCGACATTCCCGGCACTGCCACCCACCGACTTGCTGAAGGTGTCGACGTCCTCCAGCCCGACGTTGTCCTGCAGCGGGTAGAGATCCACGCCGACCCGACCCATGGTCAGCACCTCGAAAGGCTCGACCGGTTCCTGCGGGACCGAAACTCGACTTGATTGCTGGTGGGGCGCTCCCTGGTGGGGCGATTCCTGCTCGACCATCGTGGTCCTTCCGTCTTCTCACCGGACGTGCCGCCTCTGACGCGGGTCTACGGGCGCCGGCTGGAAGGACTCCGAGCGGCGGCGGTGCCGTGACGTTTCAGAGCGTGGCGTCTCAGCGCCGGTCTGTCAAGACTTTGATAGGACATATAGTCATGTTGATGTCGGGCTGACATGTACTACCATCAGCTCACCAGCGGCGGGAGGATGCGATGACCCAGCTCTTCGTCGACCTGGATCGTTCGAGCCCGGTGCCGCTGTACTTCCAGGTCGCCCAGCAGATCGAACTCGCCATCAGCGAAGGCGGTCTGGCGCCCGGCGACAGGCTGGACAACGAGATCAGCCTGGCCGAGCAATTCGGCCTGTCACGTCCCACCATGCGACGAGCCATCCAGGAACTCGTCGACAAGGGCCTGCTGGTCCGCAAGCGCGGTGTCGGTACCCAGGTGGTGCACGGCCAGGTCACCCGGCCGGTCGAGCTCACCAGCCTCTTCGACGATCTCACCAGCCATCACCAGACGCCGACAACGACGGTGCTGGCGAACGAGACCATCAGGGCGACGGACGAAGTCGCCGTCATGCTGGCGGTTCCGTCCGGCAGCAGGGTGCTGCACCTGCGACGGCTGCGGTTCGCGCATGGGGAACCGCTGGCCATCATGGAGAACTTCCTGCCAGAGGACCTGATCGAGATCGGCGGAATGGATCTCGCGGGCCGCGGGCTCTACCAGCTGATGCGCGGCAAGGGCGTCAACATCCGCGTCGCCAAGCAGCGCATCGGTGCCCGCACCGGCACCCCGGAAGAATGTTCGCTGCTCGGCGAGAAGCGCGGCACGCCCGTGCTGACCATGGACCGGGCAGCGCACGACGATTCGGGACGCCCCGTCGAGTGGGGTCATCACTGTTACCGCGCCAGTCAGTACTCGTTCGAGGTGACGCTGGTCGATCACTGACCAGCCGTTCCCGGACCTACCCGACCGATAACCCGACCGCCCGCCGCCCGTGCGACCGGCACCACCTGCAACGCTGTTCATCACCCGGCCGAGCCCCGAGGGGCCACGATGCGTCCCAGCGCTGGACGCCACGATGGAGGAATCCATGGCAACGACGCCCACCACCGACATCCGCACGTCCGACAACGGGCCGGCCACCACGGTTCCCGACCAGCCGATGCTCATCGGCGGCGACTGGGTCCCGGCGCTGGACGGCAGCTGGAGCGAGGTCCGTTCCCCCGGGCACCGCGGCACCGTGCTGGCCAGGGTTCCGGTCGGCGGCGCCGCCGACGCGGACCGGGCCGTGCGAGCCGCCCGCGCGGCCTTCCCTGCCTGGCGCGATCTGCACTTCAAGGACCGGCAGAAGGCGCTGTTGCGCATCGCCGACGCACTCGAGGAACGTGCCGAGGAGCTCGCCCGGCTGACCGCCGCCGACACCGGGAATGCGCTGCGCACCCAGGCCAGGCCCGAATCGCAGACCCTGGTGAATCTCTTCCGTTATTTCGGCGGCGTGGCCGGTGAGTTCAAGGGCACCGTGCTGCCGGCCGGGAATGACCAGCTCCAATACACCCGCCGCGAACCGCTCGGCGTGGTCGCCGGAATCCTCCCGTGGAATTCACCGTTGATGATCGCGGGAATGAAGACCCCCGCGTCCCTGGCCGCGGGCAACACACTCATCCTGAAGACGGCCCAGGAGGCCCCGCTCACCATTCTCAAGATGGCGGAAATTGCTGCAGAATTCCTCCCGCCGGGGGTGCTCAACGTCGTCACGGGCCGGGGATCGGACATCGGGGAGGCGCTGCTGGTCCATCCCGACGTCGACAAGGTGTCGTTCACCGGGTCGACCGGGATCGGCCGGCATGTCGCCGAGGTGACCGGAAAGCGTCTGGCTCATTCGTCTCTCGAACTCGGCGGGAAGAGCCCAAACATCGTCTTCGCCGACGCCGCGACCCCGGAGACCATCAACGCCACCGCCGACGGTGTTCTCACCGCGATGCGTTTCACCCGGCAGGGCCAGTCCTGCACCGCCGGTTCCCGTCTTTTCGTGCACGCCGACGTGTATGACGAATTCCTGTCGGTCCTCGTCGAGAAGGTGCGGGCGCTCAAGGTCGGCGATCCGCTGGACGAGGCGACGGACATGGGCTCCATCATCAACGAGAAGCAATACGAGTCGGTGCTGGGCTATATCGAGGACGGCAAATCGCAACCGGGCATCAGTGTCCCGCTCGACGGCACGTCTTTCGACAATTCCGGTCTCGATGGCTTTTACACCGGTCCGACCATTTTCGCCGGCGTGGACAATGGCTGGCGCATCGCCCAGGAGGAGATCTTCGGGCCGGTGCTGGTCGCGATTCCGTGGCGGGACCGGGACGAGGTCATCGCGATGGCTAACGACTCGCACTACGGCCTCGGCGCCTACATCTGGTCGCACAACCTGACCGACGCCCTGGACACCGCGCACCGGATCGAATCCGGCTGGATCCAGGTCAACCAGGGCGGCGGGCAGGTGATCGGTCAGTCCTACGGCGGCTACAAGGCCAGCGGCATCGGCCGGGAGTTCTCGATCGAGGGCGCCCTCGAATCGTTCACCCAGATCAAGCAGATCAACGTCAAGCTCAACTGAAGCGGGGACAGCAATCGTGACCGGTGGACCGCTGGCCGACATCACCGTCGTCGACCTCACCCGAGCACTGGCCGGCCCGCACGCCGCGATGATGCTCGCCGATCTCGGCGCCAGGGTGATCAAGATCGAGACCCCCGGCGCGGGCGACGACACCCGGGGCTGGGGGCCGCCTTTCGTCGGCCCCGGCGGGACCATCTCCACCTACTTCCTGGCCTGCAACCGCAACAAGCAGTCGGTGGTGCTGGACCTGAAGAGCGAGCACGGCAAGGACGCGTTGACCGAACTCGTCCGGCGTGCCGACGTGCTGCTGGAGAACTTCCGGCCGGGTGTCCTGGACCGGCTGGGTTTCCCGATGGAGCGCCTCACCGAGCTCAATCCCGGCCTCGTCGTGCTCTCGATCTCCGGGTTCGGGCACGACGGCCCGGAGGGCGGTCGCGCGGGCTACGACCAGATCGCCCAGGGCGAGGCCGGCCTGATGTCCATGACCGGACCCGATCCGCAGACACCGACCAAGGTCGGTGTCCCGATCTCCGATCTGCTGGCCGGCATGTACGGGGCGTACGGGGTGCTCGCGAAGCTGCACGAGCGCGCCCGCACCGGTACCGGCGGGCTGGTGCGCACATCGCTGCTCGCCAGCGTGGTCGGGGTGCACGCATATCAGGGCACCCGCTGGACCGTCGCCGGCGAAATCCCCAAGGCCGAAGGGCCGCACCATCCCTCGATCTGCCCGTACGGGCTCTTCCACTCCTCCGACGGCGTCGTGCAGATCTCGGTCGGATCGGAGGGACTGTGGGCACGCTTCGCGCCCGCCTTCGGCCTCTCGGTGCACGCGCCCGGATTCGCCAGCAACGAGGAACGGGTGCGGAACTCCGAAGCCGTGCGGGCGGCCATCGAGTCGGCCTTCACCGCCTACTCCACCCCGGAATTGCTGGCCAAGTTGGCCGAGATCGGCGTGCCCAGCGGCCAGGTGAAGAACCTGCAGGAGGTCTACGAGTGGGACCAGACGCGGTCCCAGGGTTTGCTCATCGGGGTCGAGCACCCGGTGCTCGGGGAGATCGAGCTGCCGGGTCCGCCGCTGCGGTTCTTCGACCCGGCTGGTGACGAGTGGCGCCGTGAGCACGCCGCTCCGCCGCTCCTCGGCCAGCACACCGACGAGGTGCTGGGCTGGCTGGACTCCGACGGGACCGGGTCCACGGGTTAGAGACGCTGGGTTTGGGCGGGTGGCGGCCCGGCGCGTAAGATGGACGGGTTGCCTCGGCGAGGGCGATCCGGACGGCCATGGCCGGCGGGTCTGCCGTGATCGGCGCGGTGGGTGTTCTGCCCCCGTGCCGTGAGCCGGGTCAGATGATGCACCTACCGCACGCACCTAGCGCCTGACGAAGGCCGTTGTCCGAGGAGTCCGCAGTGTCTGAAGTTCGCTTGTCCGCCGAGATCCGCACCGAGTTCGGCAAGGGCGGTGCCCGTCGCACCCGCCGCGCCGGCAAGATTCCCGCGGTGCTCTACGGGCACGGCACCGAGCCGCGCCACCTGTCGCTGCCGGCCCGTGACTTCTCGCACGCACTCAAGGGCGGCGCGAACACCGTGCTGACCCTGCAGTTCCCCGACGGCGACGAGCTGGCGCTGCCGAAGTCGGTCGTCCGGCACCCGCTGCGCGACTACGTCGAGCACGTCGACCTGCTGCTGATCCGTCGCGGCGAGAAGGTCACCGTCGACATCCAGCTGCACTTCGTCGGTGAAGCCGCCTCCGGCACCCTGGTGCTGACTGAGGCCAACTCGATCTCCGTCGAGGTCGAGGCGATGAGCATCCCGGAGAGCCTGACCGTCGATCTCGAAGGCCTCGAGGCCGGCACCCAGATCCTGGCGGGCGAGGTCGCCCTGCCGGCCGGTGCGGTGCTGATCACCGATCCTGAGGCGCTGCTCGTCGCCGTGCAGACCGCGCCGACCGCCGAGCAGGTCGAGGCCGAGACCGAGGCCGCCGAGGCCGACGCCGGTGTCGTGCGCGACGAGAAGACCGAGACCGAAGACTGATCGTGGCGACCGGGACGTTTCTCGTCGTCGGTCTTGGCAATCCGGGGAAGCAGTACGCCGGGAACCGGCACAATGTCGGCGCCATGGTGGTCGACGTGCTCGCCCAGCGGTCGAGCAGCAACTTCAAGAGCCACAAGGCCGGGGCCGACATCGTCGAGACCCGGCTGGCCGGCGGTCGTGTCGTCCTGGCCAAGCCCCGTTCGTACATGAACCTGTCGGGCGGGGCGACGGCCGGACTGGTGCGGTTCTTCGGCATCGAACCCTCCGGCGTCATTGCGGTGCACGACGAGCTCGACCTGCCGCCGGGAACCATCCGGGTCAAGTCCGGCGGCGGCGAGGGCGGTCACAACGGCCTGCGGTCCATCTCCGCCGCGCTCGGCACCAAGGACTACCTGCGGGTGCGGTTCGGCATCGGCCGACCACCGGGCCGGATGGATCCGGCCGACTACGTGCTGCGTGATTTCTCCGCCGCGGAGCGCAAGAATCTCGGTGTCGACATCGAACACGCGGCGGACGCCGTCGAGCTGCTCATCGAGGTCGGGCTCGAGGCCGCCCAGAACACCCTGCACGCAAGCTGATCCCCCGGCGCATCGTCGACCGGGCTCCGGCGGCAGGGGCCTAGAGCACCGGCCGGCGGCTCTGGCTGGCCGATGACGGGCGCCCGGTCGGGTCGATGTCGAGCACCCGCTGTGCGGCCGCCGCCACGAGGTCCGGCCGGTCCACCGGCACGAAAGTGCCTGCCCGGTCCGCCCACACGACGCGGGTGTCGAGCATTGCCGCTACTCGGCGGCCGTCCGCGGCGGAAAAGCAGAGATCGCGCCGTGGCCAGACGATCTCGGCATGACCCTGCAGATAGCCGAGCCGGCTGCTCGCACGAAGCAGCAGCTCGGGCCGAAGCGATCTGATGAACACGGCGAGATCCGCTCGTACGGCTGGATTCTCGAGGATTCCTGTGGTGATCCGCCGGACATAGTCGCGGCCGAAGCCGCGGACGGTGAAGATGTTCAGCGGTCCGGGGTCGGCCAGCACCGCCGGGATGCGGAGCACACGCGCGAAGCCGCTCAGTGTTTGCGGCCATTTCGCTCCAGCCACGAAGGGTGCGAAGGCCGGCGGCGGGAAGTGCTCGAGCACCTCGCAGCCCGCGAGAACAATGCCGGCCACCAGGTCGGGATACTCGGCCGCCAACAGCTGGCTCATCGCCCCGCCGTTGTCGTTGCCGACGACAACGGCCGGCCCCAGATCCGCTGCCTCCAGGACGTCGGCGAGCGCGTCGGCGATGCCGCCCGGGTGCAGCCGATTCCGCTCGGGAACGGCGTGCCGGTGAGCCCCCTGCGGTAAGTCCGGCAGGACGACAGTGGCGCGCGCCGCCAGCAGGCGGGCGGTCGCGTCGAAGATGTGGCTGTCAACGAAGGCGCCGTGGACGCACAGGACAGGCGGCCCCTCGCCGACCAGTCGCACCGGTACCTGGCCGATCCCGGTCGACACGCCGAGTCGTCGGACGCTTGACTCCGGCAGAGTCTCCATATGCTTCTCCTCGTCGTGTAGCAGTCGCTACACCGAAATGTAGCGACTGCTACACGTCACGGCAAGGGGTGGGAACCACGTGGTGACCGAGCGGGGCCGACCCGAGCAGCGCGAAACATTCCTGACCGGTGCCGTCGACTACGTGCTGCGCCACGGCGCCGGCGGGATGTCGCTGCGCCCATTGGCTGCCGCACTCGGGACCAGCGATCGCATGCTGCTGTACTACTTCAACAGTCGCGAACGCTTGCTCGGGGCGATCCTGGACCGCGTCGGCGACGGACTGGTCGCAGCACTGTCCGAAGCCGTCCCGCCAGGACGCTCGGACCCCGAGGTGTTGCTGCGCTCGGTGTGGGCGGTCGCCAGTGACCCAGCCGGGGAGCCGGCGCTACGGCTGTACGTGGAGATCATGGGCCAGGCCGCCGCGCGGGTGGCACCCTTCCCGGCCGTCGCACATCGGGTGGCCGGCCGCTGGCTGGATTGGGTGCAAGACCGGCTCGACCTCCCCGATGACGAGCGGCGGGATGCGGCCGCTGCGCTGTTGGCCACCCTTGATGGTCTTGTGCTCCTCCGGCTGGCCGTGGGCAGCGATGTGGCCGACCGAGCCGCCCGGCGCCTGCTGAACGAGAGTTGACCACGAGCGCGACCGGCCGCACTGTCATTCCCGGCCGGCCGGGCGATGTCAGGTGATGAGAACCGCTGCGGCAGAACGCTTCAGCTTCCCCGACGGTGTCTTGGGAATGGTACCGACCGGCAGCACGGTGACCACTGCCGGCCGCACGCCGATTGCTGACGTCACGGCCGAGCGCACTTCCGTGGCGATCCGGTCGGCGGCCGCCTGGTCAGCGGCCTGCCGGGACTCGACCGCCAAAGCGAAGGATTCGCGCCCACCCGAAGTCGTCCACCGAACGGCAACCGCATTGCCGGCCCGGACCCCGTCGACGGTCTCGGCGATCCGCTCGACATCGGTCGGATAGATGTTCCGGCCGCCCATGATGATCAGGTCCTTCACCCGCCCGCAAATCACCACCTCGCCGCCGACCAGGTACCCGAGATCGCCGGTGTCCAGCCACCCGTCGGGGCCCTTGGTCGGCACCGGACCGTCGACAGTGAGGTAATTGTCGGTCACCGAATCACCGCGCAGGTGCAGGGTCCCGACCTGACGCTCATCGAGATGCCTGCCGTCCGGGCCGACCGCGCTGACCTCGATACCGCGCAGCGGCGGCCCGAGCACCGGGAACGTCCGGGTCTCCACCTCACCGAGCGAAGCCGCTGGTTCTCCTCCGGCCCCGTCGGCCGGTACCGCGAGCTGCCGTCCCTCCAGGTCGGCGGCGCGGATGGTGTCCACCTTCAACGGTGTGCCCCACGGATGGAAGGACACCCCCAGGGTCGCCTCGGCCATCCCGTACGCGCAGACCACCGCGGTCGACGGCAGACCGAACCGGGCGCCGGCGTCCAGGAAGGCGTGTACCGCGGTCACATCGATCGGCTCTGCCCCGTTCAGCGCGAACCGCATCGAGTACAGGTCCAGATCGAGGTGTTCGTTGGCGGCCCTTGCCAGAACCTTCGCGGTCAGTGCGTAGGCGAAATTCGGTGCGGCAGTGATGGTTCCGCGATACTTGCTGATCAACGTCGGCCAGAGCACCGGCGACGACAGGAAATCCGTCGGTGTCACGGTGACCAGCTCGACCCCCTGGCACATCGGCAGCGTGAGGAAACCCACCATGCCCATGTCATGGAAGAGCGGCAGCCACGAGACCATCACCTCGCCGGGATGGATGTTGGCGCTGTCGCACATCGCGCCGATGTTCGCCCAGAGATTCCGGTGCCGGATCACCACCGCCTTCGGGGTGGAGGTGGATCCCGACGTCAGCTGCAGCAGGGCCGGGGCGTCCTCGTCGATCGTCACGTCCGGCGCCGTCCCGCCCGGCTCCGCGACCAGCTGGTCGACGGTCAGCGCGAGGACGCCGGACTCCTGCACCATGTCGACGAAATCGGTGAACGGGTCGCCGAGCACGATGGCCCGGGCACCGATCAACTCCAGCACCGCCGCCGTGTCGGCAGCGTAGGTGGCCAGGTTCGTCCGCGCGGTCGGCTGGTGCAGCATCGTCACCGATGCACCGGCGAGCCAGGCCGCCTGGGCGACGGGTGCCACCTCGAAGGGTTTCGCGGCGAGCACCGCGACGGCGTCACCGGGTCGTACGCCCCGTTCGGCCAGCACCCTGGCCCCGGCACAGGCCGCGGCGTGCACCTGGCCCCAGGTGGTCCGCACGGGTTCGTGCGGTTCGCCGGTCGTCATCCCGGCGTCGCCCTCGGCTGCTCGGCGCAGTGCATCAGTGAACGCGCTCATGCCCGCCACGGTAGGGCACGCGGCGGCCGGCCCGGGCGACCGGTGCCGGGCTGTTCTTCCTGCCGGCCCCGGCGCGTCGGCTATCGTTCGCCGGTGCCGCAGCCCGCAGCAGAACATCCTCCCGATCGCCCACCCGGCGCGGTCCGGATCGCCGTGCTCGGCAGCCTCAACATGGACCTCGTCGTTCGCACTGCCCGGCTGCCGGGTCCCGGCGAGACCCTCCTCGGCCGGGACTTCGCCACCTCGCAGGGCGGAAAGGGTGCGAACCAGGCGATCGCGGTCGCCCGTAGCGGGGCTGCCGTGACGATGATCGGTGCCGTCGGGACGGACGGATTCGGTGACGAGCTGCTGGCGGCGCTGGGCGCGGACGGCGTGGACACCCGGCTTGTGCGGCGGGTCGACGGCAGCTCCGGGATCGCGGTCATCACCGTGGACGACGACGCGGAGAACACCATCGTGGTCGCCCCGGGAGCGAACGGTGCGCTGACCGGGCTCTCCGACGACGACCTCGCCGTCATCTCCTCGAGCGATCTGCTGATCGCCCAGCTCGAGGTGCCGATCGGGACCGTCACGGCGGGCGCTCGCGCAGCGGCGGAACGCGGCGTCCCGGTGTTGCTGAACGTCTCCCCCGCCCGGTCGCTGCCGGACGACGTGATCGCTGCCGTCACCCTGGCGGTGGTCAACCAGGGTGAGGAGACATTCATCGGCGCAACGGTTCTCGACCGGGTGCCGCATGTGGTGACGACCCTGGGGGCGGTCGGAGCGCGCTACCGGGGTCCGCAGGGACGGCGGGCATCGGCGACCGCACCTCGGGTGCGACCCGTCGACACGACGGGCGCCGGCGACGCCTTCACCGGCGCGCTTGCCGTTGCCTGGGCGCAGGGCGCCGACCCGGAGCGTGCGCTCCTCGTTGCGTGCGCGGCAGGTGCGCTGGCAACGACCCGGGCCGGGGCGGGAAGATCCGCTCCGATTCGGGCGGACATCGAGGCCATGATCCGCCCACCGGGGGCGGAGCCGGAAATCTGACAGACACCCATCGGCAATGAGACGATGGACACATGGCTTTCAGTGCAATCTACGACCTGGTCATCGACGACCGGGACGTCCGCATTTACTCGAACGGCACCGGAGACCCGGTCCTGATGCTGCCGGATCTCGGTTCGTCGGCGGCGAGCTGGGAGTGCCTGACCGGCCGGGTGGTCGAGCGCGGGCGCCAGTTGGTGGCCGTCGACCTGCCCGGTACCGGGCATTGCGATCCGGTCAGCGGCTCGGACCTGTCCAGCTTCGTCGACCACCTGCGGCGGGTGGTGCAGCAGCTCGGGGACGAACCGATCGACCTGGTCGGCTGCGGGTTCGGCGCCTACCTCGCCGCCAGCCTGGCCGCCGCCGAACCCGCACTGATCTCCCGGCTGGTGCTGGAGAACCCATTGCTGCCACCACGTTCCGGGCCGCCGGTCAGCAGCAGGATGCCGGCCGGAATGGCCATCAGCGGCGCCGTCACCACCCTGCGCCGCGGCCGGCTCAAGCAGAACGTTCTCGGCTTCTCCCGCGCCCGCGCCGTCCTCGACCAGCTGTCCAGGGCCGACCCGGAGTGGTGGGACTCGCTCTCCCGGATCACTGCGCCCACCCTGGTGCTCGGCACCGGTGCCACCGTGGCCGCCGATCGCGCAATGCTCGACCTGCTGGCGGCCGCCATCCCGGCGAGCGTGCGCAGTGACCTGTCCGGATCGAAGCGGGGGCACGCCAGTGATCCGGACGGATTCGCCGCGACGGTGCTGCCCTTCCTGGTCGCCTGACTCCGCATCGGCCACCGGCAGCGGGACAGTCCGGTCATAACCGGACGTCTTTCCGCAAGTGCGCTATGGACCGCGTTCTTGGGGCAGACTAGGGATGCTCCTGAAGACAGCTCAGGAGCAGGCGTCGTTGCCGGGCCCGGTTCCGGGCGACGATGCGGGGGCAACGATTCGGGGCGGAGGGCCATGAAACGGTTCGCCTGCCGCGACGTCATTCCCGGTTGTCAGTATGTCTTTACCGGCGACGACGACCAGAGTGTGCTCGACCAGGTGATCGCGCATGCCGCGGCGGATCACGGTCTGCTGAAGCCCCCGTTGGCCCTGGTGGAATTGGTGGTCGCCACCACCTACACGGTCCCCCCGACCCGGTCGCGCAACCACCTCCGACTGGTCGGTGCGACGAGCGACGAGCCGGACGAGTCCCCCGGCACGCCGGGCGCCACGGGGGACGACCCCGCCGCAGAGGCGGCCGACGACGATCGGTCAACGATGCCGGCCGCTCTCCACTCGGGCTCGCCCGGTGCCCACTCCGCCGGTGCCGGATCGGGGTTTCCCGATCGGTCGGCTTCCGTGCTGCCGTTCCGTGGGCTGCGGTCGGCAACACCGTCCGCGGGCGCAGATGGCGACACCGCGAGAGCGGGACGGCACGCCTCCGCCACCCACCACCCGTCCGCCGGTCACGACAGCTATCGACACGAGTGCCTGTTCTATGACGGCGTCGAGGAGTTCGTCGAAGCAGTCCGGCCGTTCGTCCTCGACGGCCTGGCTCTGCACCAGCCGGTCATGGTGGCGGTGGTCGAACCCCGCGCCTCGGCCCTGCGAGCGGCGCTCGGACCGGATGCCGAACGGGTCGTGTTCGCCGATATGGCCTCACTGGCCGCCAATCCGGCCCGGATCATCCCGGCGTGGCAGATCTTCGCCGACCGGGCCCGCGGACCGAGTCGCGGTGTGGGAGAACCCATCTGGGCCGGACGGCGGCCCGCCGAGGTCCTCGAGAGCCAACTGCACGAGGCCCTGCTCAACCTTGCCCCGGCGCAGTCGACACCGTTGTGGCTGGTGTGCCCGTACGACGTCGGCGCCCTCGACCCGCTGGCGATCCAGGAGGCCAGGCGCAGCCACCCGACGCACACCGTCGGCGACGGCAGCGTGGACAACATCGCCTACGGCGGCGTCTCCCGGGCCCGCGACATGTTCGCCACCCGACTCCCGGAACCGACGGGACGGGTGAGCACGCTGTCCGTCGGCGGCGACGTCGCGGTACATCTGCTGCGGCATGCCGCGGCCGCAGGTCTGACGGCGCGCCGGTCGGCGACGCTGGCGGCCGCGGTGGACGCCCTCACCAGTTCGGCAAGCGTGCGGGACGTCACCGTCCGGGTCTGGCGCGAGCAGTCGGCATTGATGTGCCAGGTAGACGACCCGGTGGTGCTGGACGACCCGCTGGTCGGCCGGTCGACCACGATGCCGACCGACGGGCCGGAACGCGGGATCCGGCTCGCGAACGAGCTGTGCGATCTGGTGCAGGTGCGGTCAGGCGCCTCCGGTACGGCCGTTCGCCTGCACTCCTGGCTCTGATCACCGCTCCGATCAAGAAGGCGTCAGCCCTCGAGGTCCTCCGCAGCAGCGAGCCATTCGGTCTCCACCGACGCGATTTCGGTGCGCAGCGCCTTGAGTTCCGCCGACAGTTGCGCCGCTGACCCGTAGTCCGCGCCCGCCGCGGCGAGCCGATCGTGCAGTCCGGATTCCTTGCGGTGCAACGATTCCAGCTTGCGTTCCAGGCGCTGCAGGTCCTTGCGGAGCAGCCGGAGCCGGGCCGGGTCGGTCGCCGGTGTCCCGTCGCCGACAGCAGCGGCCGGCGCACCGTCCGGGACGGCACCGTTCGTACTCGACGACCGGGCCGCCTGCTGGTCGTCGGCGCGCCGCTGGAGGTACTGGTCGATCCCGCCGGGCAGATGGGTGATCCGGCCGTCTCCGAACAGCGCCACCGTGGTGTCCGCGACCCGCTCGATCAGGTAACGGTCGTGGCTGACGACCAGCAACGTCCCGGGCCAGCCGTCGAGCAGATCCTCCAGAGCGGCCAGCGTGTCGGTGTCCAGATCGTTGGTGGGCTCGTCCAGCACCAGCACGTTCGGCTCGTCCATCAGGATGCGCAGCAGCTGCAGCCGGCGTCGCTCACCGCCCGAGAGCTCGCCCACCCGTGTCCACTGGTGGGTGTTGGTGAAGCCGAACCGCTCCGCGAGCTGGCCGGCGGTGAGCATCTTGCCGCCGAGCTCGACGATGCCGGCGATCTGCGTGACCGCCTCGATCAGCCGGAGATCACCGGGCAGTTCGGCGACCTCCTGCGAGAGGTAGCCGAGGCGCACCGTGGAACCCAATTTGACGGTTCCACCGTCCGGTGGGAGCTCGCCGACCAGGATCCGCAGCAGGGTGGACTTCCCGGAACCGTTGATGCCGACGATGCCGATCCGGTCGCCCGGGCCGACCAGCCAGGTGACGTGGTCGAGCAACGTGCGGCGGGTGCCGTCGACGGCGGTGACGGACGCCGAGACATCCTTCAGCTCCAGCACGTCCTTACCGAGCCGGCGGCGGGCGAAGGCGTGCAGCTCCACCGAGTTCCGCGGCTCGGGCTCGCCGGCGATGATCGCCTCCGCGGCCTCGATCCGGTAGCGCGGTTTCGACGTGCGGGCCGGCGGACCGCGTCGCAACCAGGCCAACTCCTTGCGCGCCAGGTTTTTTCGACGTTCCTCGGCGGCCTGGTCGAGCCGCAGCCGCTCGGCCCGGGCGAAGACCCAGTCGGAATAACCACCCTCCCGACCGAGCACCGCGGCGTCGACCACCTCCCACGTCGAGGTGGCAACGGCGTCGAGAAACCAGCGGTCGTGGGTGACGGCGACGACCGCGCCGGCCCTCGCCCGAAGGTGGGCGGCGAGCCAGGCCACCGCCTCGATGTCCAGGTGGTTGGTCGGCTCGTCCAGCAGCAACAGCTGGGCGTCGGTCACCAGGGCGGCGCCGAGGGAAACCCGGCGCTGCTCGCCGCCGGACAGTCCACCGACCGGCGTGTCCAGTCCGATGTCGCGCAGGCCGAGGCCGCTGAGCACCTCCCGGACGGCACCGTCGGATGCCCAGGCATGCTCGGCCTCGCCGAACGAATGCAGCACCGCGTCGCGGACCGTGATGCCGTCCGGCAGATCCGAGCTCTGCGAGACGAAGGCAACGGACGTCCCACGGGCGAACGAGACCCTGCCGGTGTCGGGCAGGTCGAGCCCGGCCAGCAGCCGGAGCAGCGTGGTCTTGCCGGAACCGTTCAGGCCCAGCACGCCGATGCGATCGCCCGTCTGCACGCCCAGCGACACCTTGCTCAGCACCGGCCGGACGCCGTGCGTGACGCCGGCCGCCTCGATGTTGACCAGGTTCGCCATCAGTGCCGCACCGCGGGAGTCGATCCGATGAGCCGGGCACCCGGCGCAGGCCCCGCGGCCATCCGTACCGTCCGGCAGGTTCCGGACCCGGCGAGCTCGGCCGCCACCCCGCCGGCCGATTCGGCGTCGGCGCAGAGCAGCGCCACCGTCGGCCCGGAGCCGGACACCACGCCGCCGAGCGCACCCGCGGCCATCCCGGCACGCAGTGTTCGGCGCAGCCCCGGCTGCAGCGAGATGGCCGCCACCTGCAGATCGTTGCCGAGCGCGGCCGCCACCTCGGCCGGCTCGCCGCTCGCCAGGGCGGAGAGCACCCGGTTGACCGGACCGACCCGGGGTGGGTTCGAATCCGCGCGCAGCCGGTCCAGTTCGGCGAACACAGCGGGGGTCGACAGACCCTGGTCGGCCAGTGCGAGCACCCAGTGCAGCGGGGTGCGGGCCAGCACCGGCGAGAGCCGGTCGCCCCGGCCCGTTCCGACCGCCGTGCCGCCGGTGAGCGCGAACGGGACGTCGGCTCCGATGTCTGCGCCGATCTCGGCCAGCTCGCCGCGGCCGATCTCGAGTCCCCAGAGTGCCGCGCAGCCCACCAGCGCGGCGGCGGCATCGGCGCTGCCGCCGGCCATGCCGCCGGCCACCGGGATCTGCTTGGCGATCTCGATGGCGACCGGCCCGCCGAGCCGGGTGCGCCGGGCCAGCAGCCGGGCGGCGACCCCGGCCAGGTTCTTCGAGCCGGCCGGGACACCGTCGGTGGGAACGGTGCGCACCGAATGCCGCGGCGCTGTGGTGATGGTCAGTTCGTCGGCGAGGTCGACGGCGTGGAACACCGTCACCAGGTCGTGGTAGCCGTCGGGCCGGACGTCACCGACGGCGAGGTGCAGGTTGATCTTCGCGGGCGCCCGAACCCGGACAACGGCGGACGCACGGTCATTCGGACCGCCCGTCATTCGGGCTCCACCGCGTCGATCGCACCGGCGGTGCGCGCGATCCGGGCGAAGTCGTCGACGGTGAGCACCTCGCCACGGGCCGAGGGGTCGACCTTCGCCCTGGTCAGCACGGCCTCGGCGTAGGCGGGAGAGCCTGCCCACCCGGCGAGGGCGGACCGCAGCGTCTTGCGGCGTTGCGCGAAGGCTGCGTCGATGACGGCGAACACCGCGGCGCGGTCGCCGGAGCGCGGCTCGGCGCGCCGCTCGAAGCCGACAAGGGCGGAATCAACCCCCGGCACCGGCCAGAACACCGAGCGGGAGATCGATCCGGCTCGGCGGGCGGTGCCGTACCAGGCGGTCTTCACGCTGGGCGAGCCGTAGGTCTTCGACCCCGGACCGGCCACCAGCCGATCCGCGACCTCGGCCTGGACCATCACCAGCACCCGGCGGAGCGTCGGGACCTCGGCGAGCAGCCGCAACAGAACAGGAACAGCGACGTTGTAGGGCAGGTTCGCCACCATCGCGGTCGGGTACTCGGGCGCGGCCAGGTCGGTGGTGGGCAGGGCGAGCCGGTCCCCGGTGATCAGCAGGGCGTCCTCGGTGATCACCTGCAGCGCAGCCGCCTGCCGGGGTGCGTGCGCGTGAACCGTGTGCGGCAACAGTTCGGCGAGCCGTGGATCGATCTCGACCGCCGTGACGGCCGCGGCGACGTCGAGCAGTCCCAGGGTCAACGAGCCGAGGCCGGGGCCGACCTCGAGCACGTGGTCGGTGGACCGGAGGTCAGCGGCCGCAACGATGCGCCGCACTGTGTTGCCGTCGATGACGAAGTTCTGCCCGAGCGACTTGGTCGGGCGCAGGTCGAGCTGCTCGGCCAGCCGACGGATCTCGACGGCACCGAGCAGGCTCACCGGAGAACGATCGGACACAACGATCATCCTCACACGATCCGCGGGCCCGAACGACCGACCTCGCCGCGTTGCCGGTCGTGGCGCCCAACCGGCGCCGGGATTGCACCCTGCGGGGCGCGTTCGCCCGATCGACTGTGCCGAGCGCAACACAGGCCCCGACCTGTGGGTCGGGGCCTGTGGGGCACTGCTCGGTCTGCTCGGTCTGCTCGGTCTGCTCGGTCTGCTCGGTCTGCTCGTGCGAGCTGTATCGGTCAGCCGGGAGCTGTATCGGTCAGCCGGGAGCTGTATCGGTCAGCCGGCGGGCGGGCCGCTGGCGGCGTACCCGCACAGCCACGGCTCGAGCCCACGCTGCTGGTAGAGCAGCTTGGCACGCTTCAGCTGCTCCTCCGGGCTGGCGTCACCGGGGTTGCCGGAACCGCCGACGGACTGCCAGGTCGGCAGGTCGAACTGAAACAGGCCATAGGTGGACAGGAAACCGGCCGGGTTGTTGACGGCGTTCGGGTTGTTGGTCGACTCGCAGTAGGCCAGCCCGTCCCAGTTGACGCCGAATTCGGTGTCGTGGAAGAAGACGCGCCCGCCCTGGACGTCAAGGCCCGACTTCGTCCCGACGCGCACCTGGTTCGGGGTGGGCTCGGCGACGGTCGTGCGGGAGACCGCCTTGCGGGAGGTCTCCTTGCCGTTGACGGTGGTGACGGTGACGACGACCTTCTGCTTGCCGGGCTTGCCCTTGACCGCGACGACCGTCGAGCCCTTGTCGAGCTTCGGGTCGTCCGTGCGGACGTCCTTGGGGGCGATGCTGACGGTCTTCGTGACGGTCTTGACCGACACCCTGGAGACCTTGATCTGCTGGCCGTCCTTGACCGCGGTGGTCAGGGCGGGATCGGTGGTGTCGTCGGCGCCGAGGGAGACGCCCTGCTCCTTCAGCACGTCGGCGACGGTCTTCGCGCCGGTGCTGACCTTCTTCGCGGGGCGGCCGGCGTCGGAGATGGAGACGGTCCGCAGCGCGTTCGCGGTCACCTCCAGGCCGTCCAGCGGGATCTCCCTGGACCGGTCAGCGGACAGATCCAGCGCCGCCGGGTCCTGGCCCAGCTGGACCAGCGCCTCATCGACGGTGTCCGCCGTCGTCCAGACCTGCCGCTCCTTGCCGTTGATGGTCAGATCGAGCGGACGGGCCCGCTCCAGCGCGATGTGCGAGCCGTCGGAGATCGTGGCGTCGGGGGCGGGGGCGACGACGTCGTGCTCGCCGACCTGCAGGCCGGCGGTGGCCAGTGCGCCGTCCACGGAGTCGGCCAGGGTGGTGACCTCCTGCTGCTGGCCGTCGACGGTGATGACGACCTCCTTGCTCATGGCGGCAGCGGTTCCGCCGCCCACCCCGAGCAGCCCGATGGAGGCGGCAGCGGCGATCAGCAGGCCCTTGCGGCCCAGTCCGCGGCGGCGCTTGCGATCGTTCGGGACAAGTGCGGTGGCGCTGTCAAGGTTCGTGTCGGCGTTCGTCGGCGCCGCGGCGCTAACGTTGTCGGCGGGTTTGTTCACGTCACATCCGATGTCGTTGATCTGTTTTCCGGGCAGGGCAGGAGTCAGCGCGAAGATCTGATGGTGCTGCGCTCGTCGGGCTCGCCGGCCTCGAGCGCCGCGGGTTTTCGTTCGCCCGCACTCCTGCTCGACCGCTGCCCTGCATGACTCCGGAGAATGACCCATCCGGCTTCTATCACGAAACAGTAACGACGGCGATGTGCACGCGCAATACTTGCGGATGCATTGATGCTTCGATTAGCTCACAGTGGAAGACGCGAATACACCAGAGCCCCGATTCCGGGTAGGAATCGGGGCTCTGGTGTAAACTAGATCTCGTGATGAATGACGCTGTTCACATCATTCGACGGCTGCTCGATCAGCCGGCGCCGGCGCACGCCCACGGCGAGGTTCCGCGGCTGGCGTACAGGTTCTCGGCGACAGCGATCTGCTGCTCCCGGGTAGCCAGGTCAGGCCGCGAGGCGTAAGCGCCGCCACCCGCACTGTTCCAGGTCGGGATATCGAATTGCAGGCCACCGTAGTAACCGTTCCCGGTATTGATGGACCAGTTGTTGGTCGACTCGCAATTCGCGATGCCGTCCCAGTTCACCCCGGACGAACCGGAGGAAGCGGGGGCCGGATCCGCGGCCGGGGCGGGCTCGGCAGCGGCCGGAGCCTCGCTGCTGGAATCGCTGACCGGGGCCGAGGAATCGCTGGACGAATCGCTCGAGGAATCGCTCGACGCGACCTGGGCGACCTCGGGCTCGGGGACGACGATCTCGCGGGTACCGACGGCGACGACAGTGGCCTTCGCGGGAACGACGGCGGCGCGGGCGATCTCCTTCTTGGAGGTCGTCTTGCCGTTGACCGTCGTCACCTGGTAGGTGACCTTGTCCTTGCCGGCGTTGCCCTGCTCGGTGACGGTGGTGGTGCCGGCGTCGAGCGAATCGTCCTGGACCTGCTGGTCGGCGGGCTGAGCGACCGCAACCTCTTCGTTCACCTTGGTCTTGGTCACGCGGGTGACGGTGACCTTGAGCCCGTTGGTGACCGGGGTGTTGGCGGCCGGCTTGACGGTGTCCAGCGGGCCGAGCGCGATCTTGCGCTCCTTGAGCAGGTCGCCGACGGTCTTGGCGGTGCTCTTCACCGAGACGGCCTTCTTGCCGGCATCGGACACCGCGGCGCTGTGCAGGGTGAGTGCGGTGACGGTCAGGCCGTCGGTCGGGATCTCACGCGAGCGGTCGGCCGACAGCTTGAAGGCGGCCGGGTTCTGGCCGAGCTCGGCGAGCGCCTCTTCGACAGTGTCGGCGGTGGTCCAGACCTCGCGGGTCTTGCCGTCGACGGTCAGGGTGAGCAACCGGCCACGCTCGATGACGATCTGCGAGCCGTCGGAGATGGCGGTGTCGACAGCCGGCGCAACCGAGTCGTGCTCGGTCACGGTCAGCCCGGCCGCCTCGAGGGCGCCGTCCACGGAGCCGGCGAAGGTGCCGACTTCCTGCTGCTGGCCGTCGACGGTGAGGGACACCGTCTTGTGGGAGGAGGCGGCGACTCCGCCGCCGGCGACCAACGCCACGACGAGCGCGGCGACGCCGACCAGGACGGGCTTGCGCAGGTTGCGCCCGGTCGAGGTGGTGCGGGTGGTGCTGTCGTTGTCGAGCTCCGCATCGGCGGTCGGCTCGAGGGTGTCGGTGGCGGCAGCGTGCACTCCATCGGTGGTGTCGGCGGAGGCGAACTGGTCGTCGTTGGAAGCCAAGGTTTCATCCATAAGGGTGGTGGTGTCCGGGCAGGGGTCGAGGCCGTCGTTGTGCATCAGGTTCTTAATCCCCGGATACAGCACAGGTCGATTTCGACGGGCGGCAACCCGGCTCCGAATGTGTTTCGAATACCGACTTGCATTTATGCCCTACAACCTGATGCGACGAGCTCGACGGTTTCCCATCCCAGCTGCTATTACAAAACGATAAAGGACGTACCGCGCTTTTGACAGAGTTAGAACCAAACTGTGGCGCAGCTGACACCGCTACGGGACCGATACAGGTATCGCCTGAGCACGAACCGCCTCCTCGGATGGCGTATTGTGCTTGCCCGCTGAAGCTGTTCCGGATCCAATCACGGGACGGTAACGGCCCTTTATACCAACCCTTTACCATTAGCAAATCGCGGGCATCATGCCTGGTCAAGCGCGATGCGTGGCAACCTCAGCAGTGCTCGTGCGGTGATCTGGCGGTGCCTGGCAGTGGTCAGCCGGCGGCGTAACCACACGCCCAGGGCGACAGTCCGCGAGAGGCATAGACACGCTCGGCGATGGCGATCTGCTGTTCCTTGCTCGCAAGGTCGGCCCGCGGCGCGTACTCGCCACCGCCGTTGCCGAGCCAGGTGCCGATGTCGAACTGCAGGCCGCCGTAATAGCCGTTGCCGGTGTTGATCGACCAGTTGTTGCCGGACTCGCAGGTCGCGATGGCGTCCCAGTTGACACTCCAGCCGCCGCTGGGGGCCGGTGGCGCCGGGGCGGGCGCGGGTGCCGGGGCAGGTGCCGGTTCTGGTTCCGGAGCGGGCGCGGGTGCAGGAGCCGGCTCGGGCGCCGGTGCAGGTGCCGGCTCGGGCGCCGGTGCAGGTGCCGGTTCTGGTTCCGGAGCGGGCGCGGGTGTCGGAGCGGCGGCGCGAACCGGCGGCGGCGGGGGCGGTGGCTGCTTGGTCCCGACGGCGGTGATCGTCGGGGTCGCGTCCGCGATGGTCTTGCGGCTCACCTCGGCGCGCGCTCCTGCCTTGCCGTTGGTGAGCGTCGTCCGGTAGGTGACCTCGACGACGCCCGGTTGGCCCTGCTGGACCACCTCGGTGGTGCCGACCAGCAACGAGTTGTCGTCGCGGGTCTGGTCGGCCGGCTGCGCCACCGGCTGCTGTTCCACGTCGGTTCGGTAGGCGATCCTGGTGACGACGACGCTGAGGCCGTCCTTGAGCCGTGTCTTGACCCCCGGGCTGACGGAGTCGTCCTTACCCAGCTTGACGCGGGCCGTTGCCAACGCGTCGGCGACGGTGGAGCCGTCGACCACCTTCTTGACGGGCCGGTCGGTGCCGGCCTTCACCGTGACGGTCGGCAGGGTGCGGATGGTGATCGACGCGCCCTCGGTGATGGCGGCGGTGAGCGCCACCGAGACCCGCTGGTTCGCGGCGGGGCTGAGGTCGTTCTCGGCGAGGAATGCGCCGACGGTCTTGGCCGTGGTGTCGAAGTCCTTTGTGGTGCTGCCTGCCTTCACCGTGACCGAGCGCAGCGTGTCTGCGGTGACCGCGAGGCCGTCCAGCGGGATGCCCCTGGAGCGGTCGGCCGAGAGCCTCAGGTCCGAAGGGTCCTGTCCGAGCTCGGCGAGCGCCTTGTCGACGGTCGTCGCGGTGGTCCAGACCTCGCGGGTCTTACCGTCGATGGTGAGTGTCAACAGCCGGCCGCGCTGCACCACGATCTGCGATCCGTCGGTGATCTCCGCGTCCGGGGTGGGGGCCAGCGAGTCATGCTCAGCCACGGTCAGCCCGGCGGCGTCCAGCGCTCCGTCGACCGACCCGGCAAGTGTCGAGACCTCCTGCGAGACATCGTCAACCGAGATGGTGACCGTCTTGTGCATGGCTGCATAGGTGCCGCCGCCGGCGGCGAGCAGGCAGGCCACCGCCGCGGCCGCCGCGAGAACCGGTCGGCGCCAGCGGCTTCCACCGGCGGCCGGGGTGACCGGCGGGACGCCGCCTGTGTCGTCGCCGCCTGTGTCGTCGCCGCCTGCGTCCTCGGTGCCCGCTTCCGCTATGCCCGCGGTGTCGGCAATCGTTCCGGCTGCGGAAGCTTCGTTTGCGGTCGCCTGCGCGGCCAGGACGGTCGCGCCGGTGGGTGTCGCGGCATCGGCGGACCCGTCGGCCGCGGCAGCGTCGTCACGCCGGCGATGGGCTCCGCGACGGCGACGGGCGGCGTCGGATTCCGCGACTGCCGGCCCTGCTGCCGATTCGCGGGATGCCGATTCGGGGAATGCCGATTCGGGGAATGCCCGGGCGTCACCGGTCGCATTCGAATCGTGGGTGAACAGCTCACCGGCGGCACCCGAACCAAGCCGGTGAAGAACGGTCTGCGGATCGGATTCGTTGCCGGAAGGGTCAGCCGGAGAACCGTCGGAGCCGAGTTGGTCGTGCGTCGTGGTCACGTCAGATCCGAACGTCGTCGCTCCCGAGCAAGGGTCAGCGGGCGCAGACCGGCGGCTACCGACGCCGTCAGAGGACGTCAGGGCACCAAAAAAGCAGGGCCCGTCCCCGACGTACGGGTCGGTCAGTTCTCCGACCCTGTCGACGCCGCCGACAAGTCCTGCCCCAGTTGCACCCGGGATTTCCCCATCCCGGCTGTCATCACGGGAGGGTAACGACGGGAGCACGAACCGGCAACCAAAGCTTTCTTTACCGTGTCAAGCCGATCACGACGCGGCTTCGCTGACCTCGGTCGATACGGGCAAATCCGGCATTCCGTAGACCCGACGTGTGGTGTAGGTCACCTGTTCGCAGAGTTGGGCGACGTCCTGACCACGGACTCCGGCCAGCGCGCGCACCGTATACGGCAGCGCGTAGGGCTCGTTTCGTTTCCCGCGATGGGGATGCGGGGTCAGGAACGGGGCATCCGTCTCGACCATCAGCAGCCCCGCCGGCACCACGTCAGCCGCCGCTGCCAGGTCGCGCGCGTTGCGAAAGCTGACCGGACCGGCGAACGACAGGTGGTAGCCCTGCTCGACGCAGATCCGCGCCATGGCGACATCGCCGGAGAAGCAGTGGAAGATCACCCGGTCCGGCGGCCCCTCGGCGCGGAGGATCGCCAGGACCTCGTCGTGCGCGTCCCGGTCGTGGATCATCAGCGGCTTGCCCAGCCGCTTGGCCAGGTCGATGTGCCAGGCGAAGGCCTCCGCCTGGACGTCGTGCGGGGCAGCGTCCCAGTAGTGGTCCAGACCGGTCTCCCCGATTGCCACCACCCGCGGATCGGCCGCCAGTTGCTCGAGTTCGGCGCGGGCCGCGTCGTCCAGCATGTCCGCCCGCGTCGGGTGCAGGGCGACGGCCGCGTAGAGATCCGGATGCCACCCCGCCGCGTCGACCACCCAGCGGGCGGAGGTCATGTCGTCGGCCACCGTGACCACCTGCCGGACGCCGACCGCGGCGGCCCGGGTCATCGCCGCCGCGACGTCTTCCGGGGTCGAGCAACCACAGGCGTCGAGGTGCGTGTGAGCGTCCACCACAGGGTGCGGCAGCGGCTCCGGCGGCGGCACCATCGGCCGCTCCGCCACCGCCGGGTGCGGCGTGCCGTTCACGGCTTGCGCACGAGACGTGCGTCCGGACCCGTGTTGATCATGGCGAAACTCGCGCCCGGCACGGCGTGTCGAGGGCAGATCCTGCAAGTTTTGCCATGATCAACTCCAAAGAAGGGGCGCCGCGCGTTGATGATCATGCGGCCCAGCACAGGTTCTCGGGCGTGTCGTCGGCGTGTCGCGTGCTGGGCTGCATGATCAACTCGGAATCGGGGCCGCACAGCGACGGCGCGCTCAGGCGATCGGGGCCCAGGGGGGGCCGGTCTCGCCCAGCTTCGGGTCCAGCTTGGTGAACAGCGGGGTCGGCTTGGCCAGCGGCCGCCCGACCTCGATGTCCCGCCGCCGCCAGACGGCCTGCTCGGCGGCGTAGTCGCCGGTGATCACGGGGTAGTCGCGGACCTCGGGCACGCCGACGCCCTCGACGTCGTCGTCGAAGTCCGTCACCTCGCGGATCTCCGGCTGAGCCGCCCAGACGCCGTCTCCACCGAGGGCTGCGAACACCTGCTGGGACGAATGCGGCAGGAACGGCGTCAGCAGCGTCTTGGTGTCGTCCACCACTTGCAGGGCGGTGTGCAGGACGGTCGCCTGCCGCTCCTTGTCGTCACCCAGTTTCCACGGCTCGGATTCGGAGATGTACTTGTTCGCCAGCCCGGCCAGCCGCATCGCCTCACCCGACGCAGCCTTGAACCGGCTGCGGCCCAACAGTTCTCCCACCGTCTCGAAGGACCGTTCGGCCGCGGTGAGCAACGCGACGTCCAGCTCGGTCCGCGGGCCGGGGGCAGGAATGACGCCGAAGTTCTTGTGCGCCATGGAGATCGACCGGTTGACGAGGTTGCCCCATTCGTTGGCGAGCTCGAAGTTGGTGCGGCGGACGAACTCTTCCCAGGTGAAGTCCGCATCCTGGTTCTCCGGACCGGCCGCCGCGATGAAATAGCGCAGCGCATCCGGACCGTACTCGCGAAGGAAATCGCCGACGTAGATGACGGTCTTGCGGGACGTCGAGAACTTCGAGCCACTCATGGTCAGGAACTCGCTG
The DNA here is from genome assembly GCF_052976845.2 of Nakamurella sp. GG22. Taxonomy (NCBI): domain Bacteria; kingdom Bacillati; phylum Actinomycetota; class Actinomycetes; order Nakamurellales; family Nakamurellaceae; genus Nakamurella; species Nakamurella sp. GG22. Next base: position 54,335 of record NZ_JBRIIO020000004.1, on the reverse strand, counting down.
GACACCACCTCCGTCGGCAGATTGAGCGCACCGAGGGTGCCCGCCGAACCGCCACGTTCGCCCAGACCGTTGTAGGCCAGCAATTCCGCCGGCCAGATCTGCGAGTGGAAGGTGATGTTGTCCTTGCCCATGAAGTAGTAGGCGCGGGCCGCGGCATCGCCGCCCTGCCACCAGCGCTGCCAGGCGTCGGGGTCGGGCCCGCCACCGGGTTCGGTCACTCCCCCGTACCGGCGGGCCCACTCGATGGACGCGGACAGGTACCCGATGACGGCGTCGAACCACACGTACAGCTTCTTGTCCGGCCGGTCCCGCCAGCCGTCCAGCGGCACCGGAATACCCCAGTCGATGTCCCTGGTCATCGCCCTCGGCCGGAGGTCGTCGAGCAGGTTCAGCGAGAACCGCAGCACGTTCGGTCGCCAGTCGGTTCGGGTCTGCAGCCAGGAACCGAGCGCGCCGGCCAACGCAGGCAGATCCAGGAAGTAATGCTCAGATTCGGTGAAAATCGGTGTCTCACCGTTGATCCGGGACTTTGGGTTGATCAGGTCGATCGGGTCCAGCTGGTTGCCGCAGTTGTCGCACTGGTCGCCGCGGGCACCGTCATACCCGCAAATCGGGCAGGTGCCCTCGATGTAGCGGTCGGGCAGCGTGCGGCCGGTGGACGGCGAGATCGCCGACATCGTGGTCTTCGGCACGAAATAGCCGTTGCGGTGAACGGTGCGGAACAGTTCCTGGACGACCGCGTAGTGGTTGCGGGTGGACGTCCTGGTGAACAGGTCATAGGACAGCCCCAGGCCCTGCAGATCGTCGACGATCACCCGGTTGTACCGGTCCGCGAGTTCCCTCGCCGGGACGCCCTCGGCGTCAGCCTGCACCAGGATCGGGGTGCCGTGCTCGTCGGTGCCGGAGACCATCAGGACGTCGTTGCCGGCCATCCGCTGGTAGCGGGAGAAGACGTCGGCGGGGACGCCGAAACCGGAAACGTGGCCGATGTGCCGGGGGCCGTTGGCGTAGGGCCAGGCCACCGCTGTCAGGACGGGCGAGCTCATTCCGATCAGGTTAGTGGTCCGGTTCAGTCTGCGCGGACAGCATTGCCCGGAGCGGGGACCGATCACCCGCCCTGTTGATCATGACGAAACTCGCACCGGACGCCTCCGACACGCCGTCTCGGACGCGATCTTTGCCATGATCAACACGAATTTGGGGGGAAACGGCGCCGCGCGGGCTCCGGCCGACTCACCCCGGATGCACCTCGAAGGTGAAGCCGTTCGCCTGCAGCCGCCGGGTCAGCGCTCCGTTCATCGCGGTCGCCGGGGTGAGAACGCCCGCAACCTTCGGCAGGTCGTCGACGGCCAGACAGAGCGCGGACTCGCTCAGCATCACCGACGTGGCCTGGTAACCGGGGTCGCCGGACGCCGCAACGACGGCGGTGTAGCGGGCGCCCGTGGTCGTCACAGCGCGGATCTCCAGCCTGAAACGTCCTTCCCGGCGCGCCTTCTCACTCGGCCCCTCGCCGGGTGCGGGCAGGACCCGATCCAGCACCGGTCGGCTGAAGCGGTTGGCCAGCCCGGCCGCCAGTGCGCCGGTACCGAGCGCGACACCAGCGGCGGTGACGGCACCGAGCGGTGACGTACCGGTCCGGACGACCTCCCGGTACCTCAGTTCGCGGCCGTACCGGTGCCCCTGCAGGGCGTTGCTGCGCCGGACGACCCGGGAATTGAACGAGGACATGACGAACGGGGCGACCCAGCTCCCGTCATCGAGCCGCTCGGTGAGGAACGCGCCGGACTGCCGGCCGAGGTCGGGTTCGCCGTCCCGGTCCGGGCTGAACAGGTACGGGTCGGCGAGCCGGCGGCGGAGCCCCGGGTCCGCCCGGCCGGCGTCGATGATGCCGCGCAGCGAATCAATGGTGCCGCCACTGATCCCGCCCTTGAGCGAGACGACCACCAGGGTGGCCTGCGCGAGTTCACCGGCACCGTCCGCGATCACCCGATCGGCCAGCAACTGAACGCCGAGGTCGGACGGCACGGAGTCGAACCCGCAGGAATGCACGATCCGCGCGCCGGTGCGGGTGGCGAGATCCTGCACCGCGTCGATGCTGTCCCTGACGAACGTCGGTTCGCCGGTGAGGTCCGCGTAGGCGGTGCCCGACTCGGCGCAGGCCTTGACCAGCGGCAGGCCGTACCGCGCGTACGGCCCCACCGTGCTGACGACCACCCGCGCGGACGCGGCGAGCGCGCCGACGGCCTCCTGGTCCGAGGAATCGGCGACGATCACCGGCCAGTCGACTCCGAGGTTTCGCTGGAGATCGGCAAGCCGTTCCTTCGAGCGGCCGGCCAGGCCGACCCGCACGGCGCCGAGGTCCACGGTGGCGAGTAGCTGCGCGACCAACCGCCCGACGAACCCGGTCGCACCGAACACCACGACATCGAGGTCTGCTTCGCTCACCGGCTCGACAGTACAAACGGCGGAGCCGCTAGCTCGGATCCGGGTCCGGTTCGGGCGCCTCGATGACGACCAGTTCGGTCCCGGCCGGGTCGACCGCGATCGGCTGCGCAGCGATCGCCTCGGCAATGGACAGCGCCCGTTGCGCAGACGAGTCGGTCACCGTCGCGGTCAGCAGCACGGAGTCCGGCTCGATCGTCACCTCTATCTCGTCCCGCAGGTCGTCCACCGTGAGGTCGAGCTCCAGCTCGCCGATCAGCCGTTCGGCCAGCGCGTCACCGTCCAGCACAGCCCCGGAGGAATCCATCAACCGGGCCACCTCCGACGCCGAATCCGGTTGCCCGGGCCGCATCAGGAAGAACGTGACCGAACTGGAGTACTCGGGCGGGCCGGTCCCCTGGATCACCGTGACCGCCCCGACGCCGAGCACGATCGCCGCCGCGGCGACAGCGCCGCGGCCGACCTGCCGGCGTCGGGTGTCCATCTGACCGTCAGCTCCCAGCGGGCGGCGCCTGGTTGACGCCCGGAGTCGGGCCTTCCTCCCGGACCTCGCTGCGGTCGCCGGACCAGAGCGTGTGGAAGGTCCCTTCCTTGTCCACCCGTTTGTAGGTGTGCGCACCGAAGAAGTCGCGCTGGCCCTGGATCAACGCGGCCGGCAACCGTTCCGAGCGCAGGCCGTCGTAGTAGGACAACGCCGCCCCGAAGCCCGGTGTCGGGATTCCGGACTGGGCCGCCCCGGCCACCACCCGACGCCAGGAGTCCTGGGCGTGGGTGATCGCGTCGGTGAAGTAGGGCGCGAGCAGCAGCGACGCGGGGATCTCCACCCCGGTACCGACGTCGTACGCCTCGGTGATGCGGTTGAGGAACTTGGCCCTGATGATGCAGCCGCCGCGCCAGATACGCGCCACCGCACCGACATTGATGTCCCAGCCGTATTCGGCGGCGCCGGCGAAGATCTCGTCCAGTCCCTGGGCGTAGGCGACGATCTTCGAGGCGTAGAGCGCGATGCGGACGTCCTCGACGAACTGGTCCTTGTCCTTGACCGACCAGCCGCTGTTCGGCCCGGGCAGCTTGCCGGCCGCCGCGACGCGCTGGGTCGCGGCGGAGGAGAGCCCCCTGGCGAAGACGGCCTCCGCGATGCCCGACACGGGGATGCCGAGGTCGAGCGCCGTCTGCACGGTCCACGTCCCGGTGCCCTTCATTCCGGCGGCGTCGACCACGACATCGATGAAGGGCGAACCCGTTTCGGCGTCGACGTGCCGCAGCACCTCGGCGGTGATCTCGACCAGGAACGAGTCCAGGTCGCCCTTGTTCCATTCGGCGAAGATGTCGCCGATCTCGGACGGACTCAGGTCGGCGCCCCGGCGCAGCAGGTCGTAGGCCTCGGCGATCAGCTGCATGTCGGCGTATTCGATGCCGTTGTGCACCATCTTGACGAAGTGCCCGGCGCCGTCGGTGCCGATGTGCGTGCAGCAGGGTGCGCCGTCGACGTGGGCGGAGATCTTCTCCAAGATCGGGCCGAGCGATTCGTAGGACTTGGCGGACCCGCCAGGCATGATCGACGGCCCGTTGAGCGCGCCCTCCTCACCGCCGGACACACCGCAGCCGACGAAGTGAATGCCCTTCTCCTGCAACGCCGCCTGCCGGCGCCGGGTGTCGGAGAACTTGGCATTGCCGCCATCGATGATGATGTCGCCCGGCTCGACCAGCGCCGCGAGCTCATCGATGACGGCGTCGGTGGGACCGCCGGCCTTGACCATGATCAGGATCTTGCGCGGCACCGCCAGGGATGCGACGAATTCCTCCGTCGAATCCGACGGGACGAAAGTGCCGTCACCGCCGTGCTCCTCGATCAGCGCCCTGGTTTTCGCCGTGGTGCGGTTGTGCACCGCAGTGACGAAGCCGTTGCGGGCGAAGTTGCGGGCGAGGTTGGAACCCATCACGGCAAGTCCCGTGACGCCGATGTCGGCCTTGGGGGACGTCGCGGTGGTCGCAGGATCGGTCATTTCCGGGCCTCCGGGCAGCAGTCAGGGCGGTGCGGACGCCTCAGCCTTCCGCACCGTCGGGAGCGCCGCACGCCCGGGGTGCCCTGGCCGCCCGACCCCGGGGACGGGCCGGTCGGACGGCGTCAGCCGGCGATCGCGGCCTTGACCGCGGCGGAGATCCGGGCCCCGTCGGCACGCCCCTCGGCCGCGGCCTGCACCTGCTTGATGATCGGGCCCATCTGCCGCATGGTGACCGGCGCACCGGTGTCCGCGCGCACCTGCTCGACCGCCGCGCTGACCAGGGAGCCGAGCCCTGCGTCATCCAGCGGAGTCGGCAGGTACCCGGACAGCACCGCCGCCTCGGCCTCCTCCTGGGCCGCCTGCTCGGCCCGTCCGGCACCGGCGAAGGCCTCGGCCGCTTCGGCCCGTTTGCGGACCTCCTTGGCGAGGACGGCCTGCACCTCGGTGTCGGTCAACTCCTTCGCGGTGCTGCCGGCAACCTCCGCGGTGGTCACCGCGGCGAGCGCCATCCGCAGCGTCCCGGTGGTCAGGGTGTCCCTGGCCTTCATGGCCGTGGTGAGGTCCGCGCGCAGGCGACCCTTCAGGGTTGACGCACCGCTGCTGTCGGTCATGTCGCTCATTTCCTCGATGGTTCCGGTTCGCCACCCGCGACACCGTGTGCCGCGACCTGGTCCAGAACAGTCTCAGCACGGGGCTTGACAGTCAAAGCTAATGGCATTAGCTTTTGGGCTATGCACACAAGCCAAGTGAACGGAGCCCCACTCATGACGACCGACACCACCACCCAGTACCTCGACCGCGGCGAGGGCCGAATCGCCTACGACGTCACCGGCAGCGGGCCCCTGGTCGTCGCGGTTCCCGGCATGGGCGACCTGCGCAGCTCCTACCGGCACCTGGCGCCGGCACTGGTCGACGCCGGCTTCCGGGTCGCCACCATGGACCTGCGGGGCCACGGAGACAGCGACACGTCGTTCACCGCCTACGACGATCCGGGCGCCGCGTCCGACGTCAGCGCGCTCATCGAGCACCTGGGTGGCCCCGCCCTGGTGATCGGCAACTCGATGGGTGCGGCCGCCGCCGTGATCGCCGCAGCCGAAACCCCCGCTCTGGTCAGCGGTGTCGTGCTGATGGGACCGTTCGTCCGCAACCCGCTCGCGCCGGCCTGGCAGCGATTCATGTTCCGGGCGCTGATGGGCGGCCCGTGGGCCAGACTGGCCTGGCTTTCCTGGTACCCGACCCTGGTCCCGACCCGGAAGGATGCGGACTACACCGAGCATCGGGCAGCGATCGGAGCGGCGCTTGCCCGCCCGGGATACGGCCGGGCGTTCCGGACGACCACACAGGTCTCCCACGCTCCGGCAGAGGCGGCGCTGGACAAGGTGTCGACGAACGTGCTCGTGGTGATGGGCAGCAAGGACACCGACTTCCCCGATCAGCAGGCGGAGGCGCAGTGGATCGCCGATCGGCTCGGCGGGCGCGTCGTCATGGTCCCCGACGCCGGCCACTACCCGCAGTCCGAGTTCCCCGAGGTGACCACGCCCGCTGTACTGGAGTTCGCCCGGACGGTCGCGGCCGGACGCACGGATGCCTAGGGCGGGTCTGTCGCGGGCGGTCATCGCTGCCGACGCCGCCGAGTTCGCCGACGAGAACGGCTGGGACCAGCTCACCTGCGCCGCGGTGGCCACGAGGTTCGGTGTCCGTCAGCCCAGCCTGTACAAGCACGTTGCGGGCCTGAGCGAGCTGCGCAGGGACGTCTCGGTGCTGTCCGCCCGCGAAATGCACCAGGAACTCACGGCGGCGGCCGTCGGTAAGTCCGGCGCGGAAGCGCTGCAGGCCATGGCGGAGGCCTATCGCACGTTCGCCAAGAAGCACCCCGGTCGTTACCAGGCGTGCGTCATCGCGCCGGCGTCCGGCGACGTCGAGTACCAGCAGGTGGCCGCGGCGGTGGTCGCCACCATTGCCGCGGTCCTGAGTGGGTACGGGCTGGAGGGCGATGACGCGATCCACGCCATCCGCGGCCTGCGTGCCCTGATGCACGGCTTCGTATCGCTCGAGGCGGCCGGCGGATTCGCGTTGCCGCAGGATCTGGACGAGAGCTACCGCCGGCTGGTTGACGGATTCGCTGCGTCGCTATCCCGCGACTGAGATGGTGGACAATCTACCTGCCGCCGAGCGGTAGGGCGCGAAAGGTGTGCTCCCGCCACAACAATCGGGAGGCCTCCTCCGGGTAGGCCGTGACGGCCGGTGGGGTGTCGAGCAGTTGGACCAACCGTTGCCGGGTATCGAAAGCGGGCCAACCGGGGTCGCCGTCGGCGGCGAACGCAGTCCACGCGGCGCGGACCCATTCGGACAGCGCCTCCGCTTCCGCGGAAGCGGGCTCGCCGATCAGCAACCCGGGTCCACCGCTGGTGAGGTTGCCGAACACCAGCGGCACGTCGAGGCCATGGCACGCACCGAGGGCGCCGTCCATACCGGGTGCGGACCAGGTCAGCTCGTAGACGTGGGTCCGGCCCGCGTCGGCATGCGCCTCGGCGAGGTGCAGCGTCGGCATGCGAAACAGCCAGTCGCCGTTGACAAGTTCGTACAGTTCCTCCGGACCGGCGGCCGGGAAGGCCTCCCGATAGCGGCGGGCACCGTCAGCGCCGGGGGCGAAGGAGCGCAGGGCGGACTCGGCCTGTTCCTCCGTCACCTGTCCCAGCACCCCGTCGATCAGGCTGAACAACCGATGCTCGTCGCGGGTGTGACCGACGAGCAGCTCGACATCGCGCCCAGCCCCTCCGGCCACCGCCTCCCAGGGGGTGGTCGGTAGGACGTCTCCGTCGACGACGGGTGCGAACGGAATCGGCCGGTGGGTAATCGGGCCCCACCGGTCCTTCCACCGGTCGATCTTCGCGGACACCGCCTCTCCCGCGGCCGGCATGCGCCAGGGGTCGACGGCGGACAGCTCGGCCACTGTTGGCCGCACTCCCAGTTCGGCGGCACACGCTGCGGCGACGTCGGCGGCAAGCTCGGCAGAGAAGAACACCCCGGGCATGCTCTGCACGATGGCGCGGCGGAAGAGCCCGGCCGCCCGCGGCATGGCCAGCAGCGCAGCGACCGATCCACCACCGGCCGACTCGCCGAAGATCGTCACCCGGTCAGGGTCGCCGCCGAAGGACCGAATGTTGTCGCTGACCCACTGCAGTGCCGCGACCTGGTCCAGCAGTCCCCGGTTGGCCGGGGCGCCGTCGATCTGCGCGAAACCTTCGACACCCAGCCGGTAGTTGATCGTCACCAGCACGACGCCCCCCGCTGCGAGCCGACCGCCGTCAAACTCCGGGAGGCTGGACGCGCCGATCAGGTAGGCGCCGCCAGGGATCCAGAACAGCACCGGAAGTCCGGCCCCCGGGGCAGGATCGGGCGACCAGACGTTGACGGTGAGCCAGTCGTCGCCCGCTGTCGACCCTGCAAGACCGTCGGTCCGGGACAGGCCCGGCTGCGGCGGCGGCGGGCCGAACGAGACCGCTTCCCGCACACCAGACCACGGACGCACCGGGCGTGGTGCGGCGAAACGCAGCTCACCGACCGGCGGCTCGGCGTACGGGACGCCGTGGAACACCGCCACCCCGGCTGAGCTGCCGCCGCGCAGCTGCCCGCTCGCCGTCCGGACCTCGGGCCCGGACTCCGACGATGCGGCGGCGGTGACGTTCACGACGGTTGCCTTCCGGCTGATCGGGGGCGCTCGAGCGGGTGGCCCGGCTCCGCGGATCATCCCGGCGCACAGGCATGTCGACCAGCGATTTACGGCCCGCCGCTCGCTCGGGAAAGTGCGCCGCTACCGCCTGGTCGCGGCCGCATAGACGACCCGGCGCGCCAGGCCGTACCGGGCGGCCACCGCGTCCACCGCATCCCGGCGGGTACCGCCGCCGTCCACGAGTTCCCTGACGGCCGCGGCAAGTTCGTCGGCTCCCGCCGGTTCGACGTCCTCGGTGGCACCGGCCACCACGAGCGTCACCTCACCCCGCACACCCTGCTCGGCCATCAGGACGAGATCGGCAAGCGTGCCCCGTCGGACCTCTTCGTAGGTCTTGGTGAGCTCCCGGCAGAGCGCCGCGGGCCGGTCGGCACCGAACGCCGCCGCCATCGCCGTCAGCGCCTCGGTCAACCGGTGCACCGATTCGAAGAACACCATCGTCCGGCGCTCCCCGGCCAGCTCGGCCAGCGCCCGGCCGCGTTCGCCGGGTTTGCGCGGCAGGAAACCCTCGAAGCTGAACCGGTCGGACGGCAGCCCCGACAACGCGAGAGCCGTGATGACGGCGGAGGGGCCGGGCACCGAGGTGACAAGCAGGCCGGCCTCGGCGGCCGCGGCAACCAGCCGGTAGCCCGGATCGGACACCGACGGCATCCCCGCGTCCGTCACCAGCACCACGGTCTGCCCGTCCCGCATGCGGTCCAGCAGGGCCGGGATGCGGGACTGCTCCACGGATTCGTAGTAGGAGACGATCGGCGCGCTGAGCGTGACGCCGAGGTCGGCTGCCAGCCGGTGCAACCGCCGGGTGTCCTCCGCGGCGATCACATCGGCGGTGGCGAGCGCGGTGCGCAGCCCATCGGACGCGTCCGACGGCCGGCCCAAGGGGGTGCCGGCGAGCACCAGCCGCCCCGCCTTCACGTCCGCCGTCACCCCGTCACCCTACGATCGAGCGCATGTCCGCCCCGCCCACCGCCGTCAGCACGGTCGCTGACGACTCCGCACCGGAGGCGCCGGAGGATTTCGAGGAGCCCACCGAAATTGGCGACCCCAACCTGCCACAGCCGGATCCCGCGGAATCCGTCGTTCCGATCGGTGCCGTTCCCGCCCTGACGAAGCCGGTGCGGACCCCACGTCGGGTCCTGCCGCCGATGCCGACCGACCGCGCCCGCGGCTGGGCCGTCACCGGCGTGATCACCGCAATCGCGGCGGTCGTCAGGACCGTCGGCCTCGGGTCGGCCACCGACGGCGGGACGCCGCTGTTCGACGAGAAGTACTACGCGATCCAGGCCCAGGAGATGCTCCGCAACGGCGGCGTCGAGGACAACCAGGGTTTCGGCGTGGTGGTCCACCCACCACTGGGCAAGCAGCTGATCGCGATCGGCGAATGGCTGATCGGCAACACCCCGACCGGGTGGCGGCTGGCGTCGGCCGTCGCCGGCATCGTCAGCGTACTGCTGATCATCCGGGTGGTCCGCCGGATGACCAGGTCAACGATGCTCGGTGGCATCGCGGGGGTGCTGCTGATCTGCGACGGCGTCAGCCACGTCCAGTCCAGGTCGGCGCTGCTGGACATCTTCCAGGCGGTGTTCGTCCTCGGGGCGTTCGCCTGTCTGATCGCCGACCGCGACCAGGTGCGCGCCCGATTGGCGGCCGCGGTGGCCGACGGCTCGATCGCGACACACCGTGCAGGCATCGCCCTCGGTGCCCGCTGGTGGCGATTCGGCGCCGGTGTGCTGCTGGGTCTGTGCACGGCGGTGAAGTGGTCGGGGGCGTACTGGATCGTCGCGTTCGGGGTGCTGACCGTCATCTGGGACATCACGGCGCGACGGGAGGCGGGCATCCGGCGCCCTGTCCGGGCGGTGCTCCGGCGGGATCTGCTGCCCAGCCTGTGGTCGCTGGGCGTCGTGCCGCTGATCACCTACATCGCGTCCTGGTGGGCGTGGTTCGCCTCCGAGACGGTGTGGCCGCGACACACCCTGGTGGCCGTCACCAGCAACCGTTCGGACTGGAAGAGCGGCGCCCTGTACGAGCTGGCCTCGGTCTGGAAGAACGAACTGTGGCAGTGGACGTGGAAGATGCTGGACTTTCACTCCCACCTGCTGACGCCGACGGATCCGACCAAGCGGCATCCGTGGGAATCCAAGCCCTGGACGTGGCCGATCGGCACCCGGCCGGTGCTGTACTACTCCCCCGCCGACGGGACCGCGTGCGGCGACGGACCGGTCAACTGCGTCCGGCGGATCTTCCTGATCGGCACGCCCGCGCTCTGGTGGATCGCGCTGTTCGTGCTGGCCTGGGCACTGTGGAAGGCCATCGGCCAGTTGGACTGGCGCTACGCGGCGGTCCTGGTCGCCTACGGCGCCGGCTACCTGCCCTGGTTCACCAATCTCGACCGGCAGATGTACTTCTTCTACGCGACACCGCTCGCGCCGTTCCTCGTCATCGGGATCGCCCTGGTGTTGGGTGACGTGCTGGGCCGGGGCATGGCCACACCCGACAGCGGCTCACCCGATAGCAGCTCACCCGACACCGGATTACCCGACACCAGCTCACCCGATACCAGCTCACCCGACACCAGCGGCGGCAGCCGGGTCGGTGTGGAGCGACGGCTGACGTCGGTCGCCGTCGTGGCCATCTACGTCGGCCTTGTTGTCGCCAATTTCATCTGGCTCTGGCCGATCCTGAACGGTGACCCGATCACCCAGGAGCGCCTGGTGATGGAGACCTGGCTGCCCTCCTGGGGGTGATTTCGACCCTGGTTTCCGGTCTCGGAGGCGACCCTGCGGGCCTCTGACCGGCAGGTATAGGGTCGATGCCGAGTGCGGCCACCACCCCGTGCTGTCGCGCCGGTTCCACCTCAGGACAGCAGAAAGTCGAAGGAGATCACATGGGCCAGTACACCTTGCCGGATTTGCCATACGACTACGCGGCGCTCGAGCCACACATCTCGGGCCAGATCATGGAACTGCATCACAGCAAGCACCACGCCGCCTACGTGACCGGCGCGAACACCACCCTCGACCAGCTCGCCGAGGCTCGCGAGAAGGATTCCTTCGGGTCCATCAACGGTCTGGAGAAGAGCCTCGCGTTCCATCTCGGCGGCCACATCAACCACTCGGTGTTCTGGCCGAACCTGTCCCCCGACGGCGGCGACAAGCCGGACGGAGAGCTGGGCGCGGCGATCGACGAGTTCTTCGGATCGTTCGACGGATTCCAACGTCAGTTCACCGCCAACGCCAACGCCATCCAGGGTTCCGGCTGGTCGATCCTCGCCTGGGACACGCTCGGTCAGCGGCTGAACATCCTGCAATTGTTCGATCAGCAGGGGAACATCCCTGCCGCGCAGATCCCGATCGTGCTGCTGGACATGTGGGAGCACGCCTTCTACCTGCAGTACAAGAACGTCAAAGCCGATTACGTCAAGGCCTGGTGGAGTGTTGTCAACTGGGCGGACGCCACCGCTCGTTTCAATGCCGCCCGCGCGAACACCGGCGGGCTGATCATCCTGTAATTGCTGTCAGCCGTGCTGTGGGCCCCGGCGTCGATCCTGACGCCGGGGCCTGCGTCGTCTTGAACTACAGCAAGCCTCACTCCGCGAAACCACGCCTCACTCACGCTGCAGCACGAGCAACCCGTCGATTTCCCGAGCATCGCCGCGACAGAAGCCCGCGGTCAGCCCGACCCGTACGGCAGCGGCTCGGCCAACGCCACCGCTACCCCCAGCCGCTCGGCGAGCCGGCGTGCATCGTAGGGAGCACGGGCCTGGTAGTCGTTGTCGAAGAACACCTGCACCTGCCGGACCCCCGGGGTCCGCGCCCACTCCGTCACCCGGCCCGCCCACCATTCGATGCCCTGATCGGTGTAGCCACTGACGTACAACTCCTGGTCGCCGTGCAGCCGGACGTAGACGATGTCGGCGGTCACCTCGTCGACCCAGGTGAATTTTCCCGCGGTGTCCGCGACCACGAGCCCGATGCCGTACTCCCGGCAGAGGCGGGCGAAGTCGCCGGTGCCGAAGGAGTCGTGCCGGACCTCGACCACGTGCCGGATCGGCGCGTCCGGGCGTTCCGCAGTGGTCACCGGGTCCTCGCCGAAGCGCGTCTTGATCCGGTCGTCGCACCGGGCGGCGATCGTGGCGGCCTGCTCAGCGGTGAAGGGCAGGGAGTTGAAGAACTCGCGCATCCGGTCCTCCCGGTACCCCAGCATCGGCGGCAACTGCCACAGGATCGGCCCGAGCTTGTCGCCCAGTGCGAGGACCCCGGAGGCGAGAAAATTGGCCAGCGCCTGATCGCCGCCGCCCAGCTTCTTGAGATGCGTGATGTACCGGCTGCCCTTCACCGCGAAGGTGAATCCGTCGGGTGTCGCGTCGCGCCAACGGCGATAGCTGCTGGGCCGTTGCAGCGAGTAGAAGGAGCCGTTGATCTCGAGCGCGTTGAACGCGCTAGAGGCGAACTCGAGCTCACGCCGCTGCGCAAGTCCACGCGGGTAGAAGCGCCCCCGCCAGTGCGGGTAGGTCCAGCCGGAGACCCCGATCCGGATCTCGGCCGTCACGACCGGGCGGTGTCCGGCCGCTGTTCCACTGCCGCCTCGACCCGGGCGACCTTGCCGTCGAGTTCGCCGACATGGCCGGGCCGGATATCCGCCTTCAACACCAGCGACACCCGGCTGCCGTACCGGCCGACGACGTCGCAGGCCTTCTTGACGACGGCCATGCACTCGTCCCAGTCACCCTCGACGGTGGTGAACATCGAGTCGGTCCGGTTCGGCAGTCCCGATTCCCGCACCACCTTCACCGCCTGGGCGACCGCTTCGGAGACGGACCCCGACGGGTCCGCGCCGGCCAGCTCGCCGACACCGGACGGGGCGATCGAGAACGCGATCAGCATCCGCCCACCGTATCGGCGGAGGGATCAGCGGCCGACAGCCGGTGCGGCATGGCCGCTTCCGGTCGGCGGACTCCCTGATTGACCAGCTGCGGGGGAACGACTACCCGCGGGCGCGTTTGACGGCGGCCGCCAATTCGTCGCGGGACATGGTGGATCGGCCCGCGATGTCCAGTTCCTGGGCTGCTCGGTAGAGCTCCGCGCGAGTGGGCGTCGCCGAGGGCGCAGCGGCCGGCGCGGCTTTCGGGGTGGCGGCTTTCGGGGAGGCGGCGCGTGCGGTGGCGGCGCGTTCGGTGGTGGTGCGGGCGATGGTGGTGCGGGCGGGGGTGCTGCTCGAGGTCGCAGTGGGAAGAGAGGCTGCGCGGGCCGTGGCGGGTTTCGACGAGTCCGAGCGGGTGGTGGTGGCCCGGCGTGGCGCAGGGCGCGGCTTCGGCGTCCGCCTGGTTGCCTCGGCGGGCGCTGGGTTGTGCACGGGCAGCGCCGCGGGAGCCGCGGTTTCCGGAGCGGCAGCGGGGGCGGTGTCGACCGGAACGGCGGCCGGGACGGCATCGGCCGGCACTGCACCGTTCGACTTCGGATCGCCGGGGGCGACGCCCTTGGCGGTCTTCGCCGCCTTCTTGGCATCGGGCTTCTTGGCGTCGGCCTTGCCACTCCCGGAATTGCTCTTGACCTTGTCCGGTGCCGCCTTTTCCGACGCCTTCTTGAGGCTCGCCTTCAACGCGGCCTTCTTGGCGTAGCCCTTCTTGGCGTCGCCCTTCTTGGCGTCAGCCTTCTTCGCCTTCGCCTTGAGCGCGGCCTTCTTGTCAGCGGCCTTCTTGTCGGCAGCCTTCCGTGCGGCTGCCTTCTTGTCAGCTGCCTTCTTCGCCGCGGTCTTCTTGGCAGCGATCCTCTTGTCGGCAGCCTTCTTGGCCTTCTTGTCGTCCTTGGACTTCTTGTCGTCCTTGGACTTCGAGGACTTCTTCTTCGAACCGGCCACGGGGGCAACCTCCTGCTGGACTGGGGCGAAGTCGGCGGCGAAAGATCACCGTTGTAGGACCGACCTCACCATAAATCGGCAGGTTTGGCGCGCAGACTCCCCGACAACAGGTGACTCAGCGGGCGATGGTCAGTGAGCATCACGGGCGGTGACCTGGGCGCCGGCGACCGCATCAGCCTGTTCCGGGTGGAAGATGTCCGGCTCGATGTACAGCACCCTGGCGATCGGAACCGCGGCACGCACCCGCTCCTCCACGGCGTTGATGGCGTTCGCGACATCGGTCGCCGACTTGCTGGTCTGCACGGCGACCTTCATCGCGACCATCAGCTCTTCCGGGCCGAGGTACAGGGTCTTCATGTGGATGATCCGGTCGACGTCGTCACCGGCTTCAGCGGCCTTCCGGATCGCCTCGACGTCGGCCGCCGACGCGCCCTCGCCGATCAGCAGGCTCTTCGTCTCGATGCCGAGGATCGCCGCCACCACGATCAGCAGCACGCCGATGAAGACGGTGCCGATGCCGTCGAACACGCCGTTGTCCGTGACGACCGCGGCGGATACACCGAGCAGGGCCAGCATGAGGCCGGTCAGCGCGGCGATGTCCTCGAGCACCACCACCGGCAGCTCCGGTGCCTTCGCCCGGCGGACGAATTCGAGGATCGAGATACCCCGCCGATCCGGCGCCGACTCTTTCAGCGCCGTTCGCAGCGAGAACGACTCCAGCCCGATGGCGATCACCAGCACGGCGAGCGGAATCCACGCCCGCTCGATCGGCTCCGGGTGCTGGATCTTGTGCACACCCTCGTAGATGGAGAAGACGCCACCGACGCTGAACAGGATGATCGACACGAGGAACGCGTAGACGTACCGCTCGCGTCCGAAGCCGAAGGGGTGGTCGGGCGTCGCCGCCCGGTTTGCACGCTTGCCGCCGATCAGCAGCAGCACCTGGTTGCCGGAGTCCGCCAGCGAGTGCACGGACTCGGCGAGCATGGACGACGAGCCGGACAGCAGGAAGGCGACAAACTTCGTGACGGCGATCCCCAGATTCGCCAGCAGGGCCGCGAGAATCGCCTTCGTGCCACCGGATGTACTCATGCTGAGCTCTCCTCATTCGACGTCCGGGCCCGGCGTTCACCGCCCGGGTCCTTCCCGCCGGCCGCCCTAGAAGTTGCCGGGCGCCCGCCGCTGAAACGCGGACCGGCACGGACAGGATCACGAGCGGTCGGCTTCGGAACTGATTCAGCGAAGCGAATCACACTTTCGCCGGGCCGTGCACTGAGCGCGACTCGGCACCACGGCCGGAACGTCCGATTCGACCGCCCTGCCGCTCACCAGGGCGGCACGGCGTGGTGGGGCGCACCCCCTGACGACACCTCGTGTGCGGTCGGACACAATCGTGTTCATGCCCTCGCAACATGACGGCCCTACGGTGCGTCACATGGCGGATCTGTTCGAGGAGTACCCGTTCGGACGGGCGTGGGACGAGATGTTCTCGGCACCCGGCGAGATCAGACCGGCCTACGAGTCGGTCTTCGCCACGCTGCAGACTCTGGATGCCAGCGACCTCAAGGCCAGGGCCGACATCATGGGCCGGACCTTCCTCGACCAGGGCATCACGTTCGCGCTCGGCGGCGTCGAACGCCCCTTCCCGCTCGACCTGATCCCCCGGATCGTCACCGCCGCCGAGTGGACCGCGGTCGAGAAAGGCGTGCCGCAGCGGGTCCGGGCGCTCGAGGCATTCCTCGCCGACGTCTACGGCGCCGGCCGGATCTTCGCCGACGGCGTCGTCCCCCGGCGCCTGGTCACCACCTCGCCGCACTTCCACCGCCAGGTGATGGGGATGGACGCCCAGGACGGCGCCCGCATCGTCATCTCCGGTGTCGACCTGATCCGGGACGAGCACGGACGGTTCCGGGTGCTCGAGGACAACGTCCGCATCCCGTCGGGTGTGTCCTACGTGCTCGAGAACCGGCACGCCGTCACCCAGGTGCTGTCCGAGGCCGGCGCCGACCAGCGGGTTCGTCCCGTCTCGGAGTACCCCGGCAGATTGCTGGCGGCGCTGCGGGCCGTCGCGCCCTGGAACGTCACCGATCCCAACGTGGTCGTGCTGACACCCGGCGTCTACAACTCCGCCTACTTCGAGCACACCCTGCTGGCCAGGGAGATGGGCGTCGAACTCGTCGAGGGCCGGGACCTGATCTGCCGCAACAACAAGGTGTTCCTGCGGACCACCTCGAGCGAGATGCCGGTGCACGTCATCTACCGCAGGGTCGACGACGAGTTCCTGGACCCGATGCAGTTCCGGCCGGACAGCCTGCTCGGATCGCCGGGACTGCTGAACGCCGCCAGGGCCGGCAACCTGACCATCGCGAACGCGGTTGGCAACGGCATCGCCGACGACAAGCTGGTCTACACCTACGTCCCCGACATCATCAGGTACTACCTGAACGAGGAACCGATCCTGCTGAACGTCGACACCTACCGGATGGAGGACGAGGACCAGCGCGAGTACGCCCTGCAGTACCTGGGCGAACTGGTGCTCAAGCCGGTGGACGGGTCCGGTGGGAAGGGCATCGTCATCGGATCGCGCGCCGACGCCGTCACCCTCAACCGGGCGCGGGCGGCAATTCTGGAGAACCCGCGCGGCTGGATCTGCCAGCGGGAGATCGCGCTGTCGACGGTGCCCACCCTGATCGGCGACAAGATGCGACCCCGGCACGTCGACCTCCGGCCGTTCGCGGTGAACAACGGCAACTCGGTGTGGGTGCTGCCGGGCGGCCTCACCCGGGTCGCGCTGCCGGAGGGCGAACTGGTCGTCAACTCGTCCCAGGGTGGCGGTTCCAAGGACACCTGGGTGCTCGGCGGCACCCCGGAGTCGGGCGGGGAGGCCGAGCCCGAACCGCCGGCGGACGCCACCCAGGTGATGCACCGACTCGACGTCGCAGACCTGATGTTCGACCACCCGCCGCACCCGAGCGAGGCAACCGGCACCTACCGCGCCCAGCAGGGTCAGCAGCAACAGGCCATCTCGGAGGACCGGACATGCTGAGTCGCATTGCCGAATCGCTGTACTGGCTCGGCCGGCACGTCGAACGGGCAGACTGCACCGCGCGGATCCTGGACACCTACCTGCACCTGCTGCCGGCCGGCTCCTGGCAGGCCGATCACCAGGTGATCCGCTCGTTGCTCGACTCGATGGGCCTGTCCGACGACGACACCGTGGGCAAGGGCAGCCAGGCGGATTCCGGACAACTGGTGCGCGCCCTGGTGTTCGACGGCGAGCGCGCCTCCTCGGTGGCCGGCGCGCTGACCGCCGCGCGGGAGAACGCCCGTGGTGTCCGGGACGCGATTCCGCTCGATGTCTGGGAATGCCTGAACGTCACCTGGCACGGGCTGCGGACCAGGGACGCCAACGGCGCCGGCCCGCACATGTTCCTGCGCTGGGTCGGTGAGCGGTGCGCGATCGCCAACGGCCTGGTCGCCGAGGTGATGAGCCACGACGAGGGCTGGCACTTCCTGGTCGTCGGGCGCTCGCTGGAACGCGCCGACATGACCATCCGGCTGCTCGCGGCCGCCGAGTCCGAAACCGGATCGGTGCCGCCGTGGCGTGCGCTGGTCAGCGCCTGCGGCGGCTGGGAACCGTACGTTCGCTCCTACGGCGGCGCCATCGGCCAGCGCACCGCCACCGAGTTCGTGCTGCTGGACCGGCATTTCCCGCGGTCCGTGCTGCGCTCGCTGACCCGGGCGGAAACCTGCCTCGCGGAACTGGAGGCGGTGGGCGCGACCCGGTACCTCGACCCGCGGCGTGACCCGTCATCGGCGCGGCGGATCGTCGGACGCACCCGGACCAGCCTGGACTACCGCACCGGCACCGAACTCGCGGCCGACCGTGCCCACCTGCTGGCCACCCTGCAGCGGACGGTCGCCAGCGCACACACCGCCGTGACGAGCTCGTTCTTCCGCAGGGAGGACGCGGTGAGCTGGGCGAACATCGGCGCGGAAGGGGGCGCGGCATGACGACGGACGCGGCGAACGACCTACAGAGCCAATCGCAGGGCCAATCGCAGGGCCAATCGCAGGGGCAGAACGGGCTCGATCGGCCGAGCCCGGAGATCTGGCGGCTGCTGATCGTGCACCGGACCGTGCTGACCTACCCGGACACCGTCACCACGTCCTACAACGAGGTGCGGATGCAGCCGTCGGACGAGCCCGGCCAGGCCGTGCTGTCGGCCAGGCTGGAGATCGACCCGTTCGAGGGCGTGCTGTCCTACGTCGACTACTTCGGCACCAGGGTGGCGGCGTTCGACGTCCACCGGCCGCACCGCCACCTGGCGGTCACGGCGACCACGACCGTGGAGACCTTCCCGCCGATGGAGAGTTGGCCGGGCGCCGTGCCGCCCGGATCGCCTCCGCCGGTGGCGGCGACCGCGCCGATGAGCTGGCAGGACCTGGCCGACTCGCACTGCGAGGACCGGTTCGAGGAGTACCTGACGCCGACCCCGCTGACCGCGCTGGACGACGAACTCACGGGCATCGCCGACGACATCAAGCGCGATTCGGCCAGCCCGTCCGAAGCGGCGGCCGCCGTCTGTGAGTGGGTGCACGCGACGCTGACCTACGAGACCGGAGCAACCGGTGTCAGCACCTCCGCGGTCGAGGCATACCTCGCCCGGCGCGGAGTGTGCCAGGACCTTTCCCACCTGGCGATCGGCATGCTCCGCTCGATGGGTGTGCCCACCCGGTACGTCTCCGGGTACCTGCATCCCGGCGGGACGATCGAGGTCGGCAAGGCCGTCACCGGTGAGTCGCACGCCTGGATCGAGTGGTTCGACGGCTCCTGGAACCGGTTCGACCCGACGAACCTGACGGCACCCGGGCAGGCCCATGTGGTGGTCGGGCGCGGCCGGGACTACCGCGACGTGCCACCGGTCAAGGGCGTGTACGCCGGGCCGGATGCCACCGGCAATGACGTGACCGTCCGGGTGACCCGCCTACGCTGAACGCGGCCGTCACCCGGCCGATCGGATCGGCTCCGCATTCCGTGTCGGAGCGCGGCCGTCAGGGCACCGGACAGTGGTGACGTTCCTCACGTAAAGTCAGTGCAGCCGGGTCCGCCGAAGCACGCCTCGCTCCGGGGTTTCTCGCGGGCCGGCCTGTCAAGGAGGACGAGTCATGACGGCGACGTTGACCGAGCGAGCGCAGTCGTTCGGGCACCTGTTTGTGGACCGGGTCGGCAAGACGCCCAACGGCGAGGCCTTCCGGTACCGGGAGGGTGACGACTGGACATCGCTGTCCTGGGCGCAGACCAAGGAGCGCGTCTTCGAGCTGGCGGCCGGGCTTGTCGATCTCGGCGTGCAGCCGCAGGAACGGGTGGCCATCGCCTCCACGACGAGGATCGAATGGATCCTCTCCGACCTGGCCGTGCTGTGCTCGGGCGCCGCGACGACCACCGTCTACCCCACCACCAATGCCCCCGACGTCGCGTACATCATCGGCGATTCCGAATCGGTGCTGATGTTCGCCGAGAACAGGGACCAGGCGGCCAAGGCACTGGAGACGCACCCGCCGTGCCTGAAGACCATCGTGTTGTTCGACGGGTCGGCGACCGACCTCCCGAACGCCGGGGAGGTCACGGTCCTGACCCTGGACGAGCTCGCCGAACGCGGCCGCCGGCGGCTCGGCGACGAACCCGACGTTGTCGACCAGCGCATCGAGGGTTGCCACCCCGAGGACCTCGCCACCCTGATCTACACCTCTGGCACAACGGGGCGACCCAAGGGCGTCCGGCTGGTGCACGACAACTGGACCTACGAGGGCAAGGCAGTCGCCGCGCTCAACATCCTCGGACCCGATGACGTCCAGTACCTGTGGTTGCCGTTGTCGCATGTGCTCGGCAAGGTGCTCACCGCTGTCCAGCTGGAATTCGGCTTCGCCACCGCCGTCGACGGCGACCTCACCAAGATCGTCGAGAACCTGGCGGTCGTGAAGCCGACGTTCATGGGCGGCGCCCCGCGCATCTTCGAGAAGGTGCGCGCCAAGGTCACTCTCACCGCGCAGGGCCACGGCGGGTTGAAGGCCAAGATCTTCGACTGGGCGATCGGCGTCGGCCTGCAGGGCTCCCGAGTCCGCCAGCAGCGCAAGCAGCCGTCGAAGATCCTCGCGGCGCAGCTCGCCATCGCCGACAAGCTGGTCTTCAGCACGGTGCGCGAGCGCCTCGGCGGCCGCATCCGGTTCTTCGTCTCCGGGTCGGCGGCACTGTCGACCGAGGTGGCGGAATGGTTCGACGCCGTCGGGATGCCGATCCTCGAGGGCTACGGGCTCACCGAGTCCAGTGCCGCCGCCGCGGTGAACCTGCCGGAGGACATCAGAATCGGCACCGTCGGGCCGGCCCTGCCCGGTTCCGAGTTCCGGATCGCCGACGACGGCGAGATCCTGCTGCGCGGCGGTGGCGTCATGCGCGGCTATCACAACCACCCGGACGCCACCGCCGAGGTGCTGACCCCGGACGGCTGGCTGCACACCGGCGACATCGGCGAGCTGGTCGACGGCTATCTGAAGGTCACCGACCGCAAGAAGGACCTGATCAAGACCTCCGGCGGCAAGTACGTCGCGCCGCAGAAGGTCGAGGTCATCTTCAGCGCGGAATGCGCCTGGGCGGGCCACATCGTCGTGCACGGCGAGAATCGCAAGTTCGTCTCCGCGCTGATCACCCTCGACCCGGAAATGATCACCGAGTGGGCGAACAAGCACGGGCTCGAGGGCCGCACCCCGGAGCAACTGGCCAAGGAACCGGCCGTTCAGGAGCTCATCCAGCAGCACGTCGACGCGCTCAACGGGCACCTCGAACGCTGGGAGACGATCAAGAAGTTCGTCATCCTGCCGAACGACCTGACCGTCGAGGACGGCGAGCTGACCCCGTCGATGAAGGTCAGGCGAAAGGTCGTCGAGCGCAAGTACATGGCCGAGCTGGACACGCTCTACAAGGACTGAGCGCCCCGCACCGGGCCGAGCGCCTGGGTCAGGCGCTGGCGACGTACTGGTCGAACGGCAGCTGGAAGTCCCCGAACCCGTCCCACACCTCGAGGGCCGGCCCGACGGTGTTCTTGATGATCACCGGATCGCCGGGGATGAAGGTGTCGTAGAACCACTTCGCCGCGTCGGTGGACACGTTGACGCAGCCGTGCGAAACGTTCTCGACGCCCTGCGAATCCACCGACCACGGCGCGGCGTGCACGAACTCTCCGGACGACGAGATCCGGGTCGCCCATTCGACCTCGGTCCGGTACGCGCCGGTGCCGGTCAGCCCCCAGGTCGAGCTGTCCATGATTTTCTTCTCGTACTTCTCGGCGACCACGTGCACACCGTTGTAGGTGGGGTACTTGTCACGGCCCAGCGACACCGGGATCGTCCTGACGACCTTGCCGTTCTGTTTGACGGTCATCGTCTTCGTGTTGTTGTCGACCTCGGCGACCATCGTCCGGCCCACCTTGAATCCGGAGGTCAGGTCTTCCTGCCCGTACACGCCTCCCCCGAGATCCCTGCCGTAGATGTCGACGGTGACCGCGACCTTGGTCCCCGACTTCCAGAAGGCCTGCGGGCGCCAGCGAACCTCCTGGTCGGTGATCCAGCGGAACCCGCCCGCCTGCTTGGGCTTGGTGGTGACGGTGATGGCCTTCAGCGCGGCCTCCCGGTCGGTGACCGGCTCGTCGAAGTAAATCGCTATCGGTTGCGCCACACCGACTGTCGAGCCGTTGGTCGGATAGACCCTGGCCGCCACCCGGTTGTTCGGGACCACGGTGGTGAAGCTGCTATCTGTTGTGTCAACCACTCCCGCGACGTTTCGGGTCGCTGTCGCGACCGTGTAGGTCTTGCCGTAGCCGAGCTCCGTCGCCGCCTTCCAGCTGCGCTTGTCGGCGGCCAGCTTGCCGGGGATCTCCTTGCCGTCGGGGTTCGTCATCCGGACGGAGTCGAGGGTGCCGCCGGCCACCGAGACCGTGATCGGGGCCAGCGGGTCGATGCCCTCCGCCCCGTCCTTGGGCGTGACCGACACCGTGGCCGGTGGGGGCGGCGGTGGCGGGGGCGGGGTGCTGGAGGATGTCGTCGACGGGGTGGTCGGGACCGGTGCGGCGGTGACGGCGGCCGTCGGCGATGCCGGCGCGGCAGCGACGGTCTGCTCCTCCGCGGCCAGTGAGGGCAGGGTGGAGCCGCCGGTGGAGGCCGTGCAGCCGGCCACCAGCACCGTCAGCACCGCTGCTGTTGCGGTCAGCAACCGGGTTCGACCGTGCGCGCGTTGACCGCGTCTCCCCGTTCCCTGCATCGGACTGCCACCACCCATGGGTCGCGTCATCTCCACCCCCTGCTTTTGGACCAGTGTGCACACCGGTCGGCGCAGGATCGCGGACATTTCTCCGCGCCCACGTCACCGTCACTCTTCTGTGACCTGGGCCTCACCTGTCTGTGATGTCCGCCCCGCGGTCAGCTACCGCCGCTGGGCCGCGGTATCCGACAGTGATCGGTCCGTACCGTGGAAGCCGAGGCCACCCGTCCGCACCGACCGCCATGGGGATCGAGATGACCACCACCACCCGCCCGACGCTGCCGGAGCCGCGCGTTCGCGCCGCCCGGTGGCTCGCCGCGGCCGGCATCGGCGGCGCCGTCGCTGCGGTGGCCCTCGTCGGCGGCCTGCATCTGGTTCCCGAGACGGCCGGCATCTCGCCGGTCCGCCGGACCATCAGCGAATACGCGCTGACCGATGCGGGCTGGGTGTTCAACCTCGGCGCGGTGGTGCTGGCGATCGGGTCGCTCGCGGTGATCGCGGCCCTCGTGCTGACCGGCGCGGCCCGGCACCGGTCGACCGGGTCGCTGCTCGTCGGCGCCTGGGTCGCGGCCCTGCTGATCGTCGTGCTGTTCCCGAAGCACAACTGGGCGGTCGGGCCGAGCATCGACGGGCACATCCACCGGGCTGCGAGCGTCGTCGCCTTCCTGTGCCTGCCGCTCGCGGTGATGATGCTGACCCGGCGACGCCACCCGGCGAGCGGTGGCCGAACGGATCAGTCGCTACCGGCCCGCTCGGCGTTCTGGCTGGCGGTGATCTCGCTGCTCTGGTTCACACCGATCGTCGGCGCGCTGCTGCTGTCCCCGGTGACCGGAACCCCCTGGTGGCAGGCGATCCCGCTCGGCCTGGTCGAGCGCGGTTTGGTGATCAGCGAGGTGCTGGCGATCATCGCGCTGGGTTGCTGGGCGATCAGCGAGTCGATACCGACCCGGAATCCCCGATCGGCCAGCCGGGGGCGGATTCCGCGAGCTGCCTGATCGCGGTCGGGCCGACCCGGCAGCACCCACCGACGAGCCGCGCACCCGATGCCACCCAGACGGCGGCATGCTCGGGGCCAAATGTCGCCCGGCCCGCCCACGAGCGCCGCTGTGCGTCCCAGGTCTCCCCGCTGTTCGGGTAGACGACGCCCGGCTTCCGCGAGGCCTCGACCGCGGTCGCGACCAGGTCCGCCGCCTCCACCGAGCTCACGCAGTTCACCCCGACGGCGATGATCTCGTCGATACCCGCAGCCATCGCGAAGGCGTCCTCGGCGGGCTCACCGGCCCTGGTCCGGCCGTCGGCGCAGGTCATCGACAACCACGCCGGCACACCCAGCGCGCTCACCTCGGTCAGCAGCGCCTCGGCTTCCGCCATGCAGGGGATGGTCTCCAGGGCCAGCACGTCGGCGCCCGCATCGGCCAGGATCTGCAACCGCGGACGGTGCCAGTCCCGCAACTCCTCGACGGTCAGCCCGTAGTCGCCGCGGTACTCCGAGCCGTCGGCCAGGGCGGCACCGTAGGGACCCACCGATGCCGCGACCCACCGCTGCGTCACTCCGGCCCCCGGCCTGTCTGGACCACCTGGCTCCGCCGTGTCCGCGGCCTCCCGGGCCAGTCGCACCGACCGCCGGAGCAGTTCTTCGGCGGTGGCTCTGTCCAGCCCCAGCTCGGCGAATCCCTGGAACGAGGCCTGATAGGAGGAGGTGATCGCGACCTCGGCGCCCGAGCGGAAGTACTCCCGGTGGGCGGCGGTGATCGCCCCGGGATTGTCCGTCAGCAGCCTGGCCGACCACAGCGCCGAGCTGAGGTCGTGACCGTGCGCTTCCAGGAGGGTGGCGAGACCGCCGTCCAGCACCACCGGTCCGATGTCGATCCGATCCGCCAGGCTTGCCGTCGGGTGCGTGGTTCGCCCGAAAACGGTGCTCATCGGCGCGACGCTACCCGGCGCCGCACTGGTTGACACGACCAGGTCGGGATCAGGGAGGGCGGCACGGCCCCACCGTCACGGGTATGGGATTCCTCGCGGAAATCTCGCGAAACGTTCACGGCGCTTCGGGCATAGCGTGGAGAAAAGCCGTATCGCACCGAGGAGGACCCCGTGGTCGCCACCGTCAGAACCGTCATCAGCCCCGGACGTTATGTGCAGGGCAAGGGCGCCATTTCGCAGCTGGGAACGTTCCTGGCCGATCTCGGGTCGACCCCGCTGATCGTCGCGGACGACCTGGTGTGGGGCTTCGTCGGCCATGACGTCGAGGCGTCCCTGACCGCCGCCGGGTTGCCGGTCCGCCGGGAGAAATTCAACGGCATCCCCAGTGCCAAGGAGGTCGACCGCCTGGTCGGCGTCATCAAGGAGAGCAAGGCGGACATCGCGGTCGCGGTCGGCGGCGGCAGCACCATCGACGCGGTGAAGGCGGCCGGCTTCCTCGCCGGGATCCGGTGGGCCAACTGCCCGACCGTCGCATCGACCGACGCGCCCTGCAGCGCGCTGTCGGTCATCTACACCGAGACCGGCGAGTTCGAGGAGTACCGCTTCTTCCCGCGCAATCCCGACCTCGTGCTCGTCGACTCGCAGATCGTCGCCAACGCCCCCGTCTCGCTGCTGATCGCCGGCGTCGGCGACGCCCTGGCCACCTGGCTGGAAGCACGGGCGACGTCCCGGTCGAACTCGAAGACCATGGCCGGCGGCCTGCCGACGCTGACCGGTACCGCGCTCGCCCAGTTGAGCTGGGATGTGTTGTGGGAGAACGCTCTTCCGGCGATCGACGCGGTGCTGGACCATCAGGTGACACCGGCCGTGGAGAAGGTGATCGAGGCCAACACGCTGCTGTCCGGCCTGGGGTTCGAATCGGGCGGGCTCGCGGCGGCGCACGCCATCCACAACGGGCTGACCGCCGTGCCACAGACCCACGGTCTGGCCCATGGCCAGAAGGTGAACATCGGCTCGGTCACCCAACTCGTGCTCGAGGGCGCACCCACCTCGGACATCCGGGACTTCATCGAGTTCACCACCAGGGTCGGGCTGCCGAACACGCTCACCGAGGTCGGGTTGCAGGCCGATGACATCAAGTCGCTGACCGTCATCGCGGAGGCCGCGACGGTGCCGGGCGAGACGATCCACTCGATGCCGTTCGAGGTCACCAGCGCCGACGTGGTCAGCGCACTCGCCTCCATCGAACGGTTTGCGGTCCGGGTCCGCGAGGAGGCCCACCTGCCCGCGCCGGTCGCGTACGTCGCGCACCACTGACCGACCGCATCAACCGGCGGTGGCGATGACCTCCGGCCGGCGGCCGAAATCCCAGCGGGACGCCCAACAGAGCACCCAGGCGAGGGCGAGCCCGACGATCGCGACGAACACACTCATCACCGCGACGAAGAGGTAGCCATTGGTCCGCGGGTCGAGGAACGGGTAGGGATACCAGTCCACGATCGGCCCGCGAATCATCGAGTAGGCGAGGTAGGCCACCGGGTAGGCGAGGAACACCAGTCCCTGCCGGAAGGACAGCGGCCGCACCGACCTGTCCACCAGCCAGTCGATGACGATGAACAGCGGAAAGACGTAGTGCAGCACCGAGTTCACCCATGGAATCGGTGTCTGCACATCGGCGCCGCTGAGCAGCAGGCTGAAGATCATCCCGGTGATGCCCATGTAGAGCGTCGCCGCGCCGCGGAGCTGGCTGAGCCACACGCTGTCCCTGGCCGCGCCACCGGCCAGGGCCGCCGTGCTGACCGCGATGGCTCCGATGATGTTGGACTGGATGGTGAAGAAACTGAAGAAGTTGGCGACGCTGTAGCCGAGGCTGACGGTGTTGGCGAGTTGGGTCAGGATGGCCGCCAGGACAGCAGCCGCCATCAGCAGGCGTAGGCCGCTGCCCACCGCACGGCCGGTCATCCGGTGCCTCGGTCCGCAGTCAGCATCAGGCGATGGTAGGAGCCGCCGGCTGCCCGCCCGTCCCCGCCGTGACGGCGCGCCGGGCGGGATGTCAGACTCCGAAATGTGATCACCGATACAACGCCCGCTATCGCGGTGACCGGCGCAACGGGCGTGGTCGGCCGCGGCGTCGCGCAGGGCCTGGCAGCGCTCGGGGTGCCGCAGCGGCTGGTGGTCCGGGAGCCGGCGAGAGCACCGCGCGTCCCGGTCGCCACCGTCGTCAAGGCCTCTTACGCCGATCGGGCCGCCGCTGAAGAGGCGTTGGCCGGACTGGACACCGTGTTCATGGTGTCCGGCTCCGAGGACCCGAACCGGCTGGCGGACCACCGCACGTTCGTCGACGCGGCGGTGGCGGCGGGTGTCCGGCGGATCGTCTACACCTCGTGCTACGGGGCGGCGGTGGATTCCACCTTCCTGCTGGCCAGGGACCACTGGCACACCGAGCAGCACATCCGCGACTCCGGGCTGGCATTCACGTTCCTGCGCGACAACCTCTACCTCGACTTCCTGCCGGACATGGCTGGACCCGAAGGGGTGCTGCGGGGCCCGGCGGGTCAGGGCCGGCTTGCCGCGGTCGCGCGCGCCGACGTCATCGATGTGGCGGTGACGGTGCTGGCCGCCGCTGCCGCCGCCCGGGAGGAGCCGACGGTTCATGACGGGATCGGCTACTCGTTGACCGGTCCGCAGTCGCTCACGCTGGACGAGGTGGCGGTGATCATCAGCAGGGCGACCGGCCGGCAGGTCCGCTATCAGGACGAGACGATCGACGAGGCCTACGCCTCGAGGGCCGGTTACGGCGCTCCGGCCTGGCAGGTCGACGCCTGGGTGAGCACGTACACGGCGATCGCGGCCGGCGAACTGGCGGAGGTCACCGACGACGTGGAGGGCGTGACGGGGCACCCGCCGATCAGCCTGCGCGCATTGCTCGGCGGCTGACCGACAGCCGGACTCAGCTGGTGACGGCCCCGCTGTTCGGGTCCGCCGTGTGTTCGGCCGGAGCTGCCCTGAACGCGGCGATCGCATCGTCGACCGAGGCAAAGACGTGGTCGGCGTTCAGCATCCCCAGCACGCCTTCCTGTTTCAGGGTCGCATGCAGGTCGGGGTCGAGCCCGGCCAGCGCAAAGACCGCGCCCCGCTGGTGCACGAAGTCGATCAGGCCGTCGATGGCGAGCCCCGCGGAGTAGTCGACGTCCGGGATGGAGGTGCAGTCCAGTACCAGCCAGCGGACCGGGTCGGGTGCGCCGGTGATCAGGCCCTGGACCTCGTCGGAGAACCGATTGGCGTTGGCGTAGAACAGGTCAGCGTCGTACCGGAAGACGATCAGTCCGGGCGCGCTCTGGATCCCGGGGGTGGCCGCGGTGAACGTTGCCGTCCCTGCCTTGTCCACGCCGACCACGAACCGTTCCGGCCGGTACTGCCGGCGGATCATCTCCAGGATCGACGCCACGATCGCCAGGATGATGCCCTGTTCGACGCCGACGGCGAAGACCACGACACCGGTCAGCGCCGCGATGACGAACTCGCTCCGACGTGCCCTCCAGACCCTGCGCAGGCCGGCGATGTCGACCAGGTCGATGCCGATCAGGAACACGATGGCGCCGAGCACCGCCTTCGGCATGTCCGTCAACAGACCGGTCAGGAACAGCACGACGATCAGCACGACGACGGCCATCGTCATGTTGGCCAGCTGCGTGCGGCCCTTCTGCTCATCCAGGATCTGCGTCTTGGTCGGGCTGCCGTTCACCACGAAAGTGCCGTTCAGACCCGCCGCAAAGTTGGCGCCGCTCAATCCGACGATGTCCCGGTTGACGTCCACCTTCTGCCCGTGCCGCATCGCGAAGCTCCGGGAGGTCGCCGCGCTCTGCGCGATGATCAGCACAAAACAGGAGAACGCGACGGCGATCACCGGCGGGATGTCGGACAGGCTCACACCCGACGGCAGCCCGATCGGCGGGAAGCCGCCCTGCACGGTGCCGACCAGCGCGACCCCGTCGTTGCCGACATCCAGGACGGACGCCACGACGATCGATCCGATCACCGCGACGATCGCGCCGGGCACCTTCGGCACGAACTTCTTGAACCCCAGGATGATCACCAGGGCGCCCACCGCGAAGGCCACCGTCGGCAGGTTCGCGTCCGGGATGTGGGTGATGGTCCACCACTGCTGCTGGAACCAGGTGCCGGTGCCCTTGGAGATGCCGAGCATGTCGGGGAGCTGGCCGCTGAACACCTGGATGCCCACACCGGTGAGGAACCCGATGAGCACCGAGGACGACAGGAAATCGCCGATGAACCCGAGCCGCAACAGTCGCGCGAGCAGCAGCAGCACCCCACAGACCAACGCGGTCAGCGACGTGAACGCCAACCACTCAGGCGAGTAGGGGGTGAGGCCGGCGATGCCCAGCCCCGCCAGCCCGGCGGCCAGGATGGCGGCCGTGGCGGAATCGGCGCCGACCACCAGCAGTCGCGACGATCCGAGCAGCGCGAACGCGAGCGCCGGAAAAATCACCGTGTACAGACCGGTGACGACCGGCACCTGGGCGATCGAGGTGTACCCCATGGTTCCGGGATCGCGACGGCGGCAAGCGTCACCCCGGCGACGATGTCGGTCCGCAGCCAGGCCGGTTGGTAACCGCGGAACGAGTCCGGGATCAGTCGGCTGAGCAGGCCGGCCATCACGAGCCTGCTCTTGGCGCGCTGGACGAGGCCGGGGCTGGAGCGGGAGAAGTGACCACGGTGGCGAACGATAGGAGAAACGGACAAATCGCGACTCACCCTTGGCAGGTGAGAACCGCAAGCGCCGGTCGATCGTCGCCGCGACTAAGGTCCGGTGGATGGCGACAGCTGACACGGGCGCACCGTCACCGGACGCGCCGGCGCCGACCGGGTGGACCTTCCTGACCAATCACGCCCACGTCCTTCTCACCATCGCCAGGAACCGGGACATCACCCTGCGGGACGCCGCGGCCCGGGTGGGGATCACCGAGCGCGCGGCGCAGAGCATCGTCAGCGACCTGGTCGTCGCCGGCTACCTCGTCCGCACGCGCCATGGCCGGCGGAACAGCTACACCATCGAGTCGCACCGCCCCCTGCGTCACCCGCTCAACGCCGGCCACGACCTCGACGAACTCCTCGCCCTGCTTGTGCCGATTCGTCCCGAGGCGTAGACATACGAAGTCTATTTCGGTAATCTGGAGTCGTAGGTTGAGGGGAGTACCCCACATACGGCGCGTCGTCATCACGGTTCCTCCGCAGGAGCCCGGCGCGTAGGGGCCGAGAGGCCCGGGGAAGACCTCGCCGGCTCAGCCGAGAGGAACTCGATGTCCGCAGCACCCTCCCCCGCACTTCCCGGCGCCCTCCTTCCGGGCGCCCTCCTTCCCGGCGCCCTCCTTCCCGGCCCGACGGTCGACCAGGTGATCGCCCTGCAGGCGTTCAAGGGCTACCCGGCCATCTCCCTGCTGCTCACCACCGTCCCGGCCCCGCGGATGACGCCGACCGACGCCGTCCGGCTCCGCGCCATGGCCGGTGAAGCAATCGACCGGCTCCGGCGCAGCGAGAACCCCCGCGCCATCGCAGCGGTCCAGGCCTTGTTGACAACCGCGGTCGAGCAGGCGATCTCGTCGCCGTCGAGCGCTGCCGTCGCCGTGCTGGCGAAGGCCGACCATGTCGAGGTCGTCCCGCTGCCGGTGCAGGTCAGGGATCGGGTGGTGGTCGACACCACGTTCGCCACCCGCGACCTCGTCCGGGCGCTGCACCGCACGCCCCGCCATGTCGTGCTGGTTTTCAACGCGGGTCAGGCTCGTTTGTTCGACGGTGGAGCGGGCGTCCTGCGCCCGGCCACGACCGACGCCTTTCCGATGGAACATGCCAGCAAGCAGTCCGGCGGGGTGAGCACCGCTTTTCTCCGGCGGGTCGACACCGCGCTGGGCGTCTACCTCCGATTGCGCCCGGCACCGCTGATCCTGATCGGCCCGGACCGGGTGCTGACCGCCTTCACCGGGCTGTCCCGGAACACCGGCCGGCTGGCCGGCACGATCGGCGGCAACCTGGCCCGGGCGCCGCTGGCCGAGTTGGCACGCCGCCTGCAGCCGGTCCTGGATTCCTACCTGCACTCCCGCCAGGAGGAGGCGCTCCGCCACCTCGCGGCCCGCGATCGGGCGGGCAAGGTGGTCACCGGCCTGCCCGCGGCGTGGCTTGCCGCCCGCCACGAACGGCCCGAGATGCTGGCCGTCGAGGAGAGCCTGTTCTACCCTGCCCGGCTCAGCGAGGACGGCGACTTCATCGAGCCCGCAACGGATATCGGAGCACCCGACGTCATCGACGATGCCGTCGACGAGTTGATCGAGCTCGCTCTGCAGCGCGGCGCATGGGTGGCGCTCACCACCGACGGCGCCCTCGCCGGATACGACCGGATCGCGCTCACCGTTCGCCCGCAGCGTTAGGACCGCCGATGGCACCCACCCCCCATGACGCCGCCCCCACACCGGTGGCGCCGGCCCGGCGACCGACCGGGGACGCTCAGCCCGCACCCGACCTGGCCTGGCAGGAACTGCTCAACGGCAACGGTCGGTTCGTCGCCGGCGAGCCGCTGCATCCCGGGCAGGACGCGGCCAGGCGGGCCGAGATCAGCGATGGTCAGCGCCCTTTCGCGATCGTCTTCGGCTGCAGCGACTCGCGGGTCGCCGCGGAGATCGTCTTCGACCAGGGCCTTGGCGATCTTTTCGTCATCCGCACGGCCGGCCACGTGGTGGACGCCGGTGTCCTCGGGTCGATGGAGTTCGGCGTCCACGCGCTGCGGATCGGCCTGATCGTCGTGCTCGGCCACGACAGCTGCGGTGCGGTCGCCGCTGCCGCTGACTCCGTCCGCACCGGAGCGGTGCCGCCCGGATACATCAGGGATGTGACCGAGCGGATCACGCCGAGTGTGCTTGCGGTGCAACGTGCCCAGTACCCACCGGACGCTGATGGAACCCGGACTCCGATGGACTACATCGAGGCCGAGCACGTCCGGGGCACCGTCAGGTTGCTGCTCGAACGCTCCAGCATCCTTGCCGGGGCGGTCCGGAACCGGACGTGCCTGGTGCTGGGTGCGACCTACCGGCTGGCCGATGGCCGGGTGCGGCTGGTGAGCAAGGAAAACTGAGAGACACTGCCTGCCAAAAGATCCCGCAGGCATTGCAAAATGAAGGGGAGTACCCCTACGCGTTCCGTCGTCATACACGGCTCACCGAGCCCGGCGGTACGGGCCCTTCACCGGGCCGGGAGAGACCTTCGGTTGACCGATCGACCGGAAGGTGGTTCCCGCTGTGGACGTAGCTACATGGGTATGGTTCGCCGTCATCGGCGTCATCGTCGCGATGCTGGCGGTGGATCTTTTCGCGCACCGCAGGGCGCATGTGATCGGCGTGCGCGAAGCCGCCGCGTGGTCGGCTGTCTGGGTCGGCCTCGGGGTGGCCTTCGGTGCCGTCGTCTGGTGGTGGTGGGGTGCCGAGTTCGGCCAGCAGTACTTCGCCGGCTACCTGATCGAGAAGTCGCTGGCCGTCGACAACGTGTTCGTCTGGGCCATCATCCTGAGCTACTTCGCGGTCCCCCGCGAGCTCCAGCACCGGGTGCTGTTCCTCGGCGTGCTCGGCGCCCTGGTCTTCCGCGGCGCTTTCATCGCGGCCGGGTCGGTGCTGATCGCCAGCTTCAGCTGGGTGCTGTACATCTTCGCCGCCTTCCTGCTGTACACGGGGTACCGGATGATCAGGAGCCGCAACGAGCACCTCGACCCGGGGTCGTCCCGGGCGCTCCGGCTCTTCCGGCGCTATGTGCCGATGTCCGAGACCTATTACGGGCAGCGGTTCTTCGTCCGCCGCGCGGAAGTGCTGATGGCGACGCCGTTGCTGGCGGTGCTGGTGCTGATCGAGGTCACGGACATCGTCTTCGCCGTGGACTCCATCCCGGCGATCTTCGCGGTCACCGACGAGGCGTTCCTGGTCTTCACCGCCAACGCGTTCGCCGTTCTGGGATTGCGGGCGATGTACTTCCTGCTCGCGGACCTGATCCACCGCTTCGTCTACCTGAAGATCGGTCTTGCCCTGGTGATGATCTGGGTCGGCATCAAGATGCTGCTGAAGGTGGACGTGCTGTACATCCCGACACCGATCTCGCTGGCGGTCATCGCCGTCCTGATCGGCGGCTCGGTGGCCGCGAGCCTCGTCGCCACCCGCGGCAGCGGCCGCCTTGCCCCTCCCGCGCCGCTCGACCCGCCGTTCCGTACCGCGACCGACGCCGAGGCCGCTGAGGTGGAGCCGGTGTGGCGCCGGCGCAGCAGGCGATAGCCCACCGCTCCGCCGGTCGCTGCGCGCCGCGTACGGTCAACGCCGGAGCTGACGGGCCGGACCGAGTGAGGAAGTGACCTTTCGTGAGCGTGCAGACGACGCACACCGAGCAGTCCCTGTGGCACGGCTTCGCCGACATGGGCGCGGTGCGCACCAACGGCGAATTCGTCGTCACCCGCGGGGAGGGTGCCCATATCTGGGATGACGGCGGGCGGCGTTACCTCGATGCCACCGCCGGTCTGTGGTTCACCAACGTCGGGCACGGCCGCACCGAGATCGCCGACGCAGTCGCAGCACAGATCGGCCGGATCGCCGCCTACTCGACCTTCGGCGACTACACGGTGGACACCACTGTGGCGCTGGCCGACCGGCTGGCCGGGATCGCGCCGGTGCCCGGCAGCAAGATCTTCTTCACCTCGGGCGGGTCCGACTCGGTGGAGACCGCCGTCAAACTGGCCCGCCGGTACTGGCTGGAGACCGGTCACCCCAACAAGAAGATCGTCATTGGTCGCGAGAAGGCCTACCACGGAATGCATGTCGCCGGCACAGCGCTCGCCGGCATCCCGGGCAACCACGACGGGTACGGCGAGCTGATGGCGGACGTGCGGGCCGTGGAGTGGAACTCCGGCAAGAGCCTGCTGGAGACCATCGAGAACGTCGGCGCCGATCGCATCGCCGCATTCTTCTGCGAGCCGGTGATCGGCGCCGGCGGCGTCTACCCGCCGCCCGAGGGGTACCTGGCCGAGGTCCGGCAGATCTGCCGCGACAACGACATCCTTTTCGTGGCCGATGAGGTCATCACCGGGTTCGGCCGGATCGGTGACGAGTGGTTCGCCTCCACCAAGTTCGGACTGGAGCCGGACATGATGACGACGGCGAAGGGCCTGACCTCCGGCTACGTGCCGATGGGCGCCGTGTTCGTCGCCCCGCACCTTGCCGAGCCGTTCTTCGACCCGTCGGCCGGGGTCTGGTGGCGCCACGGATACACCTACGGCGGCCACGCGGCCGCCGCGGCCGCCGCGCTGGCCAATCTCGACATCATCGAGCGGGAGAACCTGCTGGCGGCCGCGGGACGGCTGGAAAAGACCCTGCACGCCTCGCTCGCCGGACTGGCCGATCACCCCGCGGTGGCCGAGGTGCGCAGCGGGACCGGCGCGGTGGCCGCAGTCCAGCTGGTGGACGCCGGGGCGGCACTGGGGTTCGCCAAGTCGCTGCGCAGCCATGGCATCGCGACCCGGGCGGTCGGTGCCGGCGGCATCCAGATCTCCCCCGCCTTCGTCATGACCGACGACCAGGTCGAGGAACTGGCCGCGGGCATCCGGGCTGCCCTGGGCTGATCGGGGCCGATCAGGACCCGAGCGCGTCCGCCAGTGCGGTGATGGTGCCGTCCATCCAGCTGACGAAGTCCGTGCCCGCGGGCAGGGTCTCGGTGACGGGCACGACGGCAACCCCGGCCGCCTGCGCCGCGGATTGCACCTCCTGCGTCTCCGGTGACGAGGTCTGCTCGTTGTAGATCAGCGCGGCGACCTGCTTGCCCTGCACGAGGGCGACCGTGTCGGCCAGCACGAGCGGGGGGACGTCGGTGCCCTGCTCGATGGCCTCGCTGAACTGGTCCGGAGTCTTGTTCGGCAGGCCGGCGGCCTCGGTCAGGTAGAGCGGTACCGGTTCGGTGATCGCGACCGGTGTGCCGCCATGCGCGGCCTTGATCGCGCCGATCTTCTCGGCGAGCCCGTCGAGCTTGCCGGTGAAGGCGGCGGTGTTCTCCTGGAAGTACGTTGCCTTGTCCGGCCTGATCGCGGTCAGTTCCGCCGAGACCTGCTCGGCCACAGCGGCGACCGACGGCAGGTCGTACCAGACGTGTTCGTTCAGCTCGCCGTGCTCTTCATCCTCCGACGTCGACGCGGCGTCCGAACCGGGGGCCTGCGACGAGGCGGTGGTGCCGTCGTCCTGATGATCCTTACCGGACACCGCCACCGCGTCGATGACCGGCACACCGGCGTTGGAAGCGTCGACCATGGTGGTGGCCCAGTCGTCGTATCCGCCGCCGTTTGTGACGACCAGACCCGCCTTCGAGACTGCCAACTGCGCCTGCGCCGTCGGTTCGAAGGAGTGTGGGTCGGCGGCCGGATCGCTCACCAGTGCGGTGACGGACACCTGATCGCCGCCGACCTGCTCGACGACGTCACCCCAGACGTTGGTCGAGGTGACCACGGGCACGGGGCTCGCGCCGTCCGCGCTGCCACCTGCACCGCCGGCGGCCGGTGCGTCGGAGCCGCACGCCGTCAACGCCATTCCCGCGACCGCGGCCACCGCGATCAGTGACGCCCTGAGCCTAGTTCTCATCCGCATTCTCCTACTGCTGTTGATTCTGATTATCACTGGCGGTAGTCTAGAGGCTCCCCATCCAGCAGTGCGAACGGCCACCGAACAGCGCTCGGGTCAGCGGGTGGAACTCAGCGCCGGGCGAGCAACTGCTCGAAGGGCACCAGCCGCTCGAACGGATCGGCGTCCCGGCCCTGCCGCCTGGGCGTCGCCGCCACGTCGTCGGCAACAGCCGTTGTGGTGGACGGGCTCCAGGCGCCGGCGGCCAGGGTCGCGCCGAGCTCCCGACCGGCCCGATCGACCCTGTCGGTCAGCGACCGACCCGATTCGTCGGCACCGAAATCGGCGGTCGCTGCGAAGACGGCCGTCGGCACCACGCCGGCCCGCAGGTAGCCGAACAGCGGCCGCAGGGCATGGTCGAGCACCAGCGAATGCCGGGCCGATCCACCGGTCGCGGCGATCAGCACCGGGGTGCCGTCCAGCGCCGCCGGATCGAGCACGTCGAAGAACGACTTGAACAGCCCGCTGTAGGAGGCGCTGAAGACCGGGGTCACGGCGATCACCGCGTCTGCCGAGCTGACCGCGTCCAACGCGGTCCGCAGCGGCAGGCTCGGAAACCCGGTCAGCAGGTTGTCGGTGATGTCGTGGGCCAGTTCGCGCAGCTCCACCGGGATCAGCTCGACCCGGTCGCCCCGCTCGACGACGCTCCGCTTCGTCGCGTCGGCGAGTTGGTCGGCCAGCATCCTGGTCGATGACGGCCGGCCGAGCCCGGCCGACAGGACGACGACGGTGAAGGTCCTCATGCCCGATCACCTGCCGGCGACAACGGCGACACTGCAGCAGCATCGGCGGCCGCGGCCTTGAGACTCTCGTGCGTGGGCGCCTCCGGGACATGCGCCGGGCGCAGTGCGTCGAACTCCCTGCGCAGCGTCGGGACGACCTCCTCGCCCAGCAGGTCCAGCTGCTCGAGGACCGTCTTCAACGGCAGGCCCGCGTGGTCCATCAGGAACAGCTGGCGTTGGTAGTCGCCGAAATAGTCGCGGAACTTCAGTGTCTTCTCGATCACCTCGGCCGGGCTGCCGACCGTCAGCGGCGTCATCTCGGTGAAGTCCTCGAGGGACGGACCGTAGCCGTACACCGGGGCATGATCGAAGTACGGACGGAATTCCTTGACGGCGTCCTGGGAGTTCTTCCGCATGAAGACCTGCCCGCCGAGACCGACGATCGCCTGGTCGGCGCTGCCGTGCCCGTAGTGCTCGAAACGCGTGCGGTAGAGCTCGATCAGCCGCTGGAAGTGCGCCTTGGGCCAGAAGATGTGGTTGGCGAAGAAGCCGTCGCCGTAGTACGCGGCCTGCTCGGCGATCTCCGGGCTGCGGATGGAGCCGTGCCAGACGAACGGCGGCACACCGTCCAGCGGCCGCGGGGTCGAGGTGAAGCCACGCAACGGGGTACGGAATGTGCCCTGCCAGTCGACGACATCCTCCCGCCAGAGCCTGCGCAGCAGGTCGTAGTTCTCCACGGCCAGCTCGATGCCCTTGGTGATGTCCTTCCCGAACCACGGGTACACCGGGCCGGTGTTGCCACGGCCCATCATCAGGTCGACCCGGCCGTCGGCGAGGTGCTGCAGCATCGCGTAGTCCTCGGCGAGCTTCACCGGGTCGTTGGTGGTGATCAGCGTCGTGGACGTCGACAGCATCAGCTTGTCGGTCTTGGCTGCGATGTAACCCAGCATGGTGGTGGGTGAGGACGGCACGAACGGCTCGTTGTGGTGCTCCCCTGTCGCAAAGACGTCGAGCCCGACCTCTTCGGCCTTCTGAGCGATGGTGACCATCGCCTTGATGCGCTCCGCCTCTGACGGGGTCCTGCCGGTCGTGGGATCGGTGGTGACGTCGCCGACGGTGAAGATTCCGAACTGCATGGCGTGCTCCTCGGTGTCGATGTCGTTCCCGGTTGTTGAACGTTCAACCGGTTCTGCCCGCTGTAACGGCACGGGGTCAGGTTCCATTCCCGCGCATGGATCAGGCTCCTGCGCCCTCGTTTAATCAGTTGCCCCACCCCGGCTCCGTCTGGTGCCGTTGGGTCTCACATCCCACCGAGCGACAGGAGTTCCACCGTGCGAGCTGCATCGATGTCCGCCTCTCACACCATTTGTCGCGAGGACTCGATGCTGCATGCGCACGCTCAACCTGGGAATACTGGCCCATGTCGACGCCGGTAAGACAAGCCTGACGGAACGGCTGCTGTTCGAAGCCGGCGTTCTGGACGAGATCGGCAGTGTCGACGCCGGCAGCACCCAGACGGACACATTGGCGTTGGAGCGCCGGCGCGGCATCACCATCAAGACGGCTGTTGCGACCTTCGTCGTCGACGGCGTCACCGTGAACCTGGTGGACACCCCCGGCCACCCCGACTTCATCGCCGAGGTGGAGCGGGTGCTGGACGTCCTTGACGGCGTCGTCCTGGTGGTGTCCGCGGTCGAGGGAGTGCAGGCGCAGACCAGGGTGCTGATGCGGGCGCTGCAACGACTGCACCTCCCGACGATCGTCTATGTGAACAAGATCGACCGTGCCGGGGCGCGTGAGGGCGAACTGCTGAGCGAACTGGACGACCGACTCGGCGGCGGCATGATCGCCGTGCAGCGGGTGTCCAGTATCGGCAGCCGAACCGCCGACGTCAGCGGAGCGCTGGACGAAGCCCGTTTCGCCGCCTCCGCTCTGGAGGTTCTCGCCGGAAACGACGACCGATTGTTGGAGCAATACGTCTCCGCGGGAGCGCTGTCCACGCCCCGGCTGCGGGCCGAGATCGGCGCGCAGACTGAGCAGGCGCTGGTGCGCCCGGTGTTCTTCGGCTCCGCGATCACCGGTGCCGGCGTCGCCGAGTTGATGGCCGGTGCCATCGAGTTGCTGCCAGTGGCCGATTCACCGGACCTGGACAGCGCATCGGCGGAGCGGCCGTCCGCGACGATCTTCAAGATCGACCGCGGCCCGGCCGGCGAGAAGGTCAGTTATCTGCGCATGCGGGCCGGCGTTCTCAGAACGAGGGACCGGGTCACCCTGTGCGGCCGGAACGAGGCGAAGGTGACGGCGATCCGGGCGTCGGCGCCCGGCGGGTTCGTTCGCCGCGATGTCCTGCTGGCGGGCGAGATCGGCACGGTGACGGGGCTGGGCGAGGCCCGCATCGGCGACGTGTTCGGTGCCGTGCCCGGTGACGGTCGGCGCCCAGGGTCGACCTGGCACTTCTCCCCTCCGACGCTTGAAACGGTGGTGACGCCGGGCCCGGGATCCGATGGCCGCGCACTGCACACCGCGCTCACCGAACTCGCGGAAGCCGACCCGCTGATCGGGCTGCGATCCAACGCCGCCGGAGAACTGGTGGTGTCGCTGTACGGCGAGGTGCAGAAGGAGGTGCTCGAGGCGACGCTGCTGGAGCGCGGCATCGAGGTCGGCTTCACCACCAGCACGACCGTCTGCATCGAGCGGCTCACAGGCACAGGGTCGGCGGTCGAGCACATCTACGCCGACGGCAACCCCTTCCTGGCGACGATCGGGTTGCGGGCGGAGCCGGCGCCGCCCGGTGCCGGCATCGACTTTCGACTGGAGATCGAGCTCGGGTCGATGCCGCTCGCGTTCCTCACCGCGGTCGAGGCAACTGTCCGGGAGACGCTGCGGCAGGGACTGCGCGGATGGGACGTGCCGGACTGCGTGGTGACCATGACGCACGGCAAATACGCGCCGCGACAGAGCGCCATGCACGCGAATTTCGACAAGAGCATGTCCAGTACCGGTGCCGATTTCCGCGGCTTGACACCGCTGGTGCTGATGTCGGCACTCAAGGCTGCCGGCACCGCGGTTCACGAACCGCTGCACCAATTCCGGCTCGAGATCCCGGCGGACACCTACGGCACGGTCCTGCCGGTGCTGACGAAGCTGGGCGGCATTCCGCAGCAGCCGACGCCGGACCGGGCGGGCTACCGCATCTCGGGGGTCATCCCCGCCGCCGCGGTCCACGGGATGTATCAGGCGCTACCGGAACTCACCCGCGGGGAGGCCCTACTCGAGACCTCATTTGATTCCTACCGGCCGGTGGCCGGACGCGCTCCGGCCAGGGCACGGACCGGGCCGGACCCGTTGCACCGCAGGCAATACCTGATGGCGGTGCTGCGCGGGCTGTAACTAATTGTCCGAGCCGTCGGACCCTCTGCTGAATTCGCCATTGACGATCGCATCCGCATACTTCCGAATGTCGGGTCCCGGCTCGAAATCGATGAACCGTCCCTCCAACCGCTTGTACAGCTCTGCGTAGACGGCGTCGGAGGATTCTCCACTCATCGACTTACCCAGGTCCAGCACAGCTTCTCGCAGCACCCGATCGGAGTCGTCCAGGATCTTGGCGCGGGCGGGTTCATTCCAGCGGATATCGGATTCTTGCATTCCACCAACATACGCGCGGCCTTCGCTGCGAGCATCCGTGCAATTGGGACGAAAAGCGCCGCCATCCGCCAACAATGGCGGTTTGAGAATGAACAGTAAGGGAAGTTCAGCGGCCGGCCGGGTCGCGGCCCGGGAACCCGAACGACTCCCGCAGCAGGGCGAACCCGGCGTCCAGCGACACCCTGGGCGTCCAGCCCAGCACCGACCTGGTCCGCCGCTGGTCGAACCAGTGCGCGGTGCCGAGTTGCTCGGCCAGGAACCGGCTGATGGGCGGAACTCCGGGGCGCCTGGCCAGCCGCCAGGCGGTCTCCACCGCGGAGCCGGCGGCGACCGCTACCGGCAGCGGGATCCGCCGTCGCGGACCGGGCACGCCGGCCGCCGCGCAGACCTCGCCCAGGATCTCCGCCACCGGCCGCGGTTCGCCGTTGGAGATCACCAGGGCCTCGCCGTGCGCCGGCCCGCAGGCATCGACCGCGGCGACGAGCGCGTCGACAGCGTTGTCCACGTACGTGGTGTCGATCAGCGCGGTACCACCCGCGATCAGCGGCAACCGGCCCGCACGCCCGCGCGCGACGATCGGACCGACCAGCTGGGTGTCCCCGGGACCCCAGATCAGGTGCGGTCGGACGGCCAGCACCGCGAGCTCCGGGTCGTCCGCGGCGAGCGCATGCCGCTCCGCGATGGCCTTGGACCGTGAATAGAACGACCGGGCACCGGTGGGGTCTGCCGCGCCCGCACCGGCGCCGATCAGCGGTTCCCCGGCGTGCGCCACCGAGGGCGAGGACACGAACACCAGCCGGGGCACACCGCCCGCCCGGCACGCCTCGACGACGGAGCGGGTTCCGGCGACGTTGGCGTGCTCGTACTGCTCCCAGGGACCGACGACGTCGACCTTCGCGGCCAGGTGCAGCACGGCATCGTGGCCGCGCACCGCGGCCCGAACCAGCTCGGTGTCCGCGACATCGCCGAGCACCTCGCGGGTGTCGATGCCGGCCGGCCTGCGCTGCAGCACCGTGACGCTGTCACCGCGGTCCAGCAGCGCGGTCGCCACCGCCCTGCCCGTCATCCCGCTGGCGCCGGTCACCAGGACCTTCATCCGCGGCGTGACCGCCCGGCCAGAACGTCGGTGGCCCAGTCGGCGAGCGCTACCCGGTCGATCTTGGAGTTGTGCCTGATGTCCACCGGCAGGGCGTCCTTGATCAGGACGGCCGCGACCGGCAGACCCGCCGCGCCACGGGCGGTCGCGGCCAGTTCCGGCGACGCCAGCGGGCCGCCGGAGCCCGCCAGGACCAGCACGAGTTGCTGCGTGCCCGCCGGACCGACACCCACTGCGGCCACCGCCGGCCGGCCGGCCGCGGCCGCGACGGGTTGCACTCCGCCGAGCGCACGCTGGACCCGCTGCTCGACACCGACCGGCGTCACCGGGCCGTCGGGACCGCTGATGACGTGCACCGTCCGGCCCTGCACCCAGAGCCGTCCCCGCTCATCCAGCATCCCGACGTCGCCCGTGCGATGCCAGCCCGGATGGGCGGCGGCGCGCTGGTCGGTCATCCACAAGGTGTCGTAGCGATCCTTGAGATGAGCAGCGATGACCCAGATCTCGCCGCTCACACAGGGCGTGTCGGTGAGATCCACGCCTGGGACGCCGGCCTCGTCGAACGGGCCGATCAGCACCCGGACGCCCGGCAGCGGACGTCCGACACAGACGCCGTCACCGGTGCCGGCGTCGGCGATCTGCGGCAGCGAGATGTCCGTCAGCGGAAGGCCTTCGGTCATCCCGTACGGGGTGTGCATGGCGGCGTTCGGCAGCACCGCCTGCAGCCCGCGGAGCAGCGCGGCCGGGACGGGCGCCCCGGCACTCATCAGCAGCCGCACGTCGCCGAGGGCCGAGCGCTGGGCCGCGGACAGGCCGTCCGCGGTGGCGAGCACATTGGCCAGCGCCGCCGGGGAGGCGAACACCACGGTCGCATTGACCGCCGCCGCGGCGTCACCGAGCGCCGCCGCGGTGAGTGTCCCCGGCTTCGTCACGTCGGTCGCAGGGACGGCGGACGGCACGCCCAGCGCGGGTCCGTACAGCGCGAACGGGGCGAACGCGGCGACCATCCGGTCCCGCGGGCCGAGGTCGTAGGTGCCGGCGATGACGGCCAGCTGGGCCCGCAACTGGCGGTGCCGGTACAGCACGCCCTTCGCCGGTCCGGTCGCTCCGGAGGTGAAAACCACTGCTGCCTCGGCGGTCTCGTCACCGTGACCGTCACCGGCCCCGAGCCCGGGGGCCACAGCGCGCTGCCCGACAGCCTCGAGATCGGGCAGCGAGTGCCGGACGCCGGTGACCCGGCGCACCGCGGAAGGCAACGGGCGGCTCGCGATCCTGGTCCCCGGCACCCGCATCGGCCCGGCGGCCAGCAACCCGGGCAGGTCGGCGATGACGTGGTCGATCTTTGCGCTGCGCAGCGCCCTCGCCATGCCCCGCAGGCCGAGACCGCGGTCCACCACGACGATCACGCCGCCGGCCTGCCAGACCGCGTACAGCGCGACAGTGAGTTCGATCGAGGGCGGGACCAGCAGCGCCACCCGGTGTCCCGGCAGCACCCCGGCCGTCCGCAGTCCGGCCCCGGTGTCCCGGACCCGGCGATGCAGGTCGGCCCAGCTGATGGTCGCACCGCCGACCTCGACGACCGCGGGGGTGTGGTCGTCGGCCCGGGCGATGAGTTGGGCGAAGACCGACGGCCGGACCGATGCGCCAGGGTCCGGCGACGCGTTCGGGCCGGACCGATCCTCGGCCGCACGGTGACGCCCCGTGGAGGCCGGCTGCGCATCCAGATCGGCCACGAAGGCACGAACGGCGTCGGCGTAGCCGGGGGCGTCCTCGGGCAGCAGGTGGCTCGCGTGTTCGTACCGGTGCAGCTTCGCGGTGGGCAGCCGCTGCTGCAGGTCCCGCAGGTGCTCCTCGAGGAAGACCGGATCGCGTGGCCCCCAGAGCAGCAGCGCCGGCACCTCGAGCGTCGGCATCGCCTCGGCGATCAGATCGAGTGTCGGCCTGCTGGGATGATCTGAAGCGAAAGGAATGTCGGCCACGAAATCGCCCACCGGGGCACGCAGTCCCACCGAGCGGTACGGCGCCGCGAAGGCGTTGCGAACGTCCCTCGGGAGCCGCGGCCAGGTCAGCGACGTGGTGGCCCGCACGAAGATCGGGGCCAACCGGCACGCGACCCGGTTGATCACCGGGACATGCGCCAGCCGAATCAGCACGGGACCCGCCGACGACTCCGGCTGATGCACGGCGGTGTTCGTCAGCACCACCCCGGCGAGCTGGTTGCGGTGGCCGACGGCCCAGCCCATCGAGATGATGCCGCCCCAGTCGTGCGCCACCGTGACGACCGGCCCGGTCACGCCCAGTGCCTCGGTCAGCCGGCCGAGGTCGTCGACCCGTTGCGCCAGCACCCGCGGGGTGCCGATTCGCTCGGAGTAACCCATCCCGAGCTGATCGGGCGCGATGACCCGCCACCCCGGCGGCGGCGACGCCACGAGCCGGCGCCACAGGTAGCTCCAGGTCGGGTTGCCGTGCACACACAGCAGCGTGCCCACCGGCTGCTCCCCGGACCCGCCGGCCGACTCCGGCCAGGAATCCAGCACATGGAACGTGCGGGTCGCCCCGTCGGCGTCCACCACCTCCACCAGCCGCGACCACGCGGGATCCAGCCCGGGGAGGCCGGCAGGCGGCAGCGTGGCCGGGCGCACCGGCGACCCCGTTGCGGAGCCGAAGGGACGCTGTGAAAGAACCCCGGTCACCAGACGAGTTCAGAGATCGAGGCGTTCAGACCGGAGCCGATACCCATCAGCAGCACCCGGTCGCCCTGCGAGAGTTCGCCCGCGATGCCGGCAAGGGTGAACGGGATCGCCGCCGGCCCCAGGTTGCCGCGCTGCGGGAACGTCAGCGGCACCCGGTCCAGGTCGATGTCCAGCGCCGACGAAATCGCCCTGGTGTGCACCGAGCTGACCTGGTGCATCACGTACCGGCTGATGCCGTCGTGCCAGCCGAACTCGGCCGCAGACTCCGCCCACAGCTCACGGGACAGCTCGAGCCCGGCGTTCATCAGCCCGGTGCTGTCGGTATGCATGTAGTCCATGTCGCCGACGCAGAGCAGGTGGTGCTCGCTGCCGGCCCTGGTCGCGCCGCCCAGGAAGCGGTGCCCTTCCGGGTGCTTGTCGCTGCGTCCGAGCACCATGGCGGCGGCGCCGGATCCCAGGGTCAGCGAAGCGAACTGAGCGAAGACGTCCTTGGCGTCA
The DNA here is from genome assembly GCF_052976845.2 of Nakamurella sp. GG22. Lineage (NCBI taxonomy): Bacteria > Bacillati > Actinomycetota > Actinomycetes > Nakamurellales > Nakamurellaceae > Nakamurella > Nakamurella sp. GG22. The sequence goes on along the minus strand of NZ_JBRIIO020000004.1, from coordinate 10,698 downwards.
CCGCTGCCGTTCTGCAGGCGGCCGATGGTCGCGTTGTGGATCCCGCGGGCGTCCTCGCCGTTGACGACGAGCGCGTAGTCGATCTGCCCGGATTCCAGCATGGCGGCGGCGAGCTGCATCCCGTTGACGAATCCGAGGCAGGCGTTCGTCACGTCGAAGTTCTGGCAGGAGCTGGGCAGACCCAGCGCGTTGTGCACCGCCACGGCGGTCGACGGCTCCAGGTGCGCGCGGCTCACCGAGGTGTTCACCAGCAGGCCGATGTCGCCCGGCTGCACGCCCGCCTCGGCCATCGCCTTCGCGCCGGCCATGGCCGCGCCGTCGGCGAACGTCGTTCCGCGATTCCACCAGCGCCGCTCGTGGATGCCTGCCAGACGCTGCATCATCCCGGGCCGCAGACCTACCCTCGCGTACACCTCGCCGAGCCGGTCGTCCATCTCGGCCGAGGTGACGACCTCGGGGGCGTCGATGGCACAGACGGCCAGCACAGAGGTGTTGTGGAAACGGTGAATGGCATTGCCGCCCATACGGACCCTTTCGGCGATCAGACGGGTGTGAACCCGCCGGCGGCAGGATCACGCGGGTGTGTCCGGAAGCCGTCTTACGTCAGGACGGAGCTGTACCCAGAGATCACGATAATGCAACGGCGGACCGGCTCCGTCCGGTGGACGCGGCGGTCAGGCTCCGACGACCCGCCGCAGGAGGCACCCGAGGGGCCGGTGCCGACCACCCGGTCACCACGCGGCCCCCCGGTAGTCCTTGAGAAAGACCCCGGTCAGATCGACGCCGTTCTCGCCCTGCACGATCGGGTCGTAGACCCGCGCCGCGCCGTCCACCAAGTCCAGCGGGGCGTGGAAACCCTCACGCGCGAGCCGCACCTTCGTCTCGTGCGGGCGTTCGTCGGTGATCCAGCCGGTGTCCACCGCGGTCATCAGGATCCGGTCGCCGAGCATCTCGGCGGCGCTCGTCCGGGTCAGCATGTTGAGTGCGGCCTTGGCCATGTTCGTGTGCGGGTGGCCCGGGCCTTTGTAGCCGCGGCTGAACACACCTTCCATCGCTGAGACGTTCACCACGTACTTCCGGCGGGCCGGGCTGGCCGCCATCGCGGACCGCAACCTGCTGATCAACACGAACGGTGCCGTGGTGTTGCACAGCTGCACCTCGAGCATCTCCAGTGCGTCGACCTCGTCGACCCGCTGGGTCCAGCTGTTGTTCCGGCCGCGGTCCGGCACCAGCCCGCCCGCGTCGATCGCACGGCCGGCGGCGACCAGCTCAGTGGACGCGGACCCGGCGAGCAGGGCCAACCGGGAGATCTCCGCGCCGGTCCGCCCCGCCGGCAGGTGCGGCAGCGGGTGCTCGGACAGCGAACCGGCCAGGGCGAGCGGGTGCGCGTCGGAAATGTGATCGAAGGTGAGCAGTTCGGGCAGCGGCCCGTCCGGCAACGTATCCGATTCGGCCGCGACCAGCGGCGCGTACGCACCGGGTGACCGGCGGACCGTCTGTGCTGCGTTGTTGATCAGGATGTCCAGCGGACCGGCCTCCGCGACGGCGTCGGCCAGTGCCACCACCTGAGCGGGATCGCGCAGGTCAATCCCGACGACGCGCAGCCGGTGCAGCCAGTCCGCACTGTCCGGGAGGGCGGTGAAGCGGCGCACGGCGTCGGTCGGGAACCGGGTGGTGATGGTGGTGTGCGCGCCGTCGCGGAGCAGCCGCAGCGCGATGTACATGCCGATCTTGGCCCGGCCGCCGGTGAGCAGCGCGCGGCGTCCGGTCAGGTCGGTGCGGGCGTTGCGGTGCTGGTGGTTGACTGCCGCGCAGGCAGGGCAGAGCTGGTGATAGAACGCGTCGACCTGCACGTAGTCCTTCTTGCAGATGTAGCACGGCCGCGGTCGGGTGAACGTGCCGGCGAGCGCGCCCACCGCGGTGGACACCAGCGGGATGCCCTCGGTCTCGTCATCGATCCGGCCAGGGGAACCTGTTGCGGTCGCAGCCACCACCGCCTGGTCGGCAGTGCTGACCGCGTCGCGCCGTTGCACCCTGCGGGCCTGCTTGACGGCCTTGAAGATTCCCGCGGTCGCCCGCCGCACCGCGACGGCGTCGGGGTGCTCGGGAGGAAGCTGCTCGGTCGCGGCGATCACCCGCAAGCAGGTCGCGAGGTCGTCGGTGTCGATTCCGTGGGGTGCTGTCTGCGTCACGGGTATGACGATAGGTGCGCCGAATGCCCCGCTTTGCCCGAGAAGCCGGTTCGTCAGCGGCCGGAGCCCGTCACGAGGTGCAGGTCACGCCTGCCGGTGGCGATGTCGAGCGCGCCCGCCGGCAGGTCTGCCGGGATCAACTCGCCGATCTGCCGGTAGGCGTCGACGACCGCGGCCACCACCTCGGCCGGCCCCACGTCGGGGGCGACATCACGCACCGCACCGACCGACGCCGGATCCCAGTCCAGTTCGAGAGCCCGGTACACCTCCTCGAGCACCGAGCGCACGGTATCGGCGTCCTCGACGACGATGACGGTGCCGAACAGCCACGCGCCACGGACCAGTCGTTGCGCGGTGCCCACCAGTTTGTGACCGCGTCCGTCGTTGATGCTGAACTCGCCCCGGCAGTACTCGCCCGGCACCGGACCGAGTTGCGCATCCACTCCCAGCGAGCGGAGCGCACCGGTCAGCACATCGGCGAACAAGGTGAACCGCGGCCGGATCTGGTCGACGTCCGGGCCACTGCCGGGACGGGTCGGGTCGGTGGCGATCGGGCCGATGTGATCAAGGCAGACGGTCCCCGGGTGGTACGCGGCCGCGCGGCCACCGGGACCCCGGCGCACCGGGGCGAACCCGGCGGCGACCGCGGCCGCGGCCGCGGCGCCGATGCCCGGGGACACACAGTCCCGACCACTGAACGCCAGCGTCGGCCTGGGCCGGTACACCCGCAGCAGTTCCGATCCGCCCGCGCCGACCTGCTGGAGCAGGAAGGCGCCGAGCGCCACGTCGAGAACGGGATCCCGATCGCCATCGGCCCGCCCGCCCGTCTCGTCGATCAGCCTGATGGTCTGCGGCGGGTGGCCCAGCACAGTGTCGGTGTCGGTGTCGGTGTCGGGCACGACAGCGATGCTGGCACACTCCCAACCATGGATTTGCGCGCCGAGATCGCCGACTGGCCGGTCGGATACGCCGACGTCGCGGTGGTCGGCCCGACCGGTGTGCTGGACATCGCCGACGACGGCAAGTCCCACCCGTGGGCGTCGGTGACGAAGGTGCTGACCGCGCTCACGGTGCTGGACGCGACCATCGAGGGTGTCGTCAGCCTGGACGACGAGGTCGGCCCGCCCGGTGCGACGCTGCGCCACCTGTTGTCCCACACGTCGGGGCTGGCTCTGGACGAGGACCTGGTCATCGGCCGTCCGGGCGCCAAACGTTCGTACTCGAACCGCGGGATCGACCTGGCGGCGGAGCATCTCGCGGATCGGACCGGTCGCCCGTTCGCCGACGAACTGGCCGACCGGGTGCTGGACCTGCTGAGCATGGACGGGACGGAACTGCAGGGCGACCCGGCGCACGGCGCGCGGGGACCGATCATTGACCTCGCCGCCCTCGCGCATGCCCTCCTGGTACCGACACTGCTCCTCCCCGAAGTGGTGTCGCTGGCCTCGACTGTTGCCTTTCCCGGGCTGCGCGGCGTGTTGCCCGGCTTCGGGAGGCAGGAGCACAACGACTGGGGGCTGGGCTGCGAGATCCGCGACGGGAAGTCCCCGCATTGGACAGCACCGGGCAATTCACCGCGCACATTCGGGCACTTCGGCCAGGCCGGGACCTTCCTCTGGGTCGACCCGGACGCCGGACTCGCCTGCGTCTCGGTGTCCGACACCCCGTTCGGACCGTGGGCCGCCGATCGCTGGCCGCGGCTCTCCGCCGCGGTGCTCGAGGCCTACCGGCCCTGAGGCCTGATCCAGGTCAGCCCGCCGCCGAGCCTGCTGTCGGCCACCACCTCGACCAGGCACGTCGCCCTCCCACTGCCGGCCGCCTCCGAAGCCCGGTCGGTCTCCACCACGACCCGCAGTGATCCGCCCGCACTCGGATCGATCATCCCGGTCACCGCCGTCACCAGCGCCCGGCAGGACGCCATGATCGACTCCTCGTCCGACGCAGCGGGGCCGGGCTCCGCAGGACCAGGCTCGGCAGAACCGCCGGTCGGCGCACCCCACCCGCTGGTTGCCGACCAGCCGAAGATCTCGGCGTCGTGCGCCACGGAGCACGGCAGCTCCCGCCGCCCGGCAGCGGACGGCTGCGCCCGGCAAGACCCGTAGGCATCCGCTGCCGGGAAGGCCCCGGACGCGGCACCGGTCCTCAGCGATCCGGAATAGGGGGCCTTCCTGGGCAGCATCGCGCAGCCGATCCAGCGTTGGCCCGCGAGGAACTGAGCCTTGTCGGGGCCGATCAGCACCAGTGTCTGGGTCAGGACCGGACGCCAGTCGGCCAATGCGCGTGCTGTGTCCGTCGGCCCCGCGCTGCCGGACGAACCCGCGGGTTCCCAGCCGAGGTACTCGCGGGCAGGTGGATCGCAGTCACCCGGATCGACGAACGACGTCCGATCGAAGACCATGGTCGACGGGAAAGCCCTGAAATCCGGTGCCACGAAAACCATCTCGCCGTAATTGGCGGCCCCGCAGGGACCGGCCGGCGCGGCGAACGCCGTCACCCGGCCGTACGCGAGGGTCGGTTCGGGAGCGGCAGACAGGCACTGGCCGAGCTCGGGCGCATCCGCCGTCGACAGCCGTGCGGCGGATCCGGCGATGCGACGACCGGTCACGGTCGGGATGGCCAGGGCGACCAGCACGGCGGCGATCAGCACCACCGCGCCCGCTGCCCGTCGGTCCATCCGTCAGATCATCCGCCTGGATGCCCGACTTCGGACAGAGTCGGGACCCGCCTGATCCCCAGCGAGAGGAACGCGGCCACCACGCAGAGGCCGGCCGCGCCCAGCCAGGCCATGGTGTAGTCACTGGTCAGGTCACGGATCACGCCGGCCCCGACGGAGGCGATGGCGGCGCCGAACTGGTGCGCGGCGAACACCCAGCCGAAGACGATCGTCCCCGACTCGCCGAACACCTCCCTGCACAGAGCCGCGGTCGGCGGGACCGTGGCCACCCAATCCAGCCCGTAGACGATGACAAAGGCCAGCATGCTCGGGTGCACGGAGTCGGTCAGCAGGGACGGCAGCATCAGCAGGCCGACGCCGCGGAGCGCGTAGTAGACCGCCAGCAGAATGCGCGGGTTGATCCGGTCGGTCAGCGCCCCGGAGGCGATCGTGCCCACGACGTCGAAGATCCCGACAACGGCCAACAGCCCGGCGGCGGTGGTGGTCGGCATCCCGTGGTCGTGGGCGGCCGGGACGAAATGCGTTCCGATCAAGCCATTGGTGGTGGCCCCGCAGATGGCGAACCCGCCGACCAGCGCCCAGAACGTGCGGGTGTGCGCGGCCTCCACCAGGGTGCGTAACGTTCGCTTCACGGCGCTGCCGGACCGGACGGCGAGCTCGAAGTCGTCACCCCGCGCGAGATGGCCCGGGCTCACCTCGGCCGACGGCTCGAGCGCAGGCGCCCCGTAGGGGAGCACACCGCGGTCCGACGGGTAGTTCCGCACGAAGATCAGCACCAGCGGCACCACGGCCAGCGCGGCCACCGAGACCATCAGCGAGGCGGCCCGCCAGCCGTAGCCCTCGGCGAGCCAGGCCATCAGCGGCAGGAAGACCAGTTGGCCGGTTGCCCCCGCCGCGGTCAGCACACCCATCACCAGCCCGCGCCGCCGGACGAACCACCGGTTGGCGATGGTGGCCGCGAACACCAGCGCCATCGAGCCGGTGCCGAGGCCAATCAAAACGCCCCACAGCAGCACCAGCTGCCACCCGGCGGTCACGAACACCGAGAGCCCGGAGCCGAGCGCGACCATCACCAGCGCACAACTGGTGACGGTCCTGATACCGAATCGGTCCATCAGCGCCGCCGCGAACGGGGCGGTCAGCCCGTACAGGACCAGGTTGGTCCCGACCGCGACCGACAGCAGCCCGCGCGACCAGCCGAACTCGTCCTGCAGCGGCACGATCAGCACCCCGGGTGCGGACCTGAAACCCGCCGCCCCGATCAGCGCGATGAACGACACCGCGGCCACGATCCAGGCGGGATGGATGCGGCCGGACTTCGGCGCCACGGCGGGCTTCTCAGTGCCCTCCGCCCGCCCGGCGGAGGGCACGGATTCGGGCTGTAGGTCCGGCGTCGTCATACAGACCTCGAATCGGGCGCGGGAACGGTCTCTGGTCACCGTAACGGCATCCGGCCCGGGGTATTCCGCGGTCCGCGGAACCACCGCTGGCATCCGGCGGCGAAAACATCTGTCAGCCTTTTACTGTGCGCACTGCTCAGTCCTCCCGCTGTGCTCCAGCCGTGACGGCCGACCGGTGAGCGCCATCGGCGAACAGTCCGAGGACGAACAGTCCGAGGAGGCCGGCCCGCGGAGCGCCAAGCCCGACGCGGCCTCACTCGCCGCGTTCGCGACCCTCTGCACCTACACCTGGTTCCTCTACGGGCTGGGTCCCGCGCTCCCGTTGTTCCGCGACGAACTGGGAACCAGCAGCGCGGTCGCCGGCCTGCACAGCCTGATGCTGGCGGTCGGCGTCGTGATCGCGGGCTTCACCGGGGTCAACCTCGCCCGCCGGTGGCATCGGTACGGCGTCGCGCAGCGTGGGATCGCCGCGTTGACCATCGGAGTGTTGCTGTTCACCGCGGGATCTCTGCTGTCCGGAGCCGAACTCGCGGTCACCCTGCCGGCGATGATCGTCATCGGCATCGGTGGCGCGGTCGCGGTGAACACCTCGACGACCGTTCTGCAGGCGCACAACGGTGTCTACGGCCCATCGCTGCTCAGTACCGGCAACGCGGCGGCGGCCGGGGTCGGTCTGATCACCCCGCTGGCCGTGGGAGTTGCCACCGCGGCCGGCTGGACCTGGCGCGCGGCGATGGTGCTGGTCATCCCGTTCGCCGTTGTCGCGCTGATCCTGGTCACCCGGCAGCGCCGGGTGCCCGCCTATGCGGCGGTGCCGGTGGGCACCGCGAGCTTCACCTTCCGCGGCCTGCCCAGGGCGTACTGGCCGGCGGCCGCCGCGGTCGTCAGCTCGGTCGCGATCGAGTTCTGCATGGTCACCTGGACACCTGACCTGCTCACCGACCGGACGGGCATGAGTCCCGGAACGGCCAGCGGCGCCGTGTCCGCCGTCGTCGGCGGGATGGCGCTGGGCAGGCTGCTGGTCGGTGCGCTGGCCACCCGCCGGTCCTCGCTGGTCCTGTTCCTGGTCAGCGTCGGGGTGACGGCGGGCGGCTGGCTCATCGTCTGGCTGTTCACGTCCCCCGTCGCGGCCGTCGGCGGTCTGCTGATCGTCGGGCTCGGGGTGGCCGGCCAGTACCCGTTGGGCGCGGCCATGGTCATGGCCCTTTCGGGCGGGCAGCCGGACAAGGCGATTGCCGTCATGAGCATCGGGGTCGGGCTGGCCTCCGGCCTCGGGCCGTTCCTGCTCGGCGCGCTGGCCGACCAACTCGGCGTGCGGTCCGCGTTCCTGATCGTTCCGGTCCTGTGCATCCTCGCCGCGGGGTGCAGCACCGTCGGCCAGCGGTGGGGAACCAGGACGATTCGGGATTGACCACCCGTATCCTCGCGGTGAGCCGCAGCTGTCAGCGTGGCTCACGATCACCGGCGGTGAGGAGTGACATGAGCGTTCAGGACGCCAGGCCGAGGGTCGCCATCGCCTGCCAGGGAGGCGGCAGCCACACCGCTTTCACCGCAGGCGTTCTCAGTCGTATCTTCAGCGACGACGTGCTCGCCCGGTATCGCATCGTCGGACTCAGCGGGACATCGGGCGGCGCGGTCTGCGCCCTGCTGGCGTGGTCCGCGCTCGTCGATGGCCGACCGACCAGGGCCGGCGAGCTGCTCCGCCGGTTCTGGGACGACAATTCGGCGTCCTCGATCCCGGAGCAACTGCTCAACGCCTGGACGCTCTGGGTCAGCGAGCTGGCCAATTACGTGGCCACCCCGGCCGTCAGCCCGTACGAGAGCCCGGCATCGGATCTGGCGTTCGCGCAGTTGAAGGCCCTGCTAGGCAAATCCGTGGACTTCGGATCCCTGAAGGCCGTCGCCGACGACCCCGAGGCGCCGCGACTACTGCTGGGCGCCGTTGACGTGGTGTCCGGCGATTTCAAGGCGTTCGACAGCCGACGCGCGGAGATCACCCCGGAGGCGGTGATGGCGTCGGCGGCGATCCCCAATCTCTTCCGGTCGGTGCACGAGGCAGGCGGCGTGTACTGGGACGGCCTGTTCTCCCAGAACCCGCCGGTGCGTGAGCTTCTCGACACGGCGCCGGACGAGATCTGGGTGATCCAGATCAACGCCAAGCAGACGGACAGCGAACCGCGGACCGTGGTGGAGATCGCCGACCGGCGCAACGAGCTGTCCGGCAACCTGTCGCTCTACCAGGAGCTGCACTTCATCGAGACGATCGACACCATGCTCGAGGAAAAACTGCTGGCACCGGGCAAGTACAAGCCGATCACCATCCGCATCATCCAGATGAACCGCTCGTCCCGGTCGCTGATGATGGGCGCGGCGTCGAAGATCAACCGTGATCCTGTGTTCCTCAACGAGCTGATCGACCAGGGCGAGCAGCGCACCGCCGATTTCATCACCGCTCTGGGATTCGAGCAGGCCTGGCTGACAAGGGATCCCGAATCGATCGTCAGCTACTTCACCGACGCGACGGTGCTGTGTTCGGAGGCCCCGTTCGCTCCGCGAGGGCCGATCATCGGGCTGCGCACCGCCCGGCAATTCGCCACCGACCTGCTGGCCGCCGACGTCGAGGTGGATCTGACCCGCAAGCAACTGGCCGGCGACCACGTCCGCTGGCGGATTCGCACACCTGCCGGTGAGGACGGCGGCCGGGTCGTCGGTACCGCGGAGTTGCGGTTCGACAAGGGCAAGGTCACGAGCTTCTCGCTGGGCCCGCGGGCCTGACCGCCGGAGCGCGCCGGCCCTATTCCGCGTCGGTGGTCTGGTCCATCACGTAGATCGTCATCCCACCGGCGTCCCGATAGGTCGCCAGGTAGCCGCCGGGGATCTCCGCCGGCTCCTCGACGACATGCAATGTCCCGGGTCGCTTCTCGTGAAATGCCTGCACGCTCTCGACGACGAACAACGGCCCGGGCGGTGCGGTCGGGTCATTGGCGTCGAGCATCAGCTGTACATCGGTGCCAGGCATGGACAGCGCTACGGTGGCCTCGCCCTCCCGCCACATCTCCTCGCACCCGAAGGTGTCCCGGTACAGCGCCAGTGAGGCGCCCAGGTCCGCCGTGGGAGCGAAGAGGAACTCGAGCTTCATCGCAGCACCTTCATCGGAACGCCTTCCGTGTCGTGGCCGGCAGCCGTAGTTGAATAGGCGTCCAGCGTAAAGGCATTATGTACCCATGCGCGAGTGGGTTCCGGTGTCGACATCACCGAAGGGGCGCCTGGCCCTGACCGCCGTGCAGGCGTTCGGGGAGCAGCCCTTCGACGAGGTGACGGTCGGCGATCTGGCCGCCAAGGCCGGCGTGACGACAGGCGCTCTCTACCACCACTTCCAGAGCAAGCTGGGTCTCTACCTGTTCGTCCGCGGCGACGTCGAGCGTCGGGTCCTGGATCGGATGGAGGGTGCAGCGGGCGCAACCACCGGGCGGTCCGAGGCCGTGAGCGCCGCACTGCTGGTCGGCTTCGACTTCGCGGTGCGACAGAACGTTCCCCGGCTGCTCGGCGAGCCACCCGGCGGGTCGACGGATGACCAGCTGGTTGATTTCCTTGCCCTGCTCTGCCGTCCCATCCCGCCCCCGGTGGCCGAGGTGCTGGTCGCCGGGTGGCGGGCCGCGCTGCTGGCCGTGGCCGCCGGGGTTCCCGCCGAACAGGCGCGGCAGGCACTGATGGCGGTGCAGCTGCGACCGGATCGGTAGTCCAGGCCCGGATCGGCCTGGATCGGCCCGGCCCGGCCCGGACCGCCGGCGATCGCCGGTGCTGTCCGGCCGTTGTCGGTGCGGCGGGTCATCATGGGCGGGTGTTGTTCGCCCAGCTCGCCGTCACCTCGGCCGATGTCGCCGCCACCCGTTCCCGGCTGGCCAAGCGGAAACTGATCGCCGCGGCCCTCCGGTCGGCCGAGCCGCCGCCGGCAGAGCCCGGGACGACCGCACCGGCGCAGCCGTCCGAGCTCTTTCTCGTCGTCACCTACCTGTCCGGCAGTCTGCGACAGCGGCGGACCGGGGTGGGCTGGGCATCGCTCAGCGCGTTGCCGCCGCCCGCCGGGACCGCATCGCTCACGGTGCACGACGTCGATGCCGCCTTCCAGGACATCGCGACCATCGGCGGCCAGGGCTCAGCGGTGCTGCGGGCGGCTGCTGTCGGCGAGCTGTTCGGCCGCGCGACCGAGGACGAGCAGCGGCTGCTGCGGGGCCTGGTGTTCGACGAGATCCGGCAGGGCGCACTGGATGCCCTCGTTCAGGACGGGCTGGCCGAGGCATTCGGGGTGCCGGCGAAGGCCGTGCAGCGGGCGTCAATGCTGCTCGGGTCAACCTCGGCCGCTGCCGATGTGCTCGCGTCATCGGGACGTGAAGGCCTGCAGGCGGTTTCGCTGAGAGTCGGGCAGCCGGTG